>CAZYES010000033.1:0-1735 GCA_964646515.1 uncultured Candidatus Saccharibacteria bacterium | reverse complement strand
CGACCTGCAGAATTAATCATATCGCAGGTGTTACCGATGTATCTCATCTTCTTCATACTTTAACACTTTCGTCAAATACGTTGTCGTAGTATCACGCCAAACCAGAGAAAAGTGGCTAGCTCAATCACCCACCATTTGGATACCTCAATGACAAAGCAAGCAAGACCATCATCATGGCGACACGCTCAAGCGTGTCGCTCCTATGCCCACTCAAAAATCCGCTTACGCGGATTTTTTTGTGCGTCGTCTGGGACGAAGTGGGAACCTTTTTTGCCTCTCTAGGTACCATTGGTACAACTCTCTAGTTATACTTTTAACTATTGCACAAGTACCATTATTTTAGACTGCGTCCAACCTGATCTGTTCAAAACTGTAAAAATCGTAGTATATATACCTGACGCAGTATATGCGTGACTGAAAACAGGGCTGCTTGAGAAAAATCCGACAGTTTGTCTAGTTGATGAATTCGTAAAAGTATTATCTCCCCAATCAACACCGTAGCTTAATGAAGGACTCTGAGAATCTGAGGCTCGAATAGTCCATGTCCCTGATTGATTTACTGAGAGCTGTGTAGGTCCATCAATGCCATTAATCGTCGGGCCGTTATTGCTTGATTGTGCTGAATTTATAACGAACCAACCATCGCTTGAATCATAAGCTTGAGTTATGGGTGGTGTAACGCAACCGACATAACCTGGGGAAAGATTACATGTACCGGACGATGTAGATTTCGTAAGAGTCGCATAAATTTTATAATGCCCGGGGATCTCATTACTTGGAATTTGAACTTGACAGGTCTTTGTACCCGGCGTGTTGTTAGTCTGGCATCCTCCTAATGAATACCCATCGCTCGTATTGTTCGAAAGATTCAAAAGAATAAGACTCACGTTATCACCTACCTTTGTCGGATCTCCAGTCACGTTTACTGTAACCGTCTGATTTGAACCCGACTGCCAAAGTTCTCCTCCATTTGGAGAAACTATATTGATATCCGGAACACTTGAGGCTTGGTTTGAAGTGGCATCCGTTAGTGAAATTGCGATTGCCGAAGAACAGTTATGAGGACCATTTGATATATTACATGCACTAAGTCGATAATTGCCTGCGCGGACAATTAAAGGATTATCGTATATGCATCCATCTGAACTTTGAGTACCACTTGGTGAACAGCCGCCGCCTCTCTCATCACCAACCACACTACCGACATTCCATGTGAATTTAGAACCTGTTTTTTGTGCTGCAATAAGATAAGAAGTGGGAATTGCACACGGCACACCCAAACATGTAAAATCTGGGGTGAGAAAGACAGTTACAGGCAACGTATTAGGATTCCAAACGATGTTTGCTTGACTTCCGATTGTCATTGACTGCGAAGCAAAAGGAGAGGTAATTTTAATTTCCTTAGAGGAAGTGGTGACTGGCGATGTGATCGTAAAATAACCGTCACTTTGATCAGCGACACCACGTCCAGAATCATATTTTGAAACAATTATTGGAATTGGTACGGATGAGTTATTATTTTGAGCGGGAGAATGAATCGTATTTTGTGCGGATTGATCCGGCACTTGAACATTGGTTTTCGTTTGAACACTCGGCACCTCGGTTCTTTTATTCTCATAAATATATACCCCACCTCCAATAACTAGCACTGCTATTATGGCTATCAATAATGGCACCACGAAAACTTTTTGAGAGTTTTTCATATGCGTAATATTATACCACATGTTAGATCATT
>CAZYES010000032.1:0-2085 GCA_964646515.1 uncultured Candidatus Saccharibacteria bacterium | reverse complement strand
ACTAAATATTCTCCATCTTCATACTCTTCAAAAATGGCAACTTTACTTACAATATCCTGAGTTTGACACTTGCGGCAATAAAAAACGCTCAGAACTCTTTCTCGATCAGGAGTTCTGAGTGTTGTTTGTACTCTAAAAAGTGAGTAATGTGAATCTAGTTTTTAGTTTTTTTGAGAATTTTTTTCATGCCCGCCTTCGTCACGATTTCCGTATCTGTTCTGAAGCCGAATAGATCATGTATTGCGTCTGTCATATCGGATCGAGTATAAAGTGGCACATACCCCTCGCCTTGCATGTCAAGAAAGTCCATATCTCTTAGGGTTCTTACTATCGACGCTCCGCATACCTCTTGCCTTGGCAACTCGGCTTTGAGCCTATGTTCGAGAATGCGATAAATCAGCAATGAGATAAAGCAGGTCATAAAATGAGCCTGAATCCGATCGTCTCGGCTCAGAAAGACCGGTCTGGCGCGGAATTCATGCTTCAGTATTCGAAAAGACTGCTCTATTTCCCAGCGCCTTTTGTTGATTTTAAGAATTTCCGTTGGCTCCGCTTCAAGATTGGTGCAGACTGCGTAGAATCCATCGAACTTTTCTTCGCTGGCTATGGCATCAGTGTTAAGAACGAACACATCTTTGTCTGCGACTTCGCCGTCATTTGTGCAATGCAGAGAAGTGACAAAGCGCTCCGGGTCATTTGCTCGCTTCTTTTTCAGTAAAGATGGTTTTTTCAGTTTACTTTCAGCTCTTATCACCTGTCTTTCTCGAACTGTTCTCATGTAGATCTTGTATTTTGGGGAATATGTCACCACCAATTGCTCTTCGAGTCCATTTTCCTTGATTTGGCGGCTTTTATAATAAATGCCCTGATTCTCAGCGGCATCATCAATGGTTTCAAGGTTAATAACCTCATTGGTTCCAGATTTTTGCCAACCCTTCGGATCCAAGGCCCAGCTCCTCAGGTATGCCTTTATGGTCTTGAGTGACTGGGTTACAACATACGCCCGTTCGCCACCGGTATTAAACCTGCGATTGTTTTGTGAAGCCAGTCCGGCATCAGTGCAGACTATGAACTTGGAAAGGCCAAAATCTCTGATGATATTGGTTTCGATCGGAATCAAGCTCTTTTGCTCATTATCATTCCCAGGGTTGATGCAGAAAGCCAATGGGATTCCATCGCCATCCATAAACAGACCCATCTGAACTATTGGGTTGGGGCGATGTTCTTTGCTGACCCCATATTGTTTGATCCCGTTTGCCTGCTCAAGCTCAAAGAAATAGTTAGTGCAATCAAAGTAAAGAATGCTGGTGTTGCGCTTAACGCTCTTGCAACTCTCTTTGTAAAGCTCACTCTGAATAAAGTTGCTTTCTTTTGCCAATACTTCCAGGGATCTATAAACATGCTGTAATGAAGATTTTGGCGCTTCAAGAAACCGTTCAGATGCTTCCAAAGAAGATTTTTTGGAAGAAGGATACAGAATTCTTGTGTAGACAAGCAAGGACAGGACATCGTTTAGATCAAAATCGAATTTGTAACGCTTGCTGATGTCTTTGCAAATTCGATCAAGAGCGAGTTCATAATAAATAGACTGAAGAAATAGATATCCGCCATTGTATCGAATCTGATTCCCCTTGGAAATGCGTTTCGCGCTGGAAAACTTGGCAATGACTTCGGTTCTATCCGAGATTTCCGCGCCATTCAATTTGTCCACCTCTTCTTGGGCCCATTCATAAGGGTCACGCTCGCCGAGTTTTTGTTCTAGATCTTTGAGCGTGCCAAGCTTCTTAACAATCTTGGAAGTCCTTTTACCACCCACAGTGATTGACTTAATGACATAAAAAGATGTGGCATTAGCCGATTTGACAACAGATAATCTCATTCTTGCGTGCCTCCGATATATCTAGATTATATCATACATTACGCACATTACGCAAGAAAAATATTGAAAATTTGACAAAAAAAATTAGCGCAAACGCGCTGGCAATAATAACCGGCAAAACTTCAATCGATTAGCGAACTGTCAAACTTCCGAATCTGTTTTGTCGATAGCAGGGCCAAAGTCGCAGCAGGGCGATTATTCTGCCA
>CAZYES010000031.1:0-3388 GCA_964646515.1 uncultured Candidatus Saccharibacteria bacterium | reverse complement strand
TGCAACAAGTAGGACAGGAGATAAAAATGGAACTATAACTTTGAAGTTGAGAGATAGTTTTGTGGTTCCATTGCCACTCCACACAAATGTCGCTTAAACTCATTATTATCTGGCTCCACCTACGTCCTGTGTCTGCAACAAGGAGTTGGTAGCTGCAATAAACCACGCTGATACAAAAGTGTATGAGGCTAGTCACAATCCCCCAGCAAATAACTGTGGGCTTAAGTTATCTTATCCTTATATAGTGGTTTTCTGCCACGTCGACCATGACTGTCAATCACATGGAATTTCCCATCCTTCGCCACTTTCATCGGTCGATCCTCGGCACCCAGCGGACCACTCTTGTCTTTTTTAGAAAGTTCGGACTCTATTTTTTCACCATCACCAGCTTGATCTGGTTCGCTTAATAATACACGCTTATCTATCACTCCCTCGCGTTGATCATCAGCATCATCCATATACAGATAGCTTGCTGGCCGACTCAGGTCATTTACATCAATATGGCCGTTGTTTTTGGGGATATTTTCCGCTTCTTTTTCTTTACTTGCCTCCTCTTTTATCATCATAGATTCACTCGGATTGGGATCGTTGTCAGGAACTTCTTCAATAGGTACAAACCTGTTCGCACGCTGACTAGAGGACATTCTATTCATATTTTCTGGATCGTATGTCATATAATGAAACTTATTTATTACGAATAATTTTTTCGACAACTCGTAAGCGTATGTCTATTTTACTATATCATCGATCTGTTAACCATTTGTCCCTACGATATACATGTGAAAGTTCAGGATGTCAGCAACAAATTTTGGCGATTACCGATTTGGGTTATAGACTAACGCTTATAATAGTGCTCCCGATTCCAGGCCAAAATGTGGCCTATCCCAGAATGATTGCGCGAGATATAATAATATAGTTATTCTAAATATCTATGTTAAACAGGAAAACGAAATATCTGCAAATTGCTTTCAATCGTTCTCTGGATGAGGTAAAAGACATGGTCGCCATGCTTCCCGTCTCGGAAAACATCCTGATCGAAGCGGGTACGCCTCTCATAAAAAGATATGGAACAAGAGGAATAACTGCATTGAAAAATTACTGGGAAGAAAAAATAGCAAAGCCCGGATACATTATCGCTGATTTGAAGTGCATGGACAGAGGCTCTAGAGAAGTCGAGGCTGTAGCAAATGCCGGTGCTTCAGCAGCCACGTGTCTAGGTCTAGCGCCAATCGAAACTATCGATGAATTTATAAAACGGTGCGAAGTTGCCGGCATCGATTCTATGGTTGATATGATGAACGTCCAATTCCCCTTTGAAATATTACAAAAACTAAAAAGGCTTCCATATGTTGCAGTTCTACACAGAGGGGTCGATGAAAACCAAATGAACCGAGAAAAACAAATCCCTCTCGATCAAATACATCGAATAAAAGGAGCCTATGGAAACTTATTGATATCTGTAGCTGGCGGAGAGACGCCCAAAGATGTTGCTCGAACATTCTTCAATGATTCCGATATCGCTGTTATCTGGAGGGCATTCTATGAAAATCCTAGTAAAACCACAACACTGGCAATGGACTTCGTAAATAGAATCAAATAAATTTCCATGGAAATCATCGCGACCAATCAAAAACAAATATTAAATAAGCGCACAAAATATCTACATATTGCACTTAATAGTACCATCGAGGAAGCCAGAGAAATCATCTCTCAATTACCGACGTCAAATAAAATCCTGATAGAAGTTGGAACACCACTGATCAAAACCTATGGCATCGACGCCATATCGGAAATAAAAGCCGTAGCTCCAGTAGGAACATACATCGTCGCCGATAACAAGTGTGCCGATCTGGCCTCTCGCGAAGTTGAAATGATGGCTTCCGCTCACGCAAATGCCGCTACATGTTTGGGGGTCGCGCCGATAGAAACAATAAACAGTTTCATCGAAGAATGCGAAAAATTCAATATTGATTCTATGATCGATATGATGAATGTAGAAAATGCTTTGTCGGTCTTGAAAAAACTAAAGAAACTACCCACCGTTGTCATATTACACAGAGGCGTAGATGAGAGCGAATTCTCAAAAGAAAAACAAATACCTTACTACCAAATAAAACAGATCAAGGGTAATTATAATATCCTTGTAGCCGTAGCCGGAGGAGATACCACAAAAGAGATCCAAAGAGCAATCTTCAATGACGCGGATATTGTTGTCGTCTGGAAAAATTTTTACCAGTCGAGCGCAGAAACAGCACAATTGGCCAAGTCGTTCCTGAAAGAAGTTTAGTGAGACGTCTCTTTGTTTGATCTAACCGACTGAGAGATTGCCTTTATGCCTTCGAGTACTTCAACCGGCAAGGCAAAAATAACTGTTTTGGAAGGATCGGGATTGATTTTTTCTATAGTTTGTAACGTCCTCATTGAAAGACCTCCGTGTGTCGCGCCGAGGATATTTGCCGCTTGTGCCAATTTCTGAGAAGCCTGAAATTCTCCTTCTGCCCTGATAATGATAGCGCGGCGCTCTCTTTCAGATTCGGCCTGTTTTGCCATAACTCGTTTCATATCTGCTGGGAGCTCAATGTCCTGTATCTTAATATCGGTAACTAGTATTCCCCACGATTGAGTAGCGGCACTGACAATCTTTTGGATCTCTTCAGCGATTTTTTCCCTCTCTGAAAGCAAAGGGTCCAATTCAATACCTCCGATAACGTCCCTGAGCGCTGCTTGGGCATATTGCGAAACGGCAAGCGTGTAATCCTTGATATTCAATATCGCATTCTCAGCCGATTGTACCTGGAAATAGACAACGGCATTGATACCAACGGGGACATTATCTTTTGTGATAACTTCCTGTTGCGGAATATCAGTAGTTGTGATACGCATATCGATTTTTATCATTCTCTGAAACCCTATCATGATCCAGGTGAGACCCGGCTGTCTAGTACTCGTATATTTTCCGAGGGTCAAAACAACGGCGCGATCATATTGATCTATTATACGAAGACCGCTGATGACAACAACAATAACGAATATCAACACAGCCCAGAGAAAAAGACTGGCACCAGAAACTATATTTGCCTTGGAAAGAGAATAGCCTATGAACACCAAAAAAATTATGGCGGTCAGCAATGAACTTATTGGATTGGATGATCTATTTTGCATATATTTTATTTGATAACTAACCAATATTATAACACCCACCAACACACGTAAAAACACTAAAGTGGATAACCTCGCTCTATATACCTCTATATTTAACGTATTTTTGATTTCACTAGCCAAATATGCTACATTTTTCATGCACCTTGAATCATTCCGGAGTAGCTCAGCGGTAGAGCAGTCGCCTGTTAAGCGATTGGTCACAGGTTCGAATCCTGTCTCCGGAGCA
>CAZYES010000030.1:0-4103 GCA_964646515.1 uncultured Candidatus Saccharibacteria bacterium | reverse complement strand
AAAACTTTTTGAGAGTTTTTCATATGCGTAATATTATACCACATGTTAGATCATTTCACTTCCAAGCCCTCAACGATTTTCTCTTAAAATCTCGAAAATTGTCGCTGGTAATGACCGGCTTGCCCGTTTCTTTCTCAACATGTTTCCGAGCATTTCCGGCAATCTTACCTCCCCTTTCCGCGATTTTCTTGCTTGGTTCAAGCCCTATCGGTTCTTCTTTCTTTGAAATCTCTGAGGTGGCGGTTTCGGCTAACATATTAAGTACCAATTCAAGATTGGTCATATTGTCACGGAGGTTTTCCTTTTTTAAGTCTTTTAGATTCTTGTATTCTCTGGTGGTCATACCAGTCCAAGCCTTGGTAATCTCATCCGTTAAAATGGCAAATTCGCGTCTCTCTTTGACCCCAGCTTTTTTCCATTCATCCGTAAGTTCTTTACGGATTTCAATCGCTTTAAGTCTCTGGTTTATCCAATTAACAGAATATCCTTTGCTTAAATACGTCCTCAGAGCACGATTAATAGCCAATTCGGGATCAGCGGTCTCTTCAAGTCTTTCGTATCCAACTTTGGCAAGCCACAGCTTGAATGGTTCGGCGTTTGGGGATGGGATAGATTGAACTAAACGAAGCAATGCTTCAGTATCCATCGCATCGGTCAATCTCATTTTCCCGTCGTCAGCAACCATTTTCAACTGGTTACAATTTGTAACCAGTTGACTCGCACCTTCTTCTGTGAGCCTATTCTTTAATACTTTCCAATAATTTCGAGGATTTATACTTCCAGATAATACTCCCACAACATCCACCACAGAAAAATACCACAGCTCCTTTTCAGCATCCCAATACCTCCTTATTTGTTTGCCTTCAAATATAGCTAAATGTTTTCCTTTTATATCCATGACTCAATTTTCTCACGCGGAAAAAAGAAATCAATATTGACTTAACGGGATTTCAGTGCGCAGGGAGGGATTTGAAGCTTACAGCTTCAGTACAGTCTTCGCATCCTTCCTCCTCTCGTTTCGCTCGAGTCGTCAGGATATGCTCAGACTTTTCAAATCCCCCATGCGACACGCTCAAGCGTGTCGCTCCTGCGTCCACTCAAAAATCCGCTTGCGCGGATTTTTTTGTGCGCAGGGAGGGATTTGAACCCCCGTAGCCCATAGGGCGATGGATTTACAGTCCATTGCAATTGACCGCTCTGCCACCTGCGCGTTCTCAAATAGAACTACCTGATTGTAATATATTTTACCCACTCTGGCAAAACAATAAATAAATGGGAGGTATATCTGACTTTAACAAAATAGAAAAATATCTTTATGCAACCGTAGCCCTTGCTATGATCGGACTTTCATTTTTGCCTTGCCTAGTAGCCAAATATTTCTTCTTAACTCCAAAGGTAAATTCCCCGTCTTTTATATCTACAAGTATTTTGCCACCTTTAACCACTTCCTGACTTATGAGAAGGTTGGCAACCGGTGTCAAGATCTTCGATTGTATTAGTCGCTTCAATGGGCGCGCACCGTATTGCGGATTGTAGCCTTCTTTGGCCAGATGATCAAAGACGGCTGGAGATAGACTGAGATCGACGTGTTTTTCTGCCATGCGCTTCACGACTTCCTCCACTTGAATTTCTACAATCTTACGCATTGCCTCTGGCGAAAGGATATCAAAGATGATCGTATCATCAACACGATTTAAAAATTCTGGCCTGAAATAATCTTTGAGAGAAGACATGACCCGCGCTTTGGCGTTTTCATAATTATCACGATCGTGGTTATCAGTATTCCTAACAAAGCCCAATCTTTCCATGCGCTCTATGTGCTCGGCACCGATATTAGAGGTCATGATAATTACAGTATTCCTAAAATTGATCACCCGACCCTTGGAATCAGTCAATCTTCCGTTATCCAAAACTTGCAAAAGTATGTTAAAGACTTCTGGATGCGCTTTTTCTATTTCGTCAAAAAGTATTACCGAGTAAGGTCGGTGGCGAACGATCTCTGTCAATCCGCCCGCTTCGTCATAACCAACATATCCTGGAGGAGCACCGATCAACTTGGAAACGGAATGTTTTTCCATAAATTCTGACATATCTACGCGAATCAGAGCTTTTTCATCATTGAACAAAAACTCCGCCAGAGCTTTTGTTAGTTCCGTCTTGCCCACGCCAGTTGGTCCAAGGAATATAAACGAGCCGATCGGCCGATTTGGATCGGCGACACCGGCACGCGAACGACGAACAGTATCCGAGATTTTCTTGACTGCTTCATCTTGGCCGACGATACGCTTATTGAGCTCTTCTTCCATACGCGAAAGCTTGATGGCCTCAGACTCTAACATCCTTACGACTGGGATATTGGTCCAGCGTGAAACTACCATAGCTATATCCTCGGCATTGATTTCTTCTTTGAGAATCCTCCTGGAAGCTTGTAACTTTTTCAGCCTTTTACTTTTTTGTTCCAACTCCTTTTCTAATGCCGGCAACTTGCCATAACGAATCTCTGCCGCTCTGGCAAGATCAGCTCTAGCCTCAGCATTATCGCCTTCAATACGTAACACCTCTATTTCTTTTTTTATTCTTTTCATCTCTGTAATAGTTTCTTTTTCATTCTGCCACTTCAGTTCCAATTCGGAAGTACCCTCCTTGAGATCGGCAATCTCTCTCTCTATCTTTTCCATACGCACTTTTGAAGCTTTGTCAGTTTCTTTTTTCAGAGCCTCGCGCTCTATCTCCAATCTCATAGTCTTCCTGCGCGTCATTTCCAGTTCGGGTGGCATATTCTCCAGTGAAATACGGAGCGAAGAAGCGGCTTCATCAATAAGGTCAACGACTTTGTCAGGCAAAAACCTATCGGTAATATAACGACTAGCGAGATTGACAGCGGCTACAATGGCGTCATCAGTAATACGTACGCCGTGAAATAGTTCATATTTCTCTTTCAATCCACGCAAAATCGCCACAGCGTCTTCAATACTCGGCTCGTTAACAAAAACTGGCTGAAAACGACGGGTTAGGGCGGGATCGCGTTCGATATATTTCTGATATTCTTTGAGGGTAGTAGCACCAATAGCGCGTATTTCGCCACGCGACAAGACAGGCTTGAGCATATTGGAGGCATCCATAGAACCCTCCGAAGCGCCAGCGCCAACCAAGGTATGAATTTCGTCTATAAAAAGAATTATTTTGCCATCGGAACGCTCAATCTCTTTCAAGATATTTTTCAATCGTTCCTCGAATTCTCCACGATATTTGGTGCCAGCAATGAGCGAACCGAGATCGAGTGACACGAGCTCTTTATCCTTGAGAGATTCGGGAATATCACCTTCGGCCATACGAAGTGCCAAGCCCTCAACTATAGCCGTCTTGCCCACACCGGCTTCGCCTATCAAAATTGGGTTATTCTTGGTACGTCTGGATAGTATCTGGATGATGCGCATTATCTCATTATCACGACCAATGACAGGATCGAGGCGATTTTCTTTGGCCAACTTGGTCAACGATCTGGCATACTTGAACAAAGTACGAAACTTTTTTGGTTCATTATCTTTGGCTTGTGGATTTGCCCGAAGCTCTTTTAGGACTACGGAAACGCGATCACGATCGATTTTAAACTTGACCAAGATATCGCGTGCAACACACGGTATATCAAATATAGAAAGGAAAAGGTGCTCGGTAGAAATAAATTCATCCTTTAGGCCAGAAGATACGCGCACAGAATTGTCGAGTACCTGTGCCAGATCGGGAGTCAAATAAATCTGATATGAAGGAGAAAGAACGTTGGAACCTTCTGGGGCTTCTATATGTTCGAGAACGACATCAGTAAGCATAGGAGTATCAACCTCCATCTTATCTAATATAGAAGTAACCATACTTTCTTCTTGGAGTATGAGTGAGCACAATAGGTGCACGGGATTGACGTGATTTTGGCCACGCTCAATAGCGAGCTCATGGGCTCTCTTTAGGGCTTCTCTGGCTTTGGTCGTCAATTTATTTAGTGGTGGCATATAATCATAATAATATAGTATTCCGTATCAGTCAACATTATCGGAATAAAAATTAAAAAAGAAAAATAAATTAAAGATAATCAAGTTACAAACTACCTA
>CAZYES010000029.1:0-4354 GCA_964646515.1 uncultured Candidatus Saccharibacteria bacterium | reverse complement strand
GCTTCAAGAGACATGTGGTTATTGTATCAGATTACGTTGAGGTTTTCTAATGCTACGTTATCATTAATATTCCTATTATCTAGACCGAAATTTTTGAATGTCATTTTTAGAACACTATTCAGAGCCACCTCCCAGACTCGAACTGGGGACCTTCGCTTTACAAAAGCGTTGCTCTACCAACTGAGCTAAGGTGGCAAGTAGACTTAACTCTAATATTTTATTAGATATTTGGCAATTAACAAGACAAATCAGCTTATTATCATGCTATTTCTCCGAAATACGTCTTAGATAGAAAGAAGCACCATGACTTTTGACTTCGCCTCTTCCGCGTACCGCATCAATAAGTTTTTTACCATGAGGATTGGAGATAAAACGGTCTTTTATGTTTACATAAATGTTCCTGACGCGAAATAAGATATGATAGGCAATCCAATTGGCCAAAGCTACGAAGGTATGGCGGTTGAAATAGGAAATCGACCTATGTACAGAAGCAATGATAGAACTACAGATATGATCGGTACCTTTACCAATCCTAGAAACCAAATTGGGCTTGCCACTTTTTATCTCCTTACGTTTCAAGACAATCATGACGAAAATACCAACAATAGAGATATAAAATATTGCAATAAATGTGTACATGTTATTTTGTGTTATATGATCGTTCTCGCAACGATTTTGATAAACAAGAATTTACTCGAGTACCTTAAAACGCACAAACCTAGTAACAGCCACTTTTTCGCCAAATTTCTGACTGGCCTGGTCAACAAGTGATTGGACCTTTACGCTACCATCTTTCACAAATGGTTGGTCCATGAGCACCATTTCGGCAAAATAAGCGCTGAGCTTACCTTCTAGAATGGTTTTTCTGACGGCATCTGGCTTGCCCTTGACTTCATTTTCGAATACTTCACGAGCAACTTTCTTATCGGCCTCCGTTATGTCCTCCTTCTTCAAAAATTTTGGGTCCAAAGCTACCACATGCATGGCAATATCACGCGCCAGAGCTTTGAATTCTTCGTTACTGGCCACAAAATCTGTCTCACAGTCCAATTCTACCATAGCCGCTACATTACCGTTAGAATGCACATAGGCTTGAATCGTACCAGACTTGAAAGTTCGATCAACTTTTTTAGCAGCAAATTCACCGCTTTTGTTGCGCAAAATAACTAACGCTTTTTCAAAATCACCCTTGGATTCATCGAGTGCTTTTTTGCATTGCATTATTGAAATACCTGTTTTGTCTCGTAATTCTTTGATCTGTTCTGTGGTGATCATATTTTTTGGTAATTGTGTATTAACTGTTTTAATTTTATCCTTCTTATGAAGGATTTGCCCGCTCTTATTGTTTCTATTAAAAAACATGAATGGACTGAGCATGTTGTAAATAAGACTTTTAGACTTTCAACAATTTGCCAGCCTTGTAAGCCTTGACTATCTCTTCCACGAAAAACTGTATGCTAGCCTTGGAAGCATCGTTGCCAATTATGGGATAGTTTATCTGGAGCAAATTGCAATCTGAGTTAGATAGAGCGACTACGGGAATATTCATCAGAGCGGCTTCTTTGACGGCAATTTTTTCGTATCTCGGGTCGATGATAAAGAGAGCACTGGGTAACTTTTTCATGGAGACAATCCCAAGAAACATTTTCTCCAGAGAGGCAATCTCCTTATCGAGAAGCATACGCTCTCTTTTTGTATACTTGGCAAGTTCCCCTTTTTCTTTGTCAGAAACAAGTTTTTCATAGCGATCAATACGTTTTCTCATTTGCGTAAAATTGCTCAAACTGCCACCGATCCAACGACTGTCGACATAGGGCATATTGAGAGAACAGGCGGCATTTTTTATAGTAGATGAAGCCTCTTTTTTACCTCCAACAAAGAGAATAGATTTGCCATCTTTAGCCAAAGAAGTAACAAAAGCCTTTGCTTTTTCTAGCATGATCTCTGTTTTTTCTAGATCGAATATATCTGTATCATTCTTTGTGCCAAAGATATAAGAAGCCACCGTAGGATGCCTGCGCGAACGTCCCAGGCCAAAATGAGCGCCGATGGCGAACATATCTTCGATATTTTTCTTGATTTCCATAGTGGCTTTCAACTTACCAAAAAATGACCGCCAAGTCAACCGTGCCAAGCTTGCACATTTGGATAATACTCCTATACTTAAGCCATTATGAAAATCCTTATAGTCGAAGACGATCGCGCTACCGCAGAGATGATCCGAAATGGTCTGGCCTCACATGACAACGCGGTTGAGATCGCCGAAGACGGTGGTAGTGGTTCGTTCATGGGTAGAAGCTTTGACTATGACGCTATAGTTCTAGACTATTCCCTGCCAAAGAAAAATGGGCTCGACGTTTGTAGAGAAGTCCGTGCTTCCGGTAGATCTACGCCTATTATTTTCTTATCTATCATAGATGATCACGAAACAAAAATATCTGCTTTCGAAAATGGCGCCGATGACTATATGACCAAACCATTTTCTCTAGAAGAACTACGCGTACGCTTGCAAGCTCTAGAGAGAAGACCCGCATTAATGGGAAAAACATTACTTTCAATAGAAGATCTGACCTTGGATACAAAAAAACACATTGTCGCGCGCAATAATAAAAGAATCCATCTTACTCGTAAAGAATTTGGAGTGTTGGAATTATTGATGAAGAATATAGGTTCGGTGTTGTCGCGTGCTTTTCTCATGGAAAAAGTATGGTCGACAGAAAGTAACCCCTTTTCCAATACCGTTGAGGCACATATACGTAACTTGCGTAAAAAAATCAACTCTGGCAAAAGGCCAGATCTGATCGCCAACATCGCGGGTAGAGGCTACGTCATAGATACTCCAGAAAATTTAAGTAAATTGTAATTACAGTTTAAAAATCTCAAATTTTATCAAAATTTGAATTTTTCTTTATCAATATTTGAAACTTATTTTATCGAGACTTTATCTTATATTGATACGATCTATTTGGTTATGAGTCGACATAACCCTTATGAAAGTTACATTCATCACAAAACAAAAATCTTTCTCATTGGATACTTTCTATCGAACAGCTTAAAGTCATCTCAAACCGTGTCTGGCAGGCGCGCTTGATGACCAAACGTGCCGTGTGGTTGTAGGTGTCCACACGGCAAGGCTGTCTGTGATAATTTATCCCTTTATTATAGCTTACTTACTGAGTCAAAACCTGTACATGGTGCCGAGGACCAGGATCGAACTGGTGACCCTTCCCTCTTCAGGGGAATGCTCTACCAACTGAGCTACCTCGGCATTTACTAACATCTACTTTTTAAAGATCGTCACCTTGTAACTGTCGAACCCTATGTATATCTACCAAAACAGCTACCTCGGCATTTACTAACATCTACTTTTTAAAGATCGTCACCTTGTAACCTACTTGTCCCTCCGAAGCTCTGAACGAGCAAAGCGAGTAAAGAGCGAAGGGGGACCAAAACAGCTACTATAAAAACCCTCACCTCAACAAATCCGTAATCGAATCCAATCTACCCTGCGCTTTATCGATTGTATTACCTGTAGCCCCTACAACCTGTTGTGCCTGCCCAACTATACCAAGCATAGAGTCTACATAAGGTTGAATGAAATAATATGCCCCAAAACCAATCGCTAATACTAGTACCCAATAAAAAACACGCATAATGATCGAGAAACGATTTGTCCGGCGTATAGACTGCAGAATAGCATTATTGTCTTCCACCATTTTATAGGTGCGCTCGAGCAATGATTTTTCTTCTGGAGTCATAGGCGTACTATAACAGATTTATATTCATCGCGGAAGTATGCGTTACCCGCATTACCATCCGGAATAAAAATTAAAAAAGAAAAATAAATTAAAGACAATCAAGTTACAAACTACCTATGGTTATTTAAAACAGCGGGAGGGGCGGACACCCAGTATGCCGCCCTGATACGTCAGGTCATAGGCATCCACGCGGAGCCTGTGAAGGCCAGGGTACCAAGAGGAGAGGACGAGACGAGCGCCCGCCTTGCTTCCTGGCAACCACTGGGCACTATTGGTAGTGTAGGCGCTTAAATGCTTCCCTGTTTCTTCAAAATATTTCCTCTCTAGGATGATTGCATCTTCAAGCGTGCTTAGGTAATTTTCTGGATTAGCTTGATATAATTTTTGAGCATCAGCGCCGGTAATGTTCAAATGTACATCCAAGCCGGTTTTTTTATTGATTTTAGGAAGACTGTCAGTATGGTGGAACAGTATAATGCGAGGTATATCAACGTTTTGACTGACAACATTTGAGAAATCGTCCTTGACTTGATAGAAATAGTAACCGTTCTCCATTTTCATCTTTTCTGCAAGATCGGCTAATGGAATATTACCTG
>CAZYES010000028.1:1915-5596 GCA_964646515.1 uncultured Candidatus Saccharibacteria bacterium | reverse complement strand
TTTATTATCAGTATTTGTAATTTATTTAAGATCTAATAGTCAGCATTTTGATAGAACAGAAAATCAGAGAAGAAGCTGGCCTTACACAAGAAGAGTTAGCCAACGCTTTAAAGGTGTCTACTATTTTGATATCGATGATTGAATCTGAATCTAGAGCACCATCGAAAATATTTATTGCGAATCTTGCACAAAAACTCGGAGTTAGAACTGGATCACTTTTGCCTTTTATCTCATCAACAGACGATAGTGACATAAAGACTATTTCATCTATTGAGAAATCATTGATCAAACTTGGTGAAAAATTCCAAATGCATCTGATAAGATCAAAAGCCAAGCAACTCAAAAAGTATGTCAAAAAATAGATACCCTAAAATTGGGCTCAGGAGTAAGAATGAGATCGCAAAGAGACTTGCTGGTAGCAAGCCAATCCAATTGACTCGCGCATTAATTGATCGGGTTATTAAACACTTCGACAATTTTTGGTACGACAGCTCCGATTCCGAACCAGACAGAGATAAATTTGTAAGAAGCGCTTTCGGCACACCTCTCGGCAAACTACTTGAACTGATTGACCAACACATTTTAGCGCCTCACGATAACTTGCTACCGCAATATATATTCGGTGGACTATCCAAGAGAAACCACGTCCAAGCGGCACATTATTTATTAGAAAAACAAAAGAACCGAATGTTGCTGGGTCTCGATGTTAAAGGATTTTTCGAACAAATTAGTCGAGACCGAGTTTTTTACCTTTTCCATTCCAAATGCGAGTGTAGCGTGGACGCTGCGAACATTTTGGCTGATCTTTGTTGTGTGCCGAGAGAATCAAAAGGCAGTGGCTCAACAGAAAAAATATTAGCCCGTGGTTTTGCCACATCTACTCGTCTGTCAATCTGGTGCAATCTTGATCTATTTATTCGATTGAAATGGCAGGTCGACAAACAGCTATACGGACATGATCCGAGAATTGCAATATTTATTGATGATATAGGTGTTAGCGCAAGCAGAGTCTCACGAGAACAAATGGAGGCGATTTCGATAGTAATAGAGAATTTACTTAATGATTTCGATAAGAATCAGAAACTTCCAATCAATCGGAATAAGAAAAAGATTTGTGACTTTACAAAAGCTGAGCATCTCGGAATGAAGCTCGGCCGAACAAAAGTTTCCATGGGTCATAAAGCACGATCTCGGATGGATCACATCTCAGAACAACTTAGAAAGGTAATACCTGGTCCAAATAGAGACAAACTGCTGGCGTCGCGTAAAGCCTATTTTCGATATCAATCTCAAATCGCAAAAGTTAATTCTAAATAATAAGTTCGAATCCCTCAGCCATCGAACCCCTACAGGATTAGAACCGTTCTGTGGGACGGCTAGAAATATAGGCCTTCGGGTCATCCGATACTAAAATTCAAGTGCGGAGGGTAAGGGATTCGAACCCTTGGTGAGTTGCCCCACACACGCTTTCCAAGCGTGCGCACTAGACCACTATGCGAACCCTCCGTTATCATGAAGATAAACAATATAACAAGCAATAATAATTTATTCCAGCCACCACACGTTGTAACCATCCATAGAACACAAACTAGACCGCCATCTCGCGCAAAATTTTTACGCGCTCTTCTGTCGGTGGATGAGTCATAAAAAGTTTGGCAAGGCCACGAGAAGCACCAGCGCCAAATGGATTGGCGATAAACAGGTGTGCGGTAGCATTGTTGGCGCGAGACATGGGCAGACCGACAGCGGAGATCTTCTCCAGGGCCGAAGCCAGACCTTCGGGATAACGAGTCAAAAGCGCCCCATTTGTATCGGCCAAAAATTCACGCCTTCTAGAGACGGCAAGCTGAATAAGTTGTGCAATTACCGGAGACAATATGACAAAAACAATTCCGACAATAACAAGGATCGACCCAAGCTGACCTCCTCCTTGTCTACTGCTACCCCTCTTACCACCACCCAACCACGAGGTGCGTAAGAAAAAGTCTGCCAGAATAGCAATCATACCAACCAAGACAACAACTACAGTTTGAAGCAAGATATCACGATTGCCTATATGGGAGAGTTCGTGAGCAATAACACCGGAGAGTTCATTTTTGTCCATCATATTTAAAAGACCTCTGGTGACAGCAATTGTGGCATGTTCTTTGTTCCTACCCGTGGCAAAAGCATTGGGCGATTGATCTTCGATAATATAGACTTTAGGCATAGGCAGGCCAGCAGTGATCGAAAGGTTTTCCACAATACGAAAGAGCTCCAGATTGGAATCACGATCGGCCGGCACAGCTCTGGTCAAGGATAAAGAGATCTTGTCCGAATGCCAGTAGCTAATAAAATTCATGACCAATGAAAATGCTACCGCTATTATGAGAATAATCGAGTTGTCATAATACCAACTAATAAAATATCCGATAGCAATAACAATAACCAAAAATATGGTCATCAAAAACCATGTCTTTCGTACATTTTTGTTCTGTTCTGTATAGAGAGTAGCCATCAAAACTTGACTTTTACAGGCTCTCTGGCAACATCCGCCTCATCGAGTTGGAAAAACTCCATAGGAACAATGTGGAATATTCCCGCGATGACATTGCCGGGAAAAACCTGAATAGCGGTGTTCAAATCTCTAACATTGCCATTGTAAAAACGTCTTGCCGCTTGGACCTTATTTTCCGTATCGGTAAGCTCGTTTTGTAAAGCCAAAAAGTTCTGATTGGCCTTCAATTCTGGATAGGCTTCGGCAATAGCAAAGACAGATTTCAAAGCGCCGGCCAAGGTTGCTTCGGCCTGCCCTTTCTCTGCAAGCGTCCCCGCACCCATAGCAGTCGCCCTAGCCTGTGTCACCTTGTCAAAAGTTTGACTCTCATGAGTTGCATATCCTTTGACAGTGTCTACTAGATTTGGGATGAGATCGTAACGACGCTTCAGTTGAACGTCGATATCAGCCCAAGCTTCTTTGGCACGATTGACCTTGGTGATAAAACCGTTGTAAGAAAAAATCACCCAGATAACAATCAAGACAACAACCGCTAGAATACCGTATATAACATATGTCATATGATTGGTTATATAAAATTGATAATTAAACTAACCCACTAACTATTTTGCCGGTGATACTTTGGTCTCATCCACACCCGCTGGTCCGGTTACGAAAGTGAATGATTTGACCATATCGGTAAAGGCTGAATCAGCAACATTGACGATGGCCTTGTTATTATTTTGTGCCTGAGTAAGATCTGAACCCTTAAGATTCTTGCTAGTAGTACTCTGAGTAATAGAAGAGAATAAGAAGAGGTAACATACACTTCCTTTTTGCAAAGAATACATGCGATCAAAATAGGCACGGCCTTGAACAGTGTTAGACATCGAAATCATGTTCAGAGTATTGGCATTGACGGTGAGAGTGCCACGATCTTTGACTGTAGTGACCGGCGGAAATGAGCACTTGCCAGAATATACAACTATCTTTGACTCGAGCTTGGCTACAGTAGAGACCTGACTTTGATCTATAGGCATAATGAAAAATACGCCTGTGTCGGTATTATTGGCTTCCCATGTGGTAGGATAATTCACAGAAAAACCCAACTCAGCATTGTGATACTGCGATGTCTTCCCAGAAATCTTGGTGGTCTCAACTACCGGAACGACTGGTGTTGATGAAGCGTTTCCATTAGTTTGGGG
>CAZYES010000028.1:0-1815 GCA_964646515.1 uncultured Candidatus Saccharibacteria bacterium | reverse complement strand
CCTAATTCCTAATAATCCATTCCAGCCTCTCCGTGAGGAACATGCTTCTCTTTTTCCTCTGGCAAATCAGCCACAGCCGCTTCAGTAGTGAGCAAGATAGCTGCGGCAGAACAGGCGTTCTCAACACCTAGTCTAGTAACCTTGACGGGGTCAACTATACCAGTGGCAATCATATCGGTAACTATTTCATCCTTGAGAGCATCATAACCAATATTTCCTTTACCATTCTTGATCTTATCGACAATAACAGAACCATCTTCTTTTCCTGCATTGATGGCAATCTGTTTGGCTGGCGCTTCAAGCGCTTTCAGGACGATGTCGTAGCCAAGTTCACGTTCTTTTGTCATATCTTTTTTATGGGGCATGGCTTTCATCACCTCATGAGCCACACGGATGAGAGCAACGCCACCGCCAGCCACGATCCCTTCCTCAATAGCCGCTTTAGTAGCATTAACCGCATCTTCGATTTTCAACTTCAGATATTTCATTTCCGTCTCTGTGGCCGCGCCCACTCTTATAACCGCTACACCGCCAGAAAGCTTGGCAATGCGTTCATCTAGCTTTTCTTTGTCGTACTTAGAATCGGTCGCTTCGCGCTGTTTTTTGATCTGATTTATTCTTGATTCAATATCAGACTTTTTACCCTTACCGCCAACAATGATCGTATTGTCTTTGGAAGAAATCACTTTGCGAGCGCGACCCAATGATTCTAGTCCAGCGTTTTCAAACTTGATACCGACATCTTCAGTAATAACTTTAGCGCCGACGGTGACAGCAATGTCTTCGAGTATCTCTTTCTTGCGATCGCCATAACCGGGCGCTTTCACGCCAAGAACATTGAATGCACCACGTAGCTTGTTTACCACAAACGTAGCCAACGCTTCACCATCAATATCTTCGGCAATGATAACTAGATCTTTCTTGCCACTTTGCGCCAATTGCTCAAGCATAGGTAAAATCTCCTTGATCGAAGAAATTTTCTTATCAGTAATCAAGATCGCCGGCTCTTTGAATTCTGCTTCCATCCTTTCGGCATTTGTGATCATGTATGGAGAAATATAACCTTTGTCAAACTGTATTCCTTCCACTATCTCCGATTCGAGACCAGTAGATTGTGATTCTTCCACGGTAACCACGCCATCTTTGCCTACCTTTTTGATCGTATCGGCGATAATCGCCCCAAGCTCGGCCGATTCGGCGGCTATAGTGGCAACCTGTTTGATTTCTTCATCAGTCTTGATCGCTTTGGCGGTACTCTTCAAAACACGCACAACATCTTTGGCAGCCTCTTCGATACCAAAACGCAACGCCATAGCATTGACGCCCATAGTTGTGTGCTTCATCCCTTCGGCAATAATTGCTTGCGCCAAAATAGTCGCCGTAGTAGTACCATCTCCAGCTATATCGTTTGTTTTTGAAGCAACCTCTTTGGCAATTTCCGCTCCCATGTTTTCGAATTTGTCTTTAAGAGTGATTTCGCGAGCAATGGATACGCCATCATTGGTTATTGTCGGAGAACCATATCCTTTATCGAGCACAACATTCCTGCCCCTAGGACCAATAGTTATTTTCACCGCATCAGCTACTACGTCAACACCGGCTTTCAGGGCTTTGCGCGCCACTTCATTGTAAAGTATTTTTTTTGACATATATTGTAGAATGTTATTTGATAATAGCTAATATTTCGCTCTCTTTGACTATAAAGTATTCCTCCTCTCCGACTTTGATCTTATCGCCCCATTGAAACAATATCTTGTCGCCAACCTTGACGGTCACTGGCACGATTTTGCCATCTTCATACCTACCCGCGCCCAC
>CAZYES010000027.1:0-5730 GCA_964646515.1 uncultured Candidatus Saccharibacteria bacterium | reverse complement strand
CAGGCACCACCACGTTCAATGATACGAGTTTCAACTGGGGCACCATCACAGGCACAGCAAAGTTCACATATGCCACAGGTGGTGTGATTACCATACCTGATGAAGGAAGGTGGGGTTCCGGTACAGCTGACACAATCGTTGGCAATGATGACGCTCCCATTACAGAATGGGTATTTGAGGGTGCGAGTGCCAACTATGGCACCATCACTGGCACCACCACGTTCAACGGTAACTACTCTGAAGATGCGAGTGGTGGAGGCATCACCGGCACCAGGATACGTCAGTACACTACCTCAACCACCACTACCAGAAACTTCCAGACTGACGGTCCCTGGACAGTACAGGCAGACGGAGCAGGCGTGATAGTAGATGCTTCAGGCGCAACATTCGACACAGATGCAGAGAGTCCCACCTATACAACCGTACAAGCTCTGAACGGTGCCTGTTTCGAAGGAGGTCCAGGAACACAGTGTAGTACTGTCCCTGACGCTCCCACTTCTCTCTCTGCCTCCACCTCCACACCCTCCGAAGCCAACCTCACATGGACAGCTCCCGCTGATGGTGGCTCTACCATCCTCTATTACACAGTCATCTCTGATCCAGAAGATTATGTTGCCACCACCACCTCTACCTCTACTACAGCCACTGGTCTAACCAATGGCACTGAATACACCTTTACCGTCTCAGCTACAAATGCCATAGGTATAAGTGCCACAAGCAGTGCCTCCAATGCAGTCACACCACAGGTTAACAGCTACGCCATCACCTCCTCTGCTGGTTCCAACGGTTCCATCAGTCCTTTGGGAACTACAACCGTAACAGAAGGAGACTCTCAAACCTTCACCATCACCGCAGACTCTGGCTACCACATACTGGATGTCCTTGTTGACAGTGCCTCACAGGGAGCTATAGCTACCTACACCTTCTCCAGTGTAGCCACTGATCACACCATATCTGCCACCTTCGAAGTCGATGCACCTGTGGTGTCCACGGTCTCCAACTCTTCAGGTAGTAGTGCCCGTCTTCCCATATACAACACTCCTGTAACCACAACACCTGTACCAGGTTGTCCTACCGGCTACACCTGCACACCCAAAACTGTGCCGAACTGCCCTGTAGGTTACACCTGTGTCGCCAAAACCCTACCGACCAACCAACTACCAACCACAGGTTATTCATTCACCAGAGACTTACAGCTAGGAGACACCGGTTCTGACGTCAAAGCTCTGCAACAATACCTGAATACCCATGGATATACAGTAGCTACCACTGGACCTGGTTCTCCTGGTAACGAGACTGACTTCTTTGGTTCTCTGACTCGTGCCTCCGTCATCAGATTCCAGAAGGCCAACAACATATATCCCTCTTTGGGGTACTTTGGACCGTTGACCAGAGGGGTTATACTGAGTCTGTGAGAAATGGTTCATTCCGTGTAGTGTCAACATAAGGTCAAACGTTCAATTGACTAAATAACCACTTATCTGCTAGTATGTAACACACGCGCTTTTTACCAATGGATACTGCGCCCAGTTCAAAAAAAATACCGAAAAATCTGTTTGCAGGCAGAGTCGTAGAGGCACTGCCAAATACGCTTTTTCGAGTACAACTTGATAATACCGAAGAGATAATTTTGGCCTATTTGGCCGGCAAAATGCGAATGAATCGCATTCGCGTTCTTATCGGTGATCGCGTCGAGTTGGAACGGGATTCGTATGGAGGCAGTGCCAGGATCACCAAGCGTCTTTAAATAATATGAAAGTCAAAGCTGCGGTAAAACGAATATGTCCAAAATGCTCCGTCGTCCGCCGAGGGAGTTATGTCTACGTCGTCTGTAAAGCCAACCCCAGACACAAACAGAGACAAGGATAAAGCACCAATCTATATTTAAGTACATAAAATCAAAATGCGTATACTAGGAATAACATTACCTGAAAATAAAAGACTTGAGTTCGCTCTGACGGCGATCTACGGCATTGGTCATTCAAGAGCAAAACATATCATTCTTAAAGCAAAAATCGATGGCGCTATTAAACCAAAAGATCTTACCGTCGAACAAGAAAACACCATTCGCAAAATCGTGGAAAGTTACAAGATAGAAGGTGATTTGAAACGTGAAATTGCTGGTAATATTAAAAGATTAAAAGACATAAAAGCATATCGCGGTCTTCGTCATGCTAGACATTTACCGACAAAAGGCCAGAGGACCAAGACCAACTCAAGAACCGTCAGGGGTAATGTCAGAAAGACGATGGGATCTGGCAAGAGGAAAGAAGAAAAGAAGTAATCAAGTTTTACTATTGTCATCTTTATGATCAAAAATTAATCAAAAAATAGTTCAGACATTATCATGGGTAAAAAAAGGATAGTTACAACAAAAGGGTCAGAATCAACCGACGGAACATCAAAGGTTGCCAGTGTTTCATCAAAAAAACGCCTGGATTCCGGTATTTTGTATGTACAATCAACTTATAACAATACCAAGGTGACACTTACAGACAAAGGTGGCAATACTCTCATGTGGGGTTCAAGTGGCGGAGCGGGATTTCGTGGAGCAAAGAAGGGAACACCTTTTGCAGCCGCCAAAGTAGGCGAGGCTTTGGCTACCCGCGCACAAAATATCGGGCTAAAAGAAATCAGCGTAGTCGTGAAAGGCGTCGGCTCCGGCCGTGAATCGGCGATAAGGGGATTTATCAGCAAGGGAGTCGCCATCACTTCGATCAGAGACATGACTCCCATTCCATTCAATGGACCAAAGCCCAAAAAGCCACGTCGAGTATAAAAAGCATCATTTTTTAATATAATTACAATCTTATGAAGATAGGACCACGATATAAAAAAGCAAGATACTTGGGAGCAGCCGTTTTCCGAAAGACGCAGACACAAAAATATGCTATGCGTTTACAGCGTAAAGCAAAAAACATGCGTCGCCGTGGCGCAAAGAGTGAATATGGCAAACAAATGTTAGAAAAACAAAAGGCACGCTTCAGCTATGGCGTATCTGGCAAACAGTTCACTAAATATGTAAAGAAAGCTCTACAAACTACTGGCGACAATACCAAAAATCTAATGCGTATACTAGAAGGTCGCCTAGACAATGTCATAGTCAGGTCGGGTTTTGCCGTCACTCGCTCAGCGGCGCGCCAGATGGTCTCACACGGACACATCATGGTAAATAATATAAAAGTCACTATTCCTTCTTATGAAGTCAAAGTGGGAGATAAGCTTACCATACGTGAAGGAAGCAAAAAAAAGATCATCTTTTCTAAACTCAATGAAGAACTACGAAATTTCAAATGGCCGGCATGGATCGGGGTCAATGCTGATAAAAAGGAGATAACCGTCATCGCCGAGCCAACCGTGGACATGTCAGAGCTACTTTTCGATATAAAAGCTGTACTCGAGTTCTATACGCGCTAGACAATATTTATTTTTAGTGTATAATTAAACTTTTATTTTAATAAAAAAAACATGCTATACGAAATCATTTTACCTTCAAAACCGAGAGTAGTTCGCGAAGATAATGTAAGTGGCACCTACGAAATCGACGGTCTATATCCAGGTTACGGACATACTCTGGGAAATTCCCTACGTAGAATCATTCTTTCTTCATTACCAGGCGCAGCTATCACTAGAGTCAAAATAAAAGGTGTAGAACATGAATTCTCCACAATAGATAATGTTAAGGAAGACGTTATCACTATTCTACTGGCTCTAAAAAAGATAAGGGTCAGATTAAATACCGAGGAACCTCAAGTGTTAAATATAAAAGCTCATGGCGTCAAAGAACTAACAGCTGGAGATATCAAAGTTCCAGGTCAAGCAGAAATCTTAAATCCCGATCTTCATATCGCATCACTTACTGATAAATCAGCTGAACTCGATATAGAGGCCACCGCAGAAAGAGGGCTAGGGTATGTTGCCAAGGAGATCATTCAGAAAGATCGCGTTGAGATCGGATCTATAACTCTAGATGCCGCTTTCACGCCAATACGTAAAGCTAACTATGAAGTAGAAAACATGCGCGTGGGCGATCGCACCGATTTCAACCGAGTTCGTATTACTATAGAAACTGACGGCACGATCACGCCACATGAAGCTTTGGAAAAATCAATTACCATAATGATAAACCAGTTGAAGGCTATCGTTGGATTCAAAGAAGAAGAACCCGTGGAGAAAAAAACAAAGAAAGCAGAGGAAAAAGATGCGGAAGATAAAGAATCGAAACCAGGTATTACAAGCAAGGGTGAATTGGACACTGATCTTATGAAAACTAGGATCGATTCATTGGGATTATCTGCCCGAACTACCAAAGCCTTGAGTAATGGTAATATCCGCACACTTGGTGGTTTGGCCCGTAAGAAAGAATCTGACATCATGGACGTTGACGGATTGGGCGCAAAAGGTATGCAAGAAATCAAAAAATTATTAGCGCAATACGGCGTCACTTTGAAACAATAGGGATAGTCAGTAGACACTAGCCAATAACATGAGACACCATTCAAACGTAAGAAAATTCGGCAGGGAAAAAAACCAGAGACACGCGCTCATGTGTTCTTTGGCTCGCAATCTCATTCGCAATCTACGCATCAAAACAACACTCGCCAAGGCCAAAGAACTCAGGCCATTCGTTGAGAAGCTGACGACAAAAGCCAAGATCGGCACAATAGCTGAAAGACGACTAATAACATCCCGTATTCGCGGTGCGCCAGAAACAAAAAAGTTATTCGACGTGATCGCTCCAAAATATAAAGATAGAAATGGTGGGTATACGAGAATCATAAAATTACCCGCGAGAGACTTAGATGGAGCGCCTATGGCTCTTATCGAATTTGTATAATCTATAATATTCGCATCAGACACTATGAAATACACAATAGACGCACAAGGTAAAAAATTGGGAAGAATCGCTAGTGAGGCGGCTTCTATCCTCATGGGTAAAAACAAAGCCGAATTTGCAAAAAATAAAGTCTCCGATTCAAAAGTCGAAATTATCAATGCCCGACTGACTGACATTACCGCCCTGAAGAAGACACGAGACACGTATGTAACATATACGGGACATCGTGGAGGTCTGAATACGGAGAAACTAGGTGATCTCATCGTGCGTCGTGGTATGGAAGAAGTCTTCAAAAAAGCAATCTACTGTATGTTGCCGGATAATAAACTTAGAAATCTAAGAATGAAAAACCTTATTATTAAAGATTAAAATATCAGATCCTTACTGTCTCATATGACCTCAACCAACACAATAAAGAAATACTACGAAGCAGTCGGCCGTCGCAAGACCGCAGTGGCTCGTGTACGTCTTTTCCCATCTCCAAAAGCCAGTTATGAAATCAACGACAAGACCCTAGAAATATATTTTCCAGTACACGAAATGCGCGCGATAGTCACCGAAGCTATCACAAAAAGCAAACCTGCCGAGAAATTTCATATCACCGCTAGACTATCCGGAGGGGGCATTACCGCTCAAGCCGAAGCCATGCGCTTGGGTATCTCTCGCGCTCTTCTTGTCTACGATATCGAGATGCGTGGCCGTCTGAAGAAATTGGGATATCTAAAACGTGATCCGCGCGCCAAAGAACGTCGTAAGTTTGGGCTTAAAAAGGCGAGAAAAAGTCCCCAGTGGTCGAAGCGATAGCGTAGACCACGAGAAATCGCAGGAGATTTACTCGAGTGGTCGAAGCGATAGCGTAGACCACGAGAAATCGCAGGAGATTTACTCGAGTG
>CAZYES010000026.1:0-6595 GCA_964646515.1 uncultured Candidatus Saccharibacteria bacterium | reverse complement strand
ATTTTCATGCGCCCATTTGGTTAATGAGTGCAATATGTATCTGAGGTTAGTCAGGTGCCATTTTATATGCCAAAGAAGCCAAAATGCGCTACGTCTATCTCGGATCACTCCAGAGGCCAAAAGACGCTTACAAGCTCCAATTTGAAGGCCTAGAGTGGTTTGATGGCGATGTCTGGCAAACGGACACAGCTTTTGCAAAGAAGTTATTGCTATAGAGAAATGCTTATCTACGATAAAAGAGTTTCAAGATAAATATCGTAAATAAAAAAGCGGTCAAAACTATTATTAACACTACCGTTTCTCAAGAATCTTTTTAAGCTGATTGATGACTGCCTTTTCCCAGTATTTCATTGAATATCGGCGGATGAGTAGCCCAGAGACTATGCTTAGCCATCTTCTATGGATAGTCACCTGATAGGTATAGTCAATCAAAGTCCCTTCTGCGTGCGGATAAAGCAACAGCTTCTCATGTCCAGAAGTCCCAAACTGACAACTATCGTTATCTGAGATGAATCCTTTTTCCGGAAGAATATGCGTCTTCATCTTAACCTGAAATTTTCTTCCGAATGATTTCACGGTCGCCTCCATCTCCAGATAGTCTCCTTCCCGCTTTCTGATCTCTATTGCTTCGGCGACCTTTGGAAAGTGCTCCGGAAATTTTTCAAAGTCGGTCACTATTCTGAACACGTCACCTATTGGAGCTTTAATGATCCATTGATTATGGAGTGTCATTTCGTTCATGTATAGTATTCTACTAATGATCTGTCTTTCGTACGAGGTTTGCCATCATCACCTGACAACCAATGACCATTGCCGATCAACTTGGCACTCATAGAAGGTGAAACAAAATAGGGTGTTGCAAGTTACATATAGTTGTCATTACTTCGCCAATAATATGACTCTAGACAACAATTTTTACATGCTACTAAGTTTCCTAACCAATAGCTTGGGAACACTTTGTATTACCCAACCCTAATTTGCCCCCGCGCAAGGATAGGCCCCTATATATTTTCCATTCTCTCCACCTATGCAAAGTGGCGATCCCGACAAAGGGATCAATCCGTCATCTGCTGTAAATGGAATACCATCTTGTCCCAATGGATTATTGATATTCTGAAATTTCGGATTGCCCCCATTGATACCATTTGCTTCTGTGCCAGCGAACCCTGATTTTGCAGGAAAACCTTGCGATGCGGGCCCGGAGACAAAGTTGTAGTTTGCAGTTACGCCCAAGGTCGGTAAACTATTATCTCCCATAATAGAGTACCAGCCGCCGATCTCTGGGTTAACAGACCAGCCACTTTCAACAAAAGCATTATTTAAGATGGAACTACCGACAGGGTTTCCGGCGACACTTTTGCCAACAACCAAATTGTGGATTGATTTGTATGCATTCTTATAGAAAGTATTATTTACAACAAAAGTCTCTGGGCGCGTGAAGCTTCCGATCATTTCCATACCAATGAAAACATTGTTCCTTAATATCAGGCCTTTATTCTCCAGACCAATAGTTCTTCCTGGGGCAGTCTCTTCAACCGTGGCAAATTGTGCATCTATATCCTTGATAAAGTTATATTCGAATATATTATCACTGACTTCCCCGTCGATTTGTCCAGTACTGGTTAAGAAAGTGTCGTACATGTCCCAACTTCCTGATCCAACAGAAAACTTGGTACCGGGAAGTGGCGCCTCGAAACCGGGCCATCTAGGTGAGTCTTTAAATATATTGCGAGAAAAAAGATTATTGCTTCCATATAGTGAAATCATCCTCCACCCGTTCATCCGCACAAATGTATTTTCTGTAATTGTATTGTGCGTACCGTGGATGGATATCCCACGACCTGCAAGATTTGAGAAGAGGTTTCCTTTTATTGTACAAAAATCTGGGGCTCCAATCTGCGAAGACGATATGAGCATTATTCCTCCCACCCCATTTTTTTCTGCTTTATTAACATACAAGGTAGAGTTTACTGGTCCTTCTGTCTCCAAAGTATCAGTGTCAACAACCGTCAACTTTGTATCCGTAACAGATTTTATGGTTTTTATTCTATCGTGGTTCTTTATCCAGTTATTGATATTCGACCCAATATAGATAGTTACTCCCGGCCTGAATCCTGCGGCAATAAAACCGCCGGCTGGATTGGTAATCGTCTTTGTCTGCGCATCAAAGTAATACGCATACGAAGTCAGATAAATTCCATCACGAATAATATTTTCGGAAATATTACAATTATCTGCTGGCGCCTCAACAACTATGTGTGCTTGATCCAAGCCAACATCATATTTTGTTATATCAAATCCTTCAATTGAAATATTTGGGTGCTTTATTCGAAAACCTTTTGTGACAGCACGCAGACTATCTGTCGTTGATCGATCTTGGGCTTTGTATCTAGCCAAAAATCTAATCTTCTGCGCAGAGGTTCCTGACCGAACAGTCTCAACATGTTCAGGATAATTTCCCGGAAAGACCAAGCAGGTATCACCGGGCAAAGCAACGTTAGCACATGACTGAATGCTTTGATATTCTTGTGTTGATCCGGGTGTGTCATCAACACAACGGATTGATGAATCTGCGCAATCTACTGATGGTGTGCCTGTGGGTATTTCGGGCAAAGTACTTCCATTGCAACGGTATGCGCCAATATCAGAACCTCCCTCTCCACGTCCACATAATGGCGAACCGCCAAGAGGGCGAAGGCCATCATCATCCGTGAATGCTCTTCCATCTGGTCCAAGCGGATCATTAATATTTCTCAATTTTGGATCGCCACCATTAACACCGTTGGGTTCGCAAAATCCTTCGGGTACTGCATTGGCACATCTATCTGCGCGTTTGGCTGAAAATGTAGGAGCGGGTCCAGCTACAAAATTGTAATCTCTGACAAAGGTCGAACGTATTGACGTATCCAGATCTGATGTCCTCTTTAGGGCCTCGTATAAAAGCGTTTTATATGACTCCGAGACGGACCCAATTGTGAATTGGGAAATACTAGTCAATAATTTTGCTTTCGCGGTTGGGACACCATTTGGATTTGTATATCCGTGCGCACTGACATCATCAAGAACAGATTTTGCTATCGGATACGGGTATGCAGTATGAAGATCCTCTTTTGTAACATATGCGGCAAGCACTTCTTTAGACAGCTCTGCTCCAGACAAAGAATAATAACCACCGAAATCAGCTGTATTAGGTTGGAGACCGCCGGCAATAAATGCATTATTCTTTAATAGACTATTAGATGCATCACCTCTAGTTAACGATCCCCCGTACACAATACCGTCTTGTGTGTATGCCAATCGATAGAAAGTGTTATTGACATATTTCATCCCAGGTACACCGACGTTCATGTTATTACTAACATTGGCAAAAACATTCCCCTTAAAATAGAAATCGTGAAAACGCAATGACAATTTTGGATCAACAATCCCACCGCCACTGTTCATCTGCCCCAGCTGACTTTGTATGTCTTGAACCCAGTTTTCTTCAAAAACAATATTGTAAGATTCGCCCCCGTTATCTGAAAACGCCTGCACCCAGTCTGGATGATTGCCAAGACCTGCCTTGGCCGCACCTCGGCGAAACTCATTTCTGTAAAAATAGTGGCCACTACCAAACAATCGGATCGCATCCCACCCATTCAAGTCTTCAAATATATTTCTTTCGAACGCGTGGCCAATCCCATTTATAGATAAATAATGGAAACTTAAGTTGTAGACTTTATTGTCGCGGAATACACAATTATTGGCCGAACTGCTCCCGCTTTGGTACATTAGAATCCCGTATACATTTTGTGCTCCGTCACGTATAGTGTTTTTGATGACGGCACAATTATTGCCGGCTGGCATAACAGTAATATGTCCTAAATAATTGTCAGAATATCCCGTAATATCAAAACCCTCAACGGTGACAAACGGATGCCTTATTTCGAATCCACGCATTGTAACATTGCCTTCGGCTTTGAATGTTACCCTTTTCTCATTGCATAGACTTTGTGAGCCAACCTTGTAATTAGGATAGGCGCCTGTCACAGGAGCACATGCGCCGGCATTCGAAGAAGTGCCGCCGGATTTGGTCAAAACATGCTCTTGATATGTCCCCGGATATACCACACAAGTCTCCCCCGCCTTCACCACATCGGCACAAGCCTGAATGGTAGTGAAGTTACCAGTGCCATCTTTTTTGACCGTGTATGTGACCCCAGCTCCCATCTGTGTAAACGTCGCAACAATCGTATGTCTAGCTTGTATATTTGATATCGTATAAGTATTGTTCGAGACAGAAGAAGTAACATTGACTCCATTGTCCGTAAGAGTACTCAGTTGATATCCAGTATTGGGGGTAATGGTGAAAGTTTTGCTTGATCCTTGAGAGACGGTGGCTGTGGAAGGGGTGATTGTACCATTGACCCCAGCAGTAGCAGTCAAAGCGTATGTAATGAGATTGCCAGTAATATTCGTCTGTGCCACCCAACCCGTAACGTTAGGAAAGATGACATTCCACCAGTGATAGCCTGTGGCAAATATACCCATATTGGAAGCGTTGGGATTGATCATTCCCGCCGTACCCAAAGGTAGTGTCTGGTTTAGAATAGTTCCAGACGTAGAGGGTGTGGCTCTGACATTGATGTTGGCTTGAGTGGTCTTAACTGATTGGTTAATGGTGAATGTGTTGGAGTTGGTTGTGGCAGTAATAATGTTTGACTTTGCTGATTCAACAGATCCCGAGTAAGCAGAAACAGCGTAGTAATATGTGGTAGAAGGTAAGAGAGTAGAATTCTGGAAGGTAGTAGAGTTTGTGACATTGGTTATCATAACAAGATTGGTTGGCGTTAGGCCTCGGTATATCTTGTAACCTGTGATCGCTCCAGGAGAAGCTGTCCATGAAAGATTGATTTGTGTCGGTGACACAACTGTAGCTACAAAGTTAGCTGGAGTAAGGGGCTTTGTGGTCGTATTGTAAGATTCAATTGTGAGACTCTTGGTTACAGTACCACTTGGATTAGTACATGAGAGAGTCAGGGTCACGGGTAGATAACTTATATCACTATTAGATAGAGGTGGAATGGTAATCTGCCCACTAGCCTGTATGGGACCATAGTAACCAGAAAACAATTCGTTCTTCCCTGGTCCAGTTAGGATACAGGAGGTTACATTTGTTGAAGACCACGTTACCGTCAGAGGGCTTCCAAGTGTAGCAACACTAGAGATAAATGAGGATATAACGGGGGGTGCTGAAGAAATGTTGGAAGATGTCTTGAACGTATAATCTCCCGACCTGTAGTCTTCTAGTTCTTCCGATACTTGGTAGTGATACGTAGTATTGGGCGTAAGATTGGTCAGGGTTACAGAATGCTCGAAGGTAGCTGAATCGCTTCCCGTCGCTTGTTTGTCATATGAAGTAGTCAAACCATATCTAACCAAGTCGTCCATAACTCTCTTGTCTGTCTTCCATGTGATTGTGGCTCCTGTTTCCGTGATATTCTGGGCCTGTACATTGGATATGACAGGTGGTAACCAATTTGTCCATGGTTTACCTTGATACAGTGACTGGACTTCAGATGTTGATAGGGGTCCATTAAACATGTATAGATCATCTATCGTGCCTTTCATAAATTTAGTGAGACCAGCTCTAGACATGAAATAGAGAGGCCCTCCAGAGATACCTGAGAAATTATTGTCGTTTGCATGAGGTTGTGAGAGAGAGGAAGCTACTTGTCCATCTATATATACCGTTATCTCGTTTGAGGCATTCTGGCCCCTGTCGAAGATAAAGGCATAGTGGTGCCAACCTTGACCTGGATATGAATAACATTTGGTGTTGTATCCTACGTCACCTTTAACCGCCACCTCTATGGAATTTGAGGGGCATGTACCCGATGAAGCGTGATATCGAACGATTATTCCTCCATTGACTCCATTGGATTGAGTGAAATCACTTGTTGATTCCAAAATGATAAAGTCTGTGGTGGGTGTGGCATCCCCGGTTGTTAGTGTGGCGACAGTAGTAGGTACGATGGCCGACATCCAGAAAGCTACTGTCATCGGCGATCCTCCTGAGCTTGACCAGTCAGGCATGACTGCATACGAATTTGAACCACTAAAGGACACAGCTTCTCCACCAAACCTGCCGTCCACCCATGAATTGTTGATAAGTCTTATTGTGTGGCCTCTGACTTGTGATGCTCCTACTATGACAAGAGAGTTGGCCACAGAGCCAGAACCTTCGTCGAATTTATAATTGGCAGTGATATTGTAATATGGGGAAAGCAGAGAAGCCACTTGCGCACGTTGTGATTGGGGAATACGGCCTATCTCTGATGATCGACTATTAAAAATCACTACGACTAGTATTCCTAGCGATAGCACTACTCCTAAACCCGCCAGAAGAACACGGTTGTAATATTTCATGGGTCTATTGTTTAATATTATTAATTAATGTTAATGGCTTGTTGGTCCATATAGTTCCATGTCTCTTTGTGGAGAGCAGGACCCTATCAGCTAATAAATATTATAGCACGTTGTTTAGTTACATATAGCTAATTGTACTAGATGAGTACATCGGTAACAAGTGGTCTTTTCCACAGGCCATTTCAAT
>CAZYES010000025.1:0-7908 GCA_964646515.1 uncultured Candidatus Saccharibacteria bacterium | reverse complement strand
GCGAAAAAGAACAAGGTACCAGATGATCCTATGACCAAGAAATGTCCAGAATGTTTGAGTGAAATTCCTCGAGAAGCAACTCGGTGTGCTCATTGCACTACTCAGATCAGCGTCACATAAGCGCCATAGTTAGTTCGTAATCTTTTCGACGAATTTTTCGTCTTCTTCGTCTTTTAGTGCTTCAGCTTTGGTGGTATGTATTCTGCCGTCGATATGATTGGCTGGCGAATAGACTGTATAGATTTTCATTTTTTCTTCTCCTGTGTTGATGATATTGTGCTCAGAACCGGCGGGTACGACGAGGGCCGTACCATCCGATACGGGGTATTCTATGCCGTCGATGATCGATTTTCCCGTTCCAGCTTCGAAGCGAAAAAACTGATCGACGCGATGTACCTCAACGCCTATATCTTCTCCAGGTAGAAGTGACATTAGCACCAACTGGCTGTGAGGTGCGGTGTAAAGGACTCTACGAAAGTTGTCATTTTCCAAAGTTAATTTTTCTATATTAGTTATGTACGGTTTTTTATTTTGCATGTTATTTTTTGGTTATTAATGTTGCTTACAATGACATAATACAGGAATGGTTACAGTCTCGACCAGATTGACTAATTCGTTATTGAGTAGTATTATATAGTCAGGTGAGCAGGTCTTTGACAACTCAGTTGTTGAGCCTGCTAATACGGTAAAAAACTAAAAGAAAGGTTTGTAAGAGATGAAATCAAAATCATCTGAAGGCCTAGAGCGCAAAAGCTCTGGTGAGTCAAAGTCGCCCATGATCATAGTTTTATGCACGATTGTAACCGTGCTGGCTGTCATGGGGGGATTGATCTGTTGGCTGAACTATAATCCGACAATGGAAGGACTATGCATAGCTGGCGGTGTTTCTTTCGCCCTACTTCTACTTGTTGTTGTTTCTATATTTTTCACGTCCATTTTTTCTTACAGAGAAAAGAGGCGTGGTAGCGACAATGACCAAAATAATACTGCCCGTACCACAATAAGGTCGGTATCTTTACTCTTGACTTGTTTTTTTGCAACATGGTGTCCTAGTGCGGAAGCTTGGATCGGAATTGCTGGATATGAGCAGTCAGTGATCGTATATTCCGCCAAGTTATTTCCGACAGGAGATAGCGTGGCGAAAAGTTCCGGGCAATTATCGAAATATCAATTGCTTTGCACATTGGACGTGGATAATGCGACAGATGTCACACATCAGATTATTGTCGACCAGATAGGTGGCACGAACGTTGCAGTGCTGAATCTAAGTGATGCCGATTTGTCCATCGACATAGAGGACAAGAAGTTTTTGCGACTTGCGGATGGATCTGTATACACGATTATCTCTTCAAGTACAAGCGATCTTGTTTTGATGTCATCTAGCGGAGTTCTTTACCAAGCCAGACCCAAGTCCACTCTCCTGGTGTGTGCCGCTGTTGGTATTGGTATAGGCATAACTTTATGGCTTGGCTATAAATTGGGTAAATGTTTGTACAAAATTGTTACCAATTACGACAACCGCCTCTCGAACAATACAGAGAATAACGACATGGCATACTTCAGTCCGCCACCGTCTATCCCTGTAACAGGTAGTACTTCCTCGGTGTTCTCTCCGTCATTGCTGACAGCTCCAGGTACGACGGTCATTAGCCGTAATATGAGCGAGAACAACATGCTGGTGCTCGACATCTCCACCAATGGGTGGGTAGATCAGCAGGGCTATGTGTTTGGAGAACAATATGTTACAGCCGTATATGCTACAAACTTGGCAATATATTCAGATAGTAACCCAAGCTCTGTAGTAGGTTGTCGATTTTTTGAGAGGAATCTAACGGAAACCACGACGACAGAAATCAGTGAAGAGCCGATAGGGCTCGCAAAGACTTGGATAAGCTACGATGGTGACAAAAAGCCGATGAACGCTTTGACGACAGTTTCTTGGCGTGGTGTTCGTTTTTTTACGAACTACAGTAGTCTTGTCTTTTTGTCAAATAATATACCGTTAGGCGGTATGGCCGAACAGATCTATCAGTCTGTGCCGATATGCACATTGTCTGGTTGGCCGGTTGATAAGACAATTCCCGGTGGGAAGATCTGGTATCTGAAGCCAAAAGAATAGCAGTATTAACAATTTGAGTTCATGGCGTCCCTTTCGTGGGGCGCCTTTTTATTTTGGACCGTTTACGCATTCAATAAAAAGTCAGGGGAGTGTTATAATTGACCGATAGATTACCATTCTAAGTAAGCATTTATTATGGCTCGAAGAAAAAAATTATTTATTGTGAATATTAAATTTGTGCGACGATTTATCTTTTTTTTCTTGGTCATCGGCCTGATAGCAACAGGATTGTATTTGGCCATACGTCAGTCGGAAAATAACATACTTTCGCCGACGCCGGTCATTTCCAGTGAGGAGATAGATCGTGGCGATGTTAGCAGGCGTCAAGTCATATTCACTTTCGATGGTGGCAGTGGCACCCAATCAGCCGAGGCCATCTTGAAGGTCCTCGCTGAGCACCGCGTCAAAGGAACTTTTTTTGTAACTGGAAAATTTATTGAAACCAATTCTGATCTAGTAAAGAAAATCGCTGAGGCTGGCCATGAAATGTTCAATCATACTTACAATCACCCACATCTAACCAACATTACGGACAGTGAGATCGTGGGGGAATTGGAGCAGATGGATATGTTGCTTCGGTCGACAGTTGGGATCTCCTCTAAACCGTTTTTTCGACCACCTTTCGGCGATCGTGATCAGCACGTAAGGACAGTTGCCGCCAAAGTTGGGTACAGGAGTGTTTACTGGACGGTGGATGCCCATGATTGGATGGAGTCGGAAGGTATAACTGTAGATGAAGTTAAGAGTCGTATTATGTCCAGTTTGGCCCCAGGCAATATTTATCTGATGCACATCGGTGATAATATTACGGGTCTCATTCTAGATGATATTTTTGATCATATTGAGTCGAAAGGATATGAGATTGTTTCTTTGACACAGGGGTTGTAGCAATCATGCGTACGAGGACTTGCATTTCATGTGGTTTTCCAATTATAATCAGCTCCTATGAATACAAAGCGAATATTTTTTTGGGCGTCTTTCGTAATTGTCCTCGTCCTTATAGTCTGGGGCCTGATTGTGGCTATGAATAGGTCTGCAAATCCTAATGGCACAAAGCTCGGCTCTCCAGCACCTATCAGTGCTATTGATCACGTTCTGGGCTCATCCGATATGCCAGTGACTCTGATTGAGTATAGTGATTTTCAATGTCCTGCTTGTAGGACTTATTATTATCTTGTCAAACGCCTGATGTCTGAGGCCTCCACGACGGTTCGTTTGGTTTACCGTCATTTTCCTTTACCACAACATGCCAATGCTATTTTGGCGGCACAAGCCTCTGAAGCAGCAGGTGTCCAGGGTAAATTTTGGGAGATGTTTGCTTTGATTTTTGAAAAGCATGATGAATGGGCCGAGCTTGCTGATCCTCGTTTGGTCTTTTATGGCTATGCTGACGAGATTGGCCTCGACCAGGACAAGTTTAAGCTTGATATAGACAGCGCAACAGTCAAGACGGTTATTGCCAATATGCAAGATGAAGGAAGAAAGCTAGGGATAAATCAAACTCCTACTTTTTTCGTAAACGGTAAAGTGATAGATAACCCTTCCACTTATGATGAATTTAAAACACTTATTCAAACAGCCACTGAGGGTAGTGCCAACTAGCGTAGTTATTTTTTTGTTGGTTGTTGCGCTTATTGGTTTTATGGACGCCACATATTTGGCCGTAGAACATTTTCAGGGTCGCATTCCGCCGTGTTCAGTTACTGCTGACTGTGAACGAGTGCTTACGAGTTCTTATTCTACGATCGCGGGATTGCCGGTGTCGCTCGGTGGCTCTATATACTATCTGATCATTCTGATTGGCGCTTTTTATTATTTAGATACGAAAAATAGCGCGGTTCTCAAATGGACATTGTTATTCACAGCTATCGGTTTTATGTTTTCTATGTGGTTTGTTTATATCCAAGTTTTTGTGATGCATTCTTATTGTGTCTATTGTTTGGGATCATTCATAACCTCGACGATCTTGTTTGTGGTAGCCATGGAATTGTTCAGTAAAAATAATTAATGAAAAACTCAAGTATTTTAATAGTTGAATCGAGTATTGATTACGCATTGCTGGACTCTGGTGATGGAGAAAAATTGGAGCGCTTTGGCGAATATATTTTGTCTAGACCAGATCCACAAGCTTTGTGGCACAAGAGGCTACCGGTTGATGATTGGAAAAAGGCCGACGGTTTTTTTACTCGTGGTGAAAACAAGGGAGATTGGTCTCTAAGCAAAAGTATGCAAAACCGATGGGCGGTCGAGTTGGGTGGTCTCAAAATGTGGGTGAGGCCGACAGCGTTCAAACATGTGGGAATTTTCCCAGAGCAAGTAAAAAATTGGCAGTGGATGAGAGATGTGGTTACTGGTAAAGCCGATGTCGAAGTTCTCAACTTGTTTGGATACACAGGTGGCGCAACGTTGGCTCTGGCACAAGCTGGGGCAAAAGTTGTGCATGTCGATGGATCGAAAGTGGCTATTACTTGGGCGCGAGATAATGCTGAACTTTTGAAACTCCGAGAAAAGCCGATTCGTTGGATCTTGGATGATGCGCGATCGTTCGTCAAGCGTGAGATAAAGCGTAACAAAAAGTATGATGGCATTGTTATGGATCCACCAGCTTTTGGCCGTGGTCCAGAAGGGGAGTTGTGGAAGATCGAAGAACACTTTTTGCCATTGATCGACGATTGCTTCAAGATTTTAAAAGATAGGCCACTTTTCTTTCTAGTCAATGGTTATTCGTCAGGTTATTCGGCCTTGGCTTATGGGAACATCTTGTCATCACTCCAGGAAAAATTTGGCGGAGAGATAGAGATAGGAGAATTGGTTATCCAAGAGGCGTCAATTGATTATGTGCCAAAAAACATGACCGCGGATCAAATATCTGGAGCGAGGCTTTTGCCTTGTGGAATGTTTGCTCGATGGAGCAATGGTGCGTAGGTTTACAAACATTCCCACCAAACACCATTCAATTGCTTCAAACTTTGGTCGTCATGCCCTATACTTAGGCCATGCTCTATGTATTTCATGGTGGAGACACAAAAAAATCAATCGATAGAGCTCGTTTACTCATCGATTCTTTGCGTAACAAAAGGCCGGATGCGTCTTTTGTGAGGGTTGATGCTGACAACTGGTCCGTATCGATAGTCGAAGAGCATATTGGTGGACAGGGGCTGTTTTCGAACAAGTATATTATTTTTTTGGATCGTGTTACGGAAAATGTAGAGGCAAAAGAAAAAATCGTTGAACTTGTTCCAACTATGAATGACTCGGCAAACATTTTTATTGTTCTTGAAGGAAGATTAAATGTAGAATTGGCTAAAGCTTTTGCGAAGTCTGCAGAAAAAGTAGTTATATCAGAACAAGCGACGATGAGAAACAGATTTGATCATGACAAATCGGTCGTGAATTATGACAAAAAAGACTTCAATATCTTTGCTCTGGCGGATGCTTTTGGTGTGCGCGATTCTATGAAGGCTTGGGGTATATACAGGCAGGCGATTGAAAAGGGGATTGAAGTCGAAAGTATCGCTGGTACGTTGTTTTGGCAGATAAAATCTATGATTATTGCCCGTAATGCCAAAAGTGCCAGTGAAGCGGGACTTTCTCCCTTTGTTTTTTCGAAATCAAAGAGGCATGCCTCGAATTATTCCATGGACGAGTTGAGGAAACTCATAGAGAATCTCGTCGTCGTGTATCATGATGGGCACAGAGGAGTGGTGAACATGGAATTGGAGATAGAGAGGACGCTTTTGAGTATATGAATCTTTGTAAGAGTTGGTTTCAAGATGGTGAAAGGTAATTGCACAAAGCTAAAATTATGATAATCTGTCAATCATACGTTCTTTTTTTGGTTCGATGGCAACTGTTTATGCGCCCATAGCTCAGCCCGGTAGAGCACCTGCCTTTTAAGCAGAGGGTCGCTGGTTCGAATCCAGCTGGGCGCACAAATGATCTGTACCCTATAAAGTAAGCATTTGGGCAGACAGGGCACGAGAACGACCAGGGGATTTGTAAAAAATCCTTGCATATTACGTTTTACGTTACCTTACAAGTCAGTGAGAGCTGTGATAATATAAGTGGGATGAATAACATGGAAAATATTAAAAAGGTAATTAGTGAAGGAAATTTTGTTTTTTTATATTTGGTTGGGCGGGGGATTGATTGTTTCGCTTGTATCAAATCAGTTTGACAGTCTTTTGAAAGCCGTTTTGCCATCGGGCGGAGATGGTTTTTTGTTTTTATTGCTCACATATATTTTTGGCGTGGTCATTTTATATTTAGTCGTGAAGTATATGGTCTTGTGGATTGAAGGCAGATATGAACTGGGGAACAAAAAGAGATTGCTCAAATCGACATTCAATATATTTTTAGCTTGGTCTTTGGTTGGGATAGTGGTAACCTTTCTTGGGTTATCTGCGATAGATAAATCAAACTATCTATTGATCGTATCTTTTATCGTCGGATATGTATTTCAGTTGGCGGTTCTTTATGTCGCATTGAATAGATATCTCAAAATTAAGTATTTCAAAAATCATGAGGAATGAATTTCAAGGCGTGTGTAGCAAGAATTTATTATGGGCACTTTTTTATTCCTTCCCGTGGTTTATGTTGACTGCTTTTGCCACATCAAGAGCCGTTATTGAGGAGAATGAAATAAAATTTGTCGATCAGTTTATGTTTACCGGACGGCAGTTAAGTCTTCCAAAATCACGAGTCATATCAATAAGTAGGACGTGGTTTGGTGGTATTAAAATTACACATTCTGATAAGAATGTGCCACAACCTCTTTACTTCAGTGAAACAAGTGTAAGTGGTCTCAGCGAAAGTGAAGTTATAAAATTACTCAAAAAATATAATTATCACGTCAATAATTAAAATTTAACATGAAACAATATTGCATAAGTGCGTGGTTTGCGGCAGTAGTATCGATCATTTTAATAATAAGAGGAGTTATTGCTTCGATTTCATCAGAGGATTTAGACGTGGTAACACTAATAATTGCTAATATTTTTCCCATTATTCTTCTATACGTTGCTGTAGGTCTACTGAAGGTAAAGGAAAGAAAATCCTCAGCCACTTCTACGTCCGTACTCGTTTTTATTGCATCAATTTTGTGGTTGATTTCGCTGATTCCGGGATTACCGATTATCATGGTTACACTGACAGTTCTTGTAAATTTACTTATCACAGTTGCCGCACTTCTGACAATTAACTGGTATATCGGGAGGGGTGCAGGATTAACTATAACAATAGTAATTCTGTTTATTGGTGCGATATTCGTGGGTGCTTATGGGTCGAAGATTTTCCACTCATCATCGTACACAAATAATCCGAAGCTATTGGTCTTTAAAGGTCACGAGGATAAAATTGTACTGCCTTCATATATACCTGCTGGTTTTGAAGTAACGTCTGCTATAGGTACACAGGTGGCGGGTGATGTCTATCAGTATTCTGTAGAATACTGTGATGCAAATAAATCTTGTTATTCAGTTGGAAACGCTTGTGACGGCCTTGGTTCATTGCTTGGAGGTGATGAAGAAGCTACTGGAACGTCACGGTTCGGAACTTTTACAATCGAGCTTCTTCACCCTGGTTCAGAAGGAAATGGTGGGGCTAGGGATTATGTATTGAGTAGTTGGTTGCCAAATCCCCAACAGGTATCAAATAATCTGAAAGGTATAAAAAGTGCTTGTGTAAACGGTGCAGATAATTATCACATGCTGGGAGAAGCTATAAGCATTCAGGAAGCTGTTAGGGTTGTGGAATCCTTTGTGCCCCTGAAATAGTCAATACGGTTTCCT
>CAZYES010000024.1:0-10612 GCA_964646515.1 uncultured Candidatus Saccharibacteria bacterium | reverse complement strand
GCCAACGGTTATACTCTTTTCACAAATTATTCTGACGCCAGACTCAAGGAGAATATCTCGTATCTTGATAATGGATATCTGGACAAGGTTATGAAACTCAAGCCGAGCTCTTTCAATTACAACGATTTGACGGGGTATGACGAGGATTCTCTGGATCGTCGCGTCACAGGGTTCATTGCTCAAGATATGTTGGATGTTTTTCCTGAAATGGTCGGGACAACAACTATAGACGGCACGAGTTACTACGATACCAATCTTTCAGCTCTACCAATATATCTTACAAAAGCTATTCAGGAACAACAAGCTGAAATAGACACTTTGGCTTCTACTACAGCCAAGGTAGTTATCGATTCTACAAAGCAATCACAGACAATAGCTGTGAAGACATCTGGTCTCGATGAACAGATCACCGCGTTAAATTCAAAGCTTGACCTATTATCTAGCACTACTGAGCGCATGATTGTCGAAAATCAAGATCTAGTTAGTCAAGCTTCTACAAGTTTGGGTACAGTTTCTATTTCAACATCTGGTCTAAGCAATCAGATTTCAATCTTGAATAGTCGCATTGACGATATTTCTACTAGAGTGGATATGCTCGCTTCGAGTACGGCGCCAGAAATATCGATCGAGGCTGTATTGGCGTCGAGTACGATCGCTATAGCATCGACAACCGCAGATCAATTGGTGAATTCACAGTCGTTTATTGAAGCTGTAGCATTGTCGTCTGCATCTTCTACTACCTCTACGATTGTCTCAAATCCTTCATTTCTGCGGTCTATTGCTATGGCGGTTACAGATTTTATAAAGACTGCGGGCGAGTTGGCGGTGAACAAGCTGACGGCGCATATCGCTTACTTTGGCCGAGTGGAAGCAGAAACTGTGGCGGTTTCGCAAGGTCTGGAAATGAAAGATCAGATGACTGGTCAAATATATTGTGTTTCCATCAATAGCGGTGACTGGGATAAAAGATTGGGGACTTGCTCTGCTACCTCGACGGATCCAGTTTTGACTGTTTGGACGGATGATGCGATCTCTTCAAAAACACAAACATCTATCATAACCGTGCCACAAGATAATGCCATGACTTCTCACGCGACTTCTACTTCTATCCCGGTTACGGCAACATCTACATCTGTGTCAGTAGCGACATCGACTGTCGGGTCGACCTCGATATCACCGATAGTTGAAACATCTGTGCCGGTGACGATTTCATCGACGACAGAGGAAGTGACTACTCCTACAATATCCAGTGGAGATACTACTGCCGAGCCAGTAGAGCCAGAGCTTCCTGTGATCAATGGCGATACTAATACAAACACCGAAAACACGACTACGTCTGTTGCCCCCAGTCCAGCTCCCAGTGCGCCGGTCGAATTGTCAAACATAACGACCGAAGTTAGTACAACTCCAATACAAGAGCCTACTACGCCACAGTCTGCGCCAGCGCCAACTCCCGTGGCTGAAGTATCTATAACGGAATAGTTTACGAAGAACATATTGCAGAACATTTTTCTACTTGTAAGCAATAGCTTGTAGAGAGTATAATCCTTTTGTTGTGGTTTAGAACTATGCCTGCCCACCATAACTGCGAAATAGTAAATAAAAAACAAAATGAAAAGAAAAAATGTAATTAATACTTATATAACTCTTGATGATCTCAACGCTGTTTTTGGTCGATTGACAGTCTATCTAAACAAACGTTTCGATATCATTGATAAACATCTTGAGAATACTGATAAACGTTTTGGTGTTATTGAGAAACGTCTTCAGAGTATGGGTCAAAATTTAAATATTATTGAGAAGCGTCTCGGAGATATGGACAAACGTTTTGAGATCATTGAGAGACGTTTGAATGTTATAGATAAACGTCTTGATGATATCGATAAGCGCTTCAATGTCATCGATGGGCGTCTCGGAGATATGGACAAACGTTTCAATGTCATCGAAAAACGTCTGGTTGTTATAGAGACATGTTTATGTGGCATTGATAAACGCTTGAATGATCTTACGAATCATGTTAGTGAGTGCATACAGGGATTGGCCAATCATATTGATAAAAAGATTGAGAGTTTGGCAGAAAGCGTACAGCACCAATTTAACGAACAGGCCAAGGAAATTCGAGGTATTTATTTTAGGGTTGATGCTTGATTGCCTGAATTGCCACTCTAATTGCACCACTTTCATTTTCTCCGGAAGACTAGCCTCGGACGGGTTGCGCAATGTGTCAATACGTGCTACACTATTTTTGTATAAGTATTCTCGTCACTTATACGCGTTAGCAATAATGTACGAGAGTTCCGCTAGCGCGTAACTTTATGTGAACCGCGAACGGGTAAACAAGAAAATGTCAAAGAGACTTTTCGTAGGCAGTCTTGCCTGGGGTACTACCGATTCGACCCTGAAGTCACACTTCGAACAGGCCGGTGCAGTTGAATCTGCGGCAGTGATCATGGACAAAATGTCCGGTCGCTCAAAGGGTTTTGGTTTCGTTGAGATGGCATCTGATCAAGATGCTGAAACAGCGATTTCCAAGCTCAATGGTTCTGAACTCGATGGTCGCAAGATTGTCGTTTCAGAAGCTCGTCCCAAGGCATAAGCCTTTGGCGAATCAACAAAAACACTCCACGAAATCGTGGGGTGTTTTTGTTTGGAAAATTCGCATTATCATGATCAATAATGGTATAATATACCCATGTCAGATAACAATGAGCAACTTTTTTCTCGAGCCGACATTCACCAAGGCGATATTGATGGACATATTGAACATATTGCTCGCGAATTTAGAGATGGCTTTGAATTTTTGAAAAAATATCCAAAATCAATAACAATTTTTGGTTCTTCAATGGCAAAGCTGGATAGTCCCGATTGTTTGAAGGTAGAGGAGTTGACCAGGCGTATTTCTGATGAGCTCAAGTATGCCGTTATTACAGGAGGTGGACCGGGAATCATGGAGGCGGCTAACAAAGGTGCTTATATGGCTGGAGGCATTTCGCTTGGTTTGAATATCAGTTTACCGCACGAAAGGACCACTAACGCTTTTGTTACGCACGCGCTCAAGTTTTCGTATTTTTTTTCTAGAAAAGTCATGTTATCTTTTGCCGCGGAGACGTATATTTTTTTTCCTGGTGGCTTTGGAACATTTGACGAACTTTTTAATATCTTGACCTTGATTCAAACTGGCAAAATACCGCGCGTGCCGATAGTGTTATTTGATTCAAAATTTTGGACTCCACTTGAAGAGTTTTTGAAACAAAATATGCTCCAAAAATATCAGACGATAGAAGAAAAAGATCTGGATTTTTTTGAAATTACCGATTCGCTCGATCGAATCATTGAGATCATAAAAACCGCGCCTGTCAGTGAGTGGTGGCGGAATATCAGTTAATTGTCGTCTGACTGGTGGTTTATAATCGACACCTTACATCAGTCCTTATTCTCTTTTTACGAATATTACGAATACTAGCCATGCCAATCCGATTATGGCGCCACCGATATAGACTGGTGCCGTTGTGGATATCTGCGCTGTTAAAAATCCGGCCAGTATAGGTGGAGTCGTTTGCGCCAACGCTTGAACGCTGGCATTGATACCCATGATTTCGCCTTGGTTTTCTGCCGATGCGCGACGAGAGGCTAGGCTGGGTAGTGTTGCCATGGATATTCCGTTGGTCAAGGCAAAAAAAGCTCCAGCGATCAAAAGTCCGATTGTGTGATTTGGTATACAGTAACTAAATATGGCTATTGATCCGACGATTAGGAATATGCGAAGTAGGGTGACTTCGTCATGTTTTTTTGTTAAAAATCTGAGCAAAATAGCCTGAGAGACGATTACCCAGATACCCACATACCCGATATAATATCCGATTGAGACTTGATTCCAGCTGAAATTATATATCAAAAACACACTAAAGAAAGTAGCGAAAAGGGCAATGCCAGATTGGAATAGAAAATTTGTGGCAAAAACTGATCGAACTCTTGTCATTTTATAGGCTCGAAGAATATTGAATATGGCCTTGTGCAAAGATATGGTATTTCCATCACCGTTATTGTTCGTCTTCAAACTTAGGCTGAATGATACGGGTTGATACTTGGCCCTAGTTTCTGCCAAGTAAAAGTAAACTAGGACAGCATTTATCAGAGAAAGTACTGCTGCAAACCAAAATGGCGTAGAGGCGCTAAACCAGGAAACTAAAGATGAATCTGCTAACAATCCGCCGATTACTGGTCCTATGATAAAGCCTACTCCATAAGCTGCACCTATCAGGCCGAATCTTGCGGCGCGCTTATTTGGTGGCGTAATATCTGCTATAGCGGCTTGGGCTACCGAAAGATTACCTCCTACGATACCGCCGATGATTCTCGAAATGAAAAGCATTGTAATATTTCTCATCATGATACCTACAGCAAAAAGACCCAGTGAAAAGGCGGTACCAGCAAGAGCCAAGACCATTATCTTACGGCGTCCCACGTAGTCAGAATATTCACCGAGTATTGGTGCTGAAAAGAACATAAAAATAGGGTATGTGGCAATCAAAAGACCAAGTATTACGTAAGCATAAGAGAGTGATATGCCAGTTGGTAGAAGATAGTATTGAGAATCAGGGTTAGCGAACAATTGGGGGACGATTGGTATGATGATTCCATTACAAATCAAGTCCAAAAAAATAGCCAAAAGGACTATTGGTAGCGCCCGGCGATGTGATTTTCGCATGGGTAGGATTATAGCAAAAACTAGGCGCTAGTGCGAATAAACTTATCATCTGTTATCCTTACACAATGCTCAAATTTATCATAGAAGCTCAACTTGAGAATGGTAGGGGAAGGGCGGGGGTTATTGAGACTGCTTATGGAAAAATAGAGACGCCGGCTTTTATTCCAGTGGCCACCAAGGCAACGATCAAGGCGCTTACGATAGAACAAGTGCGGGATTTTGTCGGTGCCGATGCCGTATTGGCGAATACATATCATTTATATCTTCAACCGGGTATTGAAGTCTTGAAAAAAGCTGGAGGATTGGGAAAGTTTATGAACTGGCCTTACCCAACATTTACTGATTCTGGAGGTTTCCAAGCATTCTCTCTGGGGCCTGCTTTTGAAAAACATGTTGGGAAAATAGCGAATAATGACGAGACTATGCCAAGTCTTGGCGATAGTCAACATAGCAAGATGGCCAGCGTGGATGATGATGGCGTTACTTTCAAGTCAATCATCGATGGATCAATCCATCGCTTTACTCCAGAGAAGTCGATTGAGATTCAACATAATATCGGTGGCGATATAATCTTTGCTTTTGATGAGTGTATATCTCCTCATGAATCGTATGAAAGTCAAAAAATAGCTGTAGAAAGAACATATAAATGGGCAAAAAGATGTTTGGCATATCATCAATCGGCCATTTCTTCTGATTCATCTGTTGGTGTGGTTTTGTCTTCTGTTGGACAATCACAATCGCTTTTTGGCATTATCCAAGGCGGTCGCTATGAAGATTTACGAAAAAAGAGCGCCAGAGAGATCGGTGTCATGGGTTTTGATGGCTTTGGTATTGGTGGTTCGTTTGATAAGCAGGATATAGGCACGGCAGTCGGTTGGGTTTCAGATGAATTGCCGGTAGATAAGCCACGTCATTTATTGGGAATCGGTAGTGAACCGGCCGATCTTATTTTGGGCATTGAGAATGGCGTTGATACATTTGATTGCGTGGCTCCTACTCGTATAGCCAGGAACGGTTCGGCCTATGTCGGTAGTCTCAAAAAGGAAAATTTCAGCAGAATCAATTTGTTTAACGCACAATTTACTTCTGATATGTCGCCAATAGATGCCGAATGCGGTTGTTACTCATGCAAAAATTATTCGCGCGCTTATATTGCGCATTTATTCAGGGCTAGGGAAATACTGGCGGCTACTCTAACTTCTATTCACAATCTTTATTTTGTAGTACATCTCGTCAAAGAAGCTAGAAGGGCAATAGTTGAAGGAAAGTGGGATAAAATCAGGAAGACAATTTTGGGGTAATCGATATTAATTTTAACAATGAACACCCTGTCTTTAGTTAGGCTCAAATTCGATAAGCTGTGATTTACTACTCGATCTTCCTGTCAGATTTGATCCTGAATAGCATGTGATAGTGATAGTCTCATGAGTTGATTCATGGACGTCTATGACGAGAGAACCGTTTATTGGAATATTTCCCGCTTTGCCAGAGATTACAGATACAGACGTTTTTTGTTCGGAGTCACTAGTCAATTTACATGATTGCGCGCCTATGGATGTCCAAGATATGGTTCCTGTGGCATTGTTTGTTCCATCCCAAGGATTTTTTGGAAGCCCCGCAGTCAGTGTGACCGATGGCGTATTTGGTACAAGGGGAGTTATTACATTATTACCCGCACAAGAAGATCCGCCACCTGCGTACGGTGTAGGAAGGGGGTCAATACAACCACTTGACGTTGTATATGCGTCAGTTTCTGTCTGGTACATAAGTTCATAGGCACTGCCTTCTTCATCCGTGTAATATTCACTAGCTGGACCGTCTGGCATATCAAAAAGGCCAGGAGTTATCGATTCTAGATAGGGTTTCAGGGGCTGATTATTACCCAGTGGGAATGATGCACTTTCTAATACCAAATCTCCAACACTGACGCTAGCGCCATCTATGGGAATCGGATAATGTCTGTAATCAGCAAAGTACAATTCTAGGGCGGTTCTAACTTGGCCAATTTCTTGTACTCTTACTGCATCTCTACCTTTGGCTCGGACGAACTTGGTAGAGGCGAAAAAAAGTGAAGACAAAAGGCTGATGATAGAAATCACTACCATAAGTTCAACCAAAGTAAAACCGTTTGTTGATTTATTAGACTTTTTCATACAGTGGCGCGGATGTTGCTGATAAATAATGGTTGCAAGCGATCTATTTTACAGTACGTAAGTGGGATGTTTATTTCTTACTGGACTACTTATTCACGCTTGCTAGACAGTAAGCTGTGCCGTCATAATATCCGTCATGTTGTGCATAATCCGTCTCATCACATCCAATATTTTTATGGAAGGCGCCCCCAGTTTCTGTCGGAGTATATATGTTATAATAGGCACCATCACTATTATAATTGAGATACTCTGATATCTCTTCGTCACCGTATTTTGTATTTGGAACATGCCAATTCTTTGGCAATGCTTTCAGGTACGGATTTAGATCGCCAGCCACGAGGTCCGGTATTTTTTGTTCATTGCCCAGAGGATAATGTTTATTATCCGCATAATACAATTCCAGTGCACTCTGTACTTGCTTCATTGCTTGTACCCTCGCCGCATCTCTACTTTTCGCTCTAGCAGAATTGACCGAAACCAATACGACTGATGCCAAAAGTCCAATAATAGCAATAACCACTAGCAGTTCGATGATAGTAAAACCGCTTACTGTTCTTCTATATATTTTCATGAATAATAAAAATTATTTAATAAATGTTACTCGCAGTAATTATACCTTATAATATAGTATATAAATTAGTGATTTACTGTGGATAATGTGTCTAGCGATTTCTACCTTTTCTATATTTCTTTTGGCTTATAATCCTCCGGCGCTCTATTTAACCACCATTCCAGTTGATCCAACGTCAACAATCCTTCTTGTGAGCCTATGAATTGAGCCACAGACATAGGATTTATCGGCGCCAAGGTTAGTGCTTCCAAGGGTGTTTTCCCCATTGCTAGCGCGGAAACAAATGTTGAAGCGAAAGCGTCACCACAGCCAGTGCGTTCAAAAGCTGGTCTCGGTTCTGGATACATTGGCATGAAATAGTAGCAATCTCCATCAAACATATAAGCGCCACGGGGACCATCAGTTATAAGAACTAATTTGGGTCCATATTTGGCGAGGCCACCCAGAAGCGATTTGATGTCGTTCATATTATTTGTATGATCTTTGATCTCTGTTTTCGTGTCGGTAGTAGGGTCGTGGGCGACCGATAGTATTTTTCTTGCTTCTTCTACATTGACGACGATGATATCAGCACGAGAGTAGAGACGTCCCAACTGAACAGGGCCCAAACTTATCTGAAAAGTCCCAGGTTGAAAGGCCAATTTTACTTTTTGATGTGCCTCCAGGTAATCGGCAATACCCGCGTGGTACGAAAGTGTATTGGCGCCGATAGAAGTCAAGTATATCCATTTTGGTTCTGAACGACTGGGCGATTCTCTATATAGCGGTTTTGGTAATTTATAATCGTACTCTGTATGATTAACCAAAATCGTGCGGTCGGATTCAAACCAAAGTACAAAATGGTAATTGGTCGGCTTATTTTTGTTTACTCTGACTAGGGAAGTGTCAACTTTGTTTTTTTGAAGTTCAACTATACATTCGTGGCCATTCGTATCATCACCAATATTTGAAACCAAGGCGGATCTCAAACCCAAGCGAGCAACAGATACTGCCACATTAGCGGCGTTGCCCACGGCTTTTATCACTTTCACATATTCAAAAGGTATTTTTTCGGCGAAACGCAAACAGAGCTCGCAACTTTCATTATTTACTTTGCAATGTACGTGGGCATCTTTGAGCCGTATGAAGGCGTCAGTGGCGATGTCGCCAATAGAAAGTATGTCGATTTGTTTCTTGAACATGCTATAATTATATCATGCTCTCTCTCAGGGAACACATAGCAAAATTCAAAGAGAAAAAAATGGCCATTGGTCATTTCAACGCATCGACACTAGACGGCATTTGGGCTATCGCTGATGCCGCGTACCAGATGGGAGTGCCAGTTATTGTCGGCCTATCCGAAGGAGAGCGTGACTATATAGGCGTCAATCAGGCAGTAGCTATTGTCGACAGTCTGCGTGAGAGTCGTGGGCAACTCATATTTCTGAACGCTGATCACACTTATTCATTCGAGAGGGTAAAAGAGGCCATAGATACCGGATTCGATTCGGTTATTTTCGATGGCGCCAATTTGTCTCTGGAAGATAATATCGCTATGACCAAGAGGTGTGTGGAATATGCCCATAGCAAAGCCTTGGAGTATTCGGATAGTACCGAAGTAATGGTCGAGGGTGAGCTCGGATTCATAGGCACGTCTTCTAAAGTTCTCGATCAGATCCCCGCGGGGGCAGTGATCACAGAAGAACAAATGACAAAGACAGAAGATGCAGCGCGATTTGTTCGTGAGACGGGTATCGATCTTCTCGCACCAGCGGTTGGTAATATTCATGGCGTCATTCGCGGAGGTGATCCGGCCCTGAATATCAAGCGCGTCAAGGAAATCTCTGGAGCCATAGATGTACCTCTGGTGCTTCATGGCGCATCTGGTAATTCGGCAACAGATATAGAGAAAGCAATAAAAGCAGGTATAGCGATAGTGCATGTCAACACCGAATTGCGCGTTGCTTATCGTTCGGCCTTGGTAAAGTCTCTCTCGGAGGATCATGAAGAAGTTTCGCCTTATAAATATTTGAAGCCGGCAAAATTGGCCATGCAGAAAGTGGTTGAAGAAAAGTTGAAGATATTTTGCTCCTAGGCATTTACAGGGCTACGATCAAAGATTGTAATATCTCATGACTATTTATATTTTCGGTAATCCAGATCTGCCCGCAGACTCATTGCCTTTGCGTATTCTCCCTGAACTGAAAGCATGTTTTCCGGAGATTGTTTTCAAGTTGAAGGATCCTCATGAAGAATGGAATTTTTCTGACTTGGATCGGCTGTTTGTTATCGATACGGCTATTGGGATTAAGGAGATCGTTGTTTTTCGTGACTTGGATTCGTTTCAATTAACACCGCGCATTTCTATGCACGATTTTGATGCTCTGACAGATCTTCTTTTTTTGCATAAGCTTGGGAAGATCAAAGATATCACAATAGTTGCTATACCATCAGAAATCGGGGAAACAGAAGCCACAGAAGGAGTTAGTAAAATTTTATCTACTTTGATCGGAAGGGCAGTCAAAAAATAAGAGCGCACTTTTGGTAAGTGCGCTTGGTTCGATCGTTGATGCTCCGAAGATTCTTCAGGCTGATCCGTTATTTGTCGTAGTTACAACAACAGATCTGTGCAAAAGAATGGTGTCGCCAACTTTGAGATCCAATCTGTATGGATTGAAGGCATACTTTTTGTCATCGTACTGTACTCTTGACATGAGGCCGTCTTCTATTGACCGAATAACTGCTTCTACCACTGCGCAGTCGGTGTCTCTGCCTTTATGTCCGCGCCAGTATTCTAGGACCGTATCCGGTGACCATTGATTGGCGCGGGATTTTTCTTTGGCAAAGTCGCCAAGTGATTGAACCGCTTTGGGGAAGCACCTTTCCAAAAGTTCGGTATTCGGAGGGTCAGTTTTTTCGACGAGCAGACTCAAGGTATCAAAATCTTGGACTGTTATCTCTCCGCTTGCCAACCCACTGTTTGCACAGGGCCAAGCAAAACGTAGGAATATTTGTGGCCCATTCAAGGCGTCATTCATGTAGATCCTTATGTTGTCTTTGGTTTGAGGTCTTTTTTGGCATATGTTTACATATGCTATTTTCTGTCTAAATCAATCATAGACGAAATTCATCTATTTGCAATGTTTTGAATAACCCCACCCATTTTTGCACTCTGCTGGTAATTGATTCACATAATACTTT
>CAZYES010000023.1:0-14197 GCA_964646515.1 uncultured Candidatus Saccharibacteria bacterium | reverse complement strand
GCTCGAGACTCCTCGCTCGGTGCAGGCACCATATTATTGCCTAGATCTTTGTTAGTAGGCACCATATTATTTCTTCGATTCTTATTAGCAGGCATGTTATGCCTGCGAGTGGAGCATCATTGTGACGAGGTTGTGGGAATCGAACGGCGGAGCGTGCGAGACGAGCACGTCGAGCCGCGAGCCGGTGGCTAGCCCGAGCCGAGCTGGCGAGGTGAGAGGCGAAGCCGATTCTCGCTACCCGCACAAAGACACATTATTTAACGGTGCGACATATTGAAATATTTCCTGTAGGTGAGAAAATATCACCTATGAAAAATAATTTTGATAAATGGATTAGGTCTCTATGAACAATACAATCACTCTAATAACCGGTGGCTCCATGCTGATGAAATAGAAGACTTGTGATAATAAAAAGTGGCCTGCGCTTTCACGCAAACCACTGAACTAACGAACTGAACCGAATCACTCCTTGTTGTACTTCTCCCAATATGGAAGCCACTGGCTCTTAAACAGACCAAGGATGATCTCGTCCCAATATCGGCCATGCACGAAACGCTGTCTCTTGAGACGACCCTCGATCTCATATCCGCAGTGGAGGCTATATGCCAGACTGCGTCCATTGAAAGCGAAGACTCTGGACACGATCTTGCGAAGACCGAGGGTATTGAAGGCGTAATCGAGCAGAGTCATCTTGGCATCTGTGCCGTAACCTTTGCCCCAATACGACTTTTCGCCGATCATTGCCCCTGTCGTCGCTACGCGGTCTTTCCAATTGATGCCATGGAGACCCATGGTGCCTATCGGTTGACCGTTGACTACGATCATGAGTACAACGTTTTTGTCGGGATTCTTGTGTATGTGCTCTAGCCAGTCTCGTTCACCGGCCTCCATGGCGGGGAATATACATGTCAGGAATTGTCTCACGTCCGGATCATTGATCCACTTCTGGAGCAATGGAATATCCGACTCCAATAGAGGACGAAGGACTGTCTTCTTGCCACGCAGGAATACAATTCCATCACCGTCGACTTTTTGTTTTTTCATATGCTATATCTGTAAGGAACTATGTTGCTCCGAAATGTATCCGGAGACTGGTGCAAAGGTACGGAAAACAAAATCCCGACTTTCGACCAGTCGGGATTCTTCTAGATTGCTTTGGGATAGGGGTTAGCTCAAAGGTATATTAGAAACATCACGATTGGTCACAAGTTCGCTAGTATTAGTAGCGGACATGATGATATAACCACAGAAGAGATTCTGCGGATTGGCGTTTTTATCGGTGATGTTCATAAATTCGTGCATGGAAATACTCTATCATGGCCCGTTGACTTTGTGAAGATCACCGGAAGAGTTCGTCAATGGACCTGATGGCATTGAAAGGCAACAGAAGAGGGTGATGAATTACATGAAAGGGAAACTGATGGTATCAGTATAGGCACAAAGAGTACCACGAAGATCATTAAATATTGTACCTATTGAATTCCTAGGATTGATTTTATTTTTGGCTCGTCAAAACCGACGATGACCTCACCATTCAAGTCAATAACAGGCACTCCCATCTGTCCGGTCTTGTCTATCATTTCTTTACGTTTTTCTAGATCTGTCGCAACATTATGCTCTGTATAATCAAAATTATTGTTCTTGAGAAAAGATTTGGCCATATTGCAATACACGCATGTTGGTGTGGAATAGATAGTAATATTCTTCATATTTTATAAAATTGATATTTATTAATAATCTAATTAGATTTACATACTAAATCGTGAACGTTATTGTAACATATTGGGAATATTTGTGAAGACGTTTTCTGTGGATTTTCGTGATATAATTTATTTCTATTTACTTATGATGGTTATATAAGCGTAGGTAGTGGCAATATGAATTATACGCACATATTTTCAGTTATATCTAGCTATCTTGAGCCGTTGATTATTGTTGGCGGTTACCCGCTTCTTTTTTTGATTGTTATTCTGGAGGGTATACCTCTTATCGGAACAATCGTTCCTGGGCACATTACGATTATTGCCGCGGGTTTTCTTGCTCGGACTGGTTTTTTGGATCTTGGTCTAGTTTTGTTGATCGCAACAATTGGCGCTCTTCTCGGCGATTGCATAGGTTTTTTTCTTGGTAAAAAATACGGTATGACTCTTATTGATTATTTACGCCCATATTTCTATATAACTGATTCACATATAAAAAAAGCACAAGATTTGCTTTTGAAGCATACCGGTAAAGCTATGATCATTGGGCGATTTAGTCCGGCGACGAGAGCCCTCATGCCATTTTTGGTCGGATCTAGCCAGATGTCTGTCGGCAGATTTTGGCTGTTCAATATCATAAGCGGAGTAAGCTGGGTGGCACTGTCGGTATTTTTGGGTTATGTCTTTGGTGCTGGTTATCACCTCGTCTCTCAATATTTTGGCAGATTTGTGGTTATCGCTATCATTGTTGCAATCGTTATTGTCTGGGGCTATCGTTTTGTCAATATTCGCTTTCATATCTTCAGGCGTTACGAACTTTTTACTCTAGCCCTAAATATTCTATCGCTTTGGGCATTAGCTAGTGTAGTTGATCAATTGATTGACCAGAAATTTGTATTGGGATTTGATGTCTGGGTCAGTGCTTTTATGGACACACTGCATGAAAGTTGGCCTTTTGTTGCTACCATTGCTTCATGGGTAAGTACGGTAGGTGGTACATTGGTCACTGGTACACTCGGTATTGCTTTAGGATTGTGGTTTCTTATACGAAAAAAGTGGCGTTCGGCATTGGTCATGCTTGGTTCCGTCATCTCTACGGGGATCGCGGTTGGTTTTTTGAAGGAATTTTTCATGAGTCCACGACCGTCTAATGCTCTCGAAATAATAGTCAATGATCCCAGTTTTCCTAGTGGTCATACTGCTCTAGCAACTGCTTTTTTCTTTGCTTTTGCCTATCTTTTTGTGCCACGGATCTATTCGCAGACAAAAAGAGAGTTGACAATAGTCTTTTGCGTATTTGCCACTATTGCCATCGGCCTTAGTCGTTTGGTCTTGAATGTGCACTGGGCTTCTGACGTCATCACTGGTTGGTCTTTGGGCGTATTCTTGACGACGGCCATTATACTTTTGGTAAGGTATATTGGAATATTGGTTGTTGGAAAAAAGGAAATTTCTACTCACACTACTTTAAACAGTTGAAGTATAATGCTCGCTTATAATCGGATTTTCACATATAATCCTATTCATGCATAAATTAGTCTTGGTTCGTCACGGTCAGAGCGTGTGGAACAAAGAGAACCGTTTTACTGGTTGGACAGATGTCGATTTGACCGAGAAAGGAGTCGAAGAAGCGCGCAGAGCTGGCAAAAGACTGAAAGAAGCCAATTTTAGTTTTGACTTGGCTTTTGAGTCGGTTTTGAAGAGAGTAACAAGGACGTTGGATATTATTCTTGAAGAGATGGGAGAAAAAGATATAGAGATCAGAAAATCTTGGAGACTAAATGAACGACATTACGGCGCTCTTCAAGGATTGAACAAATCAGAAACTGCCGAGAAATACGGCGAAGAACAAGTCAAGCTCTGGCGTAGAGGATATGATATACCCGTTCCACCGCTATCGGAAGAAAGCGCCATGTCTCTGAAAAACGATCCACTTTACAAAGACTTGAAAGAATCAGAAATCCCCCGCTCGGAGACCCTCAAGGATGCGATCGAAAGGGTAATGCCCTATTGGAATGATGAGATAGTTCCTGAAATCAAAAAAAATAAGAAAATTATTATCGTGGCTTCAGGGACTAGTTTGCGCGGATTGGTCAAGCACATTGATAGTATTTCTGACAAAGATATTATTGAGCTCAATATTCCAACTGGTATTCCTCTAGTCTACGAATTGGATGAGAATATAAAGCCAATAGGCAAGAAGTATCTCGCCGATCAAAAGGAGCTAGACGAGGCAATACAAACAGTGATAAACCAAGGAAAAAGGTAAGATGATTTCGAGTCAATTTCCGTGCCTGACCATTTTTGTGTTCTTATTTTTTATATAATTACAACATGTCAGAAAAGTTCGAATTTGAGTCATTATTGGAATGTATCTTTTGACTACTAGTCAACTCGGTGAGACAACTATAATATTGCTTGATTTACTCTATGGTGGGACTATAATCTTTTTCGTTAACCTATACTTTTTAATAAGTATAGATGAAACATTGCGGGAGTTAACCAACCCGTCATATTAATATGGCAAAGAAACCACAGGTTCCTCCACAGCCAACTACTCCTCCGCAGACTGCGTAGTGAGTAAAGCAGACGTACAAAAGCCCGCTTACGCGGGCTTTTGTACCATAATGGTCACTTGTAAGGAGAGATGCAATAATGTTTAAAGTGATGTCCTGAAGCCAAGCACAAAGTCTATGGCATTATTTTGGACTCTTATTTGATTAGTTAAGGATCTCCTCCAGCTAAGTGAACCTGTATGCAGTATCGTACTTGTATACAGAAATGTCAAAGTCTTTTAGTGCAAAAGCTTGTATACAAGTTGTGTATAAGTGCTATTTTTTTGTGGATTAGAAACTTATCCCACGTAATATAGATTGGCGCAAGTAGAAACCGCATTGATTCTGTGTCGTAAACTAGTATTTGATCTTTGGAATCAAAATCTAACAGAGTAATCATGATCTGAAAGCCTTTTTTCCGGGGTAAAATGCATCTTTTCCGAGTTTTTCCTCAATTCTCAATAACTGATTATATTTTGCCACGCGTTCACTTCTCGAGACTGAACCGGTCTTGATCTGTTCAGCACCGATCCCGACGGCAAAATCAGCAATAGTCGTATCTTCGGTTTCGCCCGAACGATGGGAGACTATTGAGGTATAGTTCGATTCTTTGGCCATCTTTATGGTATCGATTGTCTCTGAGACTGTGCCGATTTGGTTTAATTTAATTAAAATAGAATTTGCCACGCGTTTTTCTATGCCCATTTTGAGGCGATCTATATTGGTGACGAATATATCATCGCCAACCAATTGTATTTTGGGACCGAGTTTTTCTGTCATCAGCTTATAACCATCCCAGTCATCTTCAGCTAGACCGTCTTCGATAGATACGATCGGATATCTATCTACTAACTCTGTATACCAGTCAATCATTTCTTGTGAAGTCAATGATTTTTTATCTCGCGCCAAGTTGTATTTGCCGTTCTCAGATATTTCGGTCGCGGCTACATCTAGTGCTAGGGCTATGTCTTTGCCTGGTTCATAACCAGCTTTTTCGATTGCTTCGATTATGATCTTTATTGCCGATTCGTTCGATGGTAAGGCGGGCGCAAAACCACCTTCATCGCCAACGGTTGTTGCTAGATTTCTCGCGACCAAGATCTCTTTCAATGCTTGAAAAGTCTCTGCTCCGGCACGCAGGGCTTCTCTGAATGATTGGAATCTCAAAGGGACGATCATGAATTCTTGGATATCAGTAGAATTTTCGGCGTGTTTGCCACCGTTTATAATGTTGATCATTGGCACGGGTAATTGTTTTGGGTTGCTTATATTTGCCGTTTCGCCAAAGTATTCATAAAGTGCCTGTTTATTATTTTTTGCCGAAGCATGTGCGAATGAAAGAGAAACTCCCAATATTGCATTGGCTCCGAGGTTACTTTTGTCTTTGGTATTATCTAGAGCAATCAGTTTGTTATCGAGCGAACGTTGATCAAATTCTAGGCCGACGATCGATTTTGCTATGGTGGTATTTATGTTTGAGACTGCCTTCAGGACACCTTTGCCACCATATCGCTTGGTATCGTTGTCGCGCAATTCGACGGCTTCGTGACTGCCAGTTGAAGCACCGGATGGCGCAGAAGCGCGACCAAACGATCCATCATCTAGGGTCATATCGACTTCAACAGTCGGATTACCACGGGAGTCCAAAATTTCTCGTGCGTGAATTGATTTTATTTTTATCATAGATCAGAACCGTTTGTTAATATTAAGTTTCCTAATTATAACTCAATTTGTTATTTATGCGAGTTTTTGATTACAAATTGACTCCATCTAATTATCAGAATTATTGTGTGGTCGATTTCCTTCTAACTGTCGCTAAAGATCTTATTAAAAGACTGCGTATCCTTCTATTCGCACAAAATGAATGATGTGTTAGTGTAATAACATGACTACTCTAAATACTTCATGGGGAAATGTGGCAGATTGGTATGACAGGTCAATCGAAAGATCGACAGATTCATTTCAAGAGAAAGTGGTAATGCCAAACTTATTACGGATAGTCAACCCCAAGCGAGGCATGACTATCCTTGATGTCGCTTGTGGTCAGGGACATTTTTCGCGAGCTTTGGCCAAGAATGGCGCCAAAGTCATTGGCTGTGATATATCATCTGAATTGATCGAATTGGCAAAAAAGGGATCTCCCAAAGAAATAGAGTATTTTGTTGGTAGCGCAGATAATCTGTCGTTTGCGGGAGAAGTAGATGTTGCCATCATAGTTCTCGCTTTGCAGAATATAGAAAATCTCACGGGCACAATATCCGAATGCGCCAAGGTACTTGGATCTAATGGTCGACTGGTGATAGTTCTCAATCATCCGGCTTTTCGTATCCCGCAAAATTCTAGTTGGGAATGGGGAAATGTTTCTGTGCGAGATAGGTCGGATGCTTCGATGGCGGATCACACAAAGAAGAAGCGCTTGTATCGCAGGATTGATTCGTATATGTCGGAGAAGACCTTGGAGATCGATATGACGCCGGGTAAAAGAAATGTCGGTAACAAAAAATACACGGTCTCATTTCACAGACCTTTACAAACATATTTCAAGATACTATCGAAATCTGGTTTTGTCGTGGCTCGACTAGAAGAGTGGATATCTCATAAAAAGAGCCAGATGGGACCTCACGCTCCAGAAGAAGATCGTATGAGAAAGGAAATACCGATGTTTATGTGTTTAGAGGCTAGGAAGATGTTTCCATATTAATGGAAATTATCTTATAATATAACCATGAGTTTTCCTATATTTGGCGGTCAAGAAAAGGTAAAAACCCCAGTCGAAGAACTTTCGCGATTGCGCGAAGCGGTCAGCGGTCGTGTGGTTGAAGTAAAAGATCGTGGAGTAGAGATGACTCCAGACGAAGTAGCGCGCGAAAAGATCGAACAATATACAAAAGTGTCCGAACATGAAGTCCTACATCCTGATTTTGTCATGAAAGACAAAGAGGCTGAAGCGATAGTTTTGGAATTGTCGCCGGAAGAGCATGATCTACAAGTAGAAGAGTTGATTGCCATTATGCAGGAAAAAGGCATCAAGAATGCCCTGAAAGTTGTAGAAAAAATGGATAATCCACATTTACTCGATGACTTTCATCGTTTTTTGATCCAATATATTGCTTCCGGATATTCGATTGATGATCTAAGAGAAAAGGATGAGTTGTGGAAGCCTCTTCATATGACGCTATTTGAAGTCAGTCTGCCAGAGGCTTCTGAAGAAGACAAGAAAAAACAATTGAGCGAGCTTATTTCTGGAATGGAGCAATTTTATGCCGGTATGCTCTCGGTTTTTTCCCTAAAGAAAAATACCGGTTGGTTTTCTGTGGAGATTGCCAATAAAAACGGCAGTGATGAGGTAGTCTTTTATGTCTCTGTTCCCACTTTGCGCAAGGAACTTTTCGAAAAGCAAGTCTTGGCGATCTTTCCTGGCACACATGTTCATGAGCATAAAGATGATTATAATATTTTTAATGAAAAAGGCGTTTCCGTTGCTTCTTTTGCCAAATTGTCTAAGCACGTTCTTTATCCGCTTAAGTCTTATGAAGAATTTGACGTTGATCCTCTAAATTCTATCTTAAATGGTTTTTCTAAAATCGATAAAGATGGCGAGGGAGCGGCTATACAATTTATCATTGGCAATCGTGAGGATGGATATGCCAAGGAATGTGCAAAAGTTATAGAAAAAGTCCGCAAGGGAGATAAGGCAGAAGACGCTTTGAAAGAAATCGACGCTGGTCCTGGTCGTGTTTTTGCCAAAGAGGCTATGAATATATTCAAAGGGCAAAAAGCCGTTGACAAAGAAAAAGAAGAAAAACAAAAACGCGCGCAGGCAGTAGATCAAACAACAGTTGAAGAGTTTACTCGCAAACTCAAGAGCCCTTTTGTGTCAGTCGATGTGCGTATAGTGGCTTCGGCGGCGACCAACGAAGAAGCTGAAGGCATCTTGTCCGATCTTGAGTCCAGTTTTAACCAATTTGATAATGGCCACGGCAATCGTCTGGAATGGGACAGGCTCAAGGGCAACAGATTGGAAGATACTTTAGAACAGTTTTCATTACGGATATTCGATGATAAGCAGTCGGTGATCTTGAACCTAGAAGAGATCACTGCTTGTATGCATTTCCCAGTCTCCAATGTAAACAAAGCTGCACCAAATCTGAAGCAATCGAAAGCCGGTACCGCTCCGGCTCCTTTGGACCTGTCGAAGGAAGGCACCTTGGTTGGCCTCAATCGACACCGTGGTTCTGAATGCAAAGTGTATATTTCTGCTGAAGATCGCATGCGTCATTTTTATGTTATAGGCCAGACGGGCACAGGCAAGTCTTTTCTATTGAAAAATATGATTATTCAGGATATCAGAGATGGCTATGGCTGTTGTTTTGTTGACCCGCACGGTTCCGATGTGCAACATATCCTAGCCAATGTTCCAAAGGAAAGGTATGAAGACGTTATATATTTTGACCCAGCCTCGACAGAACGCCCCATGGCTTTGAATATGCTTGAATATGATGTTCGCTCTCCAGAACAGAAGACCTTTGTGGTTAACGAGATGTTCAGTATATTCCAAAAACTCTATGGGGAGGTACCAGAATCTATGGGCCCAATATTTGAACAATATTTCAGAAATGCCACAGGTCTGGTTGTCGAAGATCCAGATTCAGGTTGTACATTACTCGATGTTTCCAGGGTCATGTCCAACAAAGCATTTCGTGATTTGAAGATAAGTAAATGCAAAAATCCAGTCATTGTGCAATTTTGGAGAGAGATTGCCGAAAAGGCTGGCGGTGAGGCCTCGCTGGCCAATATTGTTCCTTATATCACTTCCAAGTTTGACGTCTTCTTGGCAAATGAAATTATGCGACCGATTATTGCCCAAGAGAAATCATCTTTCAATATGCGCAATGTTATGGATGACAAGAAAATCCTTTTAGTCAATCTATCCAAGGGTAGGCTTGGGGACATCAACTCACATTTGATCGGTCTTATTCTTGTGGGAAAAATATTGATGGCAGCCCTGTCGCGTGTTGACTCATTTGGCAAGAATATGCCGGACTTTTTCTTGTATCTTGATGAGTTTCAGAATATTACTACCGATTCCATAGCTACTATCCTATCCGAAGCGCGCAAATATCGTCTGTCACTTACGATTGCTCACCAGTTCATCGGCCAACTAGACGAGAAGATCAAAAATGCTGTTTTTGGTAACGTCGGCTCTTTGGCTTCGTTTCGCGTTGGAACTGAAGACGCTGAATTTTTGGAGAAACAATTTTCTCCCACATTTACAGAGAACGATATAATCAATTTGGACAATAGAAATGCTTATGTCCGCTTGCTGTCCAATGGTCGTCCGACGAAGCCTTTTAATATTGAGACTATTGCTTTGGAGAAAGGGGATATTAGCCAAGTCGACAAACTAAGAGAGCTTTCGGCATTGGTCTTTGGCCGACCGAGGGCGGAAGTAGAAGAAGAGATAATGAAAAAATACAAAGGTACAGAGACACAATCGGTCAAACAAACATTATAGAAGCAAGTATTGATAATTAGTTGACTAATATACGATAATCACATGATCCCACTCAATCAGGAAAACCATCTCGGACAAATGGCTTTTATCATATTTTTTTTGCGTAGAGCCATAGTATCTGTGGCTTTATTGATCATTGGACTGGTGCTTATGGCTTATCATGATCAGCTGTTGAATAGTGCCGTGAATACCATGGGCATGGTTGGTGACATGAGCGGTTCGGGTACAAATGCCATATTGCTTATAGTCACTTATTCTATTGCCGCTATTTTTGTATTGGCGATAGTCACATTTATCGCTAGTCTTATTATAAGCTGGCTTGAATATCTATACTATTCTTATACTTTCGAGGAATTTAATCTGAAAGTAAAGAGAGGGATCTTGAATAAGGAAGTTGTCTCTATTCCGTACAGGCAGATGCAGAATGTCAATGTTTACAGGAGTTTATTGTATCTTCTACTTGGTGTCAGTCGCGTTGTTATTGACAGCGCTGGGCACGAAGAAGAGCACGAGCAGAGTCAATCAGATATTATTTTGGAACCGATTCAAAAAGATGTAGCTGAAGAAATACGCCTCATGTTGGATCGCAAGATTGGCGTACAAGTTGTTGAAGAACAAGAAGCGGCTAGCAAAGAAATAAATAGTTAGATGGTGGCGTTGGCTTAGATTCGATTCGACTATTTTGTGTCCCGTATCAAAAGAGCGGGGTATATCGCTATGAGAGAGATGACTCCAGTGATGACAAAAAGATATTGATCGGTCGTAAACATAAGACCGATGATCGAGATAAGTGGGCCGATGAAATATGAGAGTGGTCTGGTTATACGGAACAGTCCAAGTGTTGCGGAGTCACGTGACGAAATGGTCTTGAAGAAGTTCACTTCTATCATGATTTCTGCCATGGCTGCGCCGATACGGGTGGTTGTTAGAGCTATCGACCAGGCTATAATACTAGGAGTAGTGAGTAGTGATAGTGCAATTGTTGAAATACCCATAATCAAGAAACCAAGAGCCATGATCCTTTTACTACTATTTTTACCATCCGTCATCTTGCCCAGTGGGTATTGGATCAGCGGGAAAGGCAAAAGCATTATTACCAGGATAATACCGATTGACTCCCAGCTGAAACCAACATACTTATTTAGATATATAGGACTATAGACAACCATCCAGGCATAAAATGTCTGGAGAATTAAGTTAGCAGAGAACAATTTTGCCCAGTTTTTGTTGGATGAAAGACGAGTCAAAAATTGCCACGTGGATAGGTGGGTATAATTTGGGTCTTTGAATCGTGGGAAATTGCGATAAATCAGATAGAGTAAAGGAAAGAGCATGGCCAAGGCGGCTACGTAGGTGTTCCTGTAATTGTTTGTACCACTGATCAATAAACTGCCGATAAATGGCGCGATAAGCCACGATGCGTTCAGGGTCGCAGTGTATAGCCCGCGGACTTTTCCGACGCTGGATCCTTCAGTATAGACCTCCAGAAATATATCGAGGCAAAGACTGATGAGAGATATAGTGGCGACTTGCAAGATGAATAAGATCGACAAGGTGATGGGGTTGGTGGATGAAATAAGTCCATAAAAGAAGCCTATTTGAAGGATTATGAGAGATAGGACTGTATTGTAATTGCCCATACGACGTATAAACCAAGGGGCTATCAAATAGCCGAGAATCGAGATGGCGCTCCCAGCCATATATATGAAACCGATAGTCCTTTCGCTAGCAAAGAGACCGAGGAAACTGGAATTGGAGTACATCGGTATAACCAAATGCAATGCATAGATAAAACCGATGACGGTAATAGTGTATATCATGTGGCTCTTCGGGATCGCGCGAGTCATATTTGTATTATTAGGTAAGATTATAGCATCTTTCAGAATTTTTATAACTATTTTTATTGAAATTATGTTACTTGCGCTTTATGGACAAAATATGTTAATTTGATCTAGTCATGAAGAAAGAAATACATCCAGACAATTATAGGCCGGTAATATTCATCGATAATTCAAGCGGTGCGAAATTTTTGATTTCTTCTACCATAGCGACAAAGAGTAATGAAAAATGGAGTGATGGTAAAGAATATCCAGCTTTTCACGTAGAAATCTCTAGCGCGTCGCATCCATTCTACACAAACCAGGAGAAAACTATCGATACAGCTGGTCGCGTGGAGAAATTCAAGACGAGACAGTCCAAGGCAAAAACCAAATCCAAAAAGTAGGTAATATTGGTGAGGGCAATTAGCGAGCTTTACTCTTTTTGTTTTTTGTCTACGACTTGGCTTTGGTGTGGCCGATTGCTCTCATATAGGAAAATGGTATCTTCTTATTATCTAGGCGAAAAGGACTACTATGAATATTGATCAATATAAAACTAACCCAAAGACAGCTTTCATGGCTGGACTTTATGAAAAATTAGTTAAAGACGAGGCAGAAGTAAGGGCAATGATTGCTAACGACTCATCCTTGAAAGAATTGGCAGAAAATGACCTAGAATCTATTCTGGGACAAAAGAAAGCGCTAGAAGAACAGATGGCTTCAATCATCAAGTTGGATTTGGAGGCAGAATCAATGGCCGGCAACATATCGAACGAGGTGATTATGGAAGTTAGAGCCGGCGCTGGTGGCGATGAAGCAGCCCTGTTTGCGTCTGAACTTTTAGATATGTACAAGAAGTATGCCGAATCCAGGGGCTGGTCGACAAAGATTGTCGATGAGTCCAAGAATGATCTTGGCGGTTACAAAGAAGTCTCACTCCAGATCAAAGGCAAGGGTATATATGACGATCTACAATGGGAGACGGGTGTTCATCGTGTCCAGCGTGTTCCAGAAACGGAAAAATCTGGGCGGGTTCATACTTCTACGGCTTCGGTTGCCATAATGCCTATCCGAGAAAAATCAAAATTTGTAATCAATCCGGCGGATATAGAAATTGAATTTTCTCGCGCAGGCGGCAAGGGTGGTCAGAACGTGAACAAAGTAGAGACGGCGGCACGTGTTATTCACAAGCCTACCGGTCTAGCTGTTCGTTCAACGGCCGAGCGTAGTCAATCTGCCAACAAAGAGCGCGCTATGGTTATTCTGACAGCCAAGTTAGAAGCGCTCAAAGATGAGGAGGAAGCCAGAAAACATTCCGCAGATCGCAAAGGTCAGATTGGTACTGGTGATCGCTCCGAAAAAATTCGTACCTACAATTTTCCACAAGATCGTGTGACGGATCATAGGATCAAAGAATCATGGCATGGTTTATCAGCCATTATGAATGGCAAGATTGATAAAATCGTGAAGACTCTGAAAGAGTTTGCAAAGAAATGAGTATTGAGGTATCAATATGCTAGGATTGGTCATTTCAAAGGAAATAGTCTAAAGTCGTCTAGAAAATAGAGGTGAATAAAAGTGAATAGAACATACGTAGTAGTCATCAGATTTCCAATCACTCATCTACGATACTTTCGATTGTGGTCACCGATACTTCGCGGTGATTATTTTGTCATCGAGAGAACGGTTGAAGCCGAAAATCGAACTTCTGCAGTGAAGAAAGCGCGTAGCTTTTTTTGGTCTAGGTTTGTGAGATCTGGACTTAGTCCCTACCAATGTTTGACTGTGGATGATCCCTATTATGAAGTGTTATACAAAGGTGAAAGTTTCGATTGTAGTAGTATTGGTAATAATTTTTTGACTGAAGAAGTTATCGAACGCATAATAGCAGAGTCATGTGGTATTTTGATTAGGGATAACGTCATTACCAAGTTTGGACACCCCCTTTATTCGTTACGCAGAACAAGGAAAAACAACAGACCATTTATGAAGATGGTTGCCCCTTGTATCTATAAAAGCAAGGCGGGAACGTTCTACTACTCGATAACTACACAGCCACAATATTCAAGAGCAGGAGTGGTTGTGCAGAGAGGAAAGAAAAAGCTCATAAGACTTTCATCGCGCACGCTTGCTCAAGCGATTAGGGAAATCATCGAGAGGCGGTTACGAAATCAACATTGCTCTAGGCGTAAGCAAAAGAGGAGATCTCTCAAGCTCGTAGCCCATCTTGCCGGCATCACAAGCCTTATGTCTGATGATCTTGATTATTTCGCTCAAGTTCTCAATAAGAAGAAATTGGTTGGTGCATTGTGATGCAATAAGCGCTGTATGGCATAATTGTTTTTTGAAAGAGCTTTGTTCTTTATGGCGGATCGCGCATCTCGGTGCGCGATTTTTTATGAGTAGACAGAGTTAGCCACCGGGTGAGGTCCGGCTTGTCAATACCGAATCAGATTACGAGTGCTCCCGGCAGGAATCGAACCTACATCTATTCCTTAGGACGGAACTGTTCTATCCATTGAACTACGGGAGCATTATGAAAATCCTAACATTAGCATTAGAAAACCTCAACGTAATCTGATACAATAACCACATGTCTCTTGAAGC
>CAZYES010000022.1:0-14337 GCA_964646515.1 uncultured Candidatus Saccharibacteria bacterium | reverse complement strand
CATTGAAATGGCCTGTGGAAAAGACCACTTGTTACCGATGTACTCATCTAGTACAGAAACTTGCGTTATTTGACCATATATGGTAGAATACAGGAGTTAGATTTTAATTAGTGAAACAGACAAATAAACGGTCAACTCGAGCAGAATGTTATGTACCACAAAAGCATGATCGGCAGAAGGATAAGTAACGAAAGACAATTCGACCTTCGGCCACACAATCACGTGACAGTACACAAAAATGAGCAGAGCCTAGGTTGGCTCCTCGCGCTAGTAGCCACTATCACCATAGCGATAATCTGGGGATGTCTGGACGCGATCTCTAGTGTTATCAAATGAGTCAGTGGCCCCGAACAATGGTCGACAGTTTGCTGTCGACCATTTTTGCGCTATTATTCACCTTATGAAAAAACCTTCCGCAAAACAAAAATATGCACCCAAATACGACCACTCTACAATCGAAAGTAAGTGGCAAAAAAAATGGGCAAACGAAAAGATCTATAGAAGCAAGGAAGATCACAAAAAAGACAAATACTACGTACTAGATATGTTCCCATATCCATCTGGCGAGGGACTCCACGTAGGTCATCCCAAAGGCTATATTGCCACCGATGTCATTTCCAGATTCAAAAGAATGCACGGCTACTCGATCTTGCACCCCATGGGTTTCGATGCTTTCGGCCTACCAGCAGAAAATTACGCCTTGAAAACAAAAACCAATCCCGCCGACTCAGTGAAAAAGAATATCAAGCGATTCAAAAAACAGTTGGAAATTTTGGGATTGGACTATGACTGGTCACGCGAAATCAATACCACCGATCCGAGTTATTACAAATGGACACAATGGATATTCCTGCAGATGTTCAAAAAAGGTTTGGCGTACGAATCCTATGAGCCGATAATTTGGTGCCCTTCATGCAAAACCGGCCTTGCCAATGAAGACGTTGAGGACGGCAGGTGCGAGCGCTGTGGCACGCCGATAGAAAAAAAGCCCATGAAACAATGGGTCTTGAAGATCACGGAATACGCAGAAAGATTATTGAAAGATCTATATGCTGTTGATAAAAACGGCAAAGCGCTACTTGATTGGCCAGAATCGATCAGGGAACTCCAAAAAAATTGGATCGGTAGAAGTGAAGGAGCATTGATCGATTTCGATCTTGTCGTCGCCACAGAGGATGCCACTCATAATCAAGGAAACGACATCGATCATAGTTTGGTTGGACCTGGAAATAAAAACAATGATGAAATAATAAAAATATTCACAACTAGACCAGACACATTATTCGGAGCAACTTACATAGTTTTATCACCAGAGCATACATCAATAAACAAATTACTTCCAAATATAACCAACAAAAAAGAAGTCAACGAATATATTTCTCATACCAAAGAAAAAACAGAAATAGAGCGCACTGATGCCACAAGAGAAAAGACTGGCGTGATGTTAGAAGGTATAAAAGCAGTGAATCCGGCTAACAAAGAAAAAATTCCTGTCTGGATTGCCGACTATGTATTCCCCGATTATGGCACCGGCGCGATAATGGCTGTACCGGCGCACGATGAAAGAGATTGGGAATTTGCCCAAAAATACAAACTACCTATAAAACAGGTTATCAAAGAAAAATCCGATGTAAAGTCAGACAAGGGACCAAATCGCGCCTTTACCGGCAAAGGCATTATGGTCAATTCAGGCAAATTCTGTGGCAAAGATTCTCAGTTAGCCCAAAAAGAAATAACCTCATTCGTAGGTGGTCAATGGACCACGGCCTATAAATTGCGTAACTGGGTATTTTCCAGACAACGCTATTGGGGCGAACCAATACCAATAATTCACTGTGACAAGTGTGGCGTGGTGGCGGTACCCGAAAAAGAATTACCTGTAAGATTGCCAAAGGTCAAGTCATATGAACCTACGGGAACAGGCGAGTCTCCACTGGCAGCGATCAAATCTTGGGTCAATGTAAAATGTCCCAAATGCAGGGGAAAAGCCAAACGCGAGACAAACACTATGCCACAGTGGGCAGGCTCGTCTTGGTATTACCTGAGATACAAAGATCCAAATAACAAAAAAAGATTGGTTGATTCTGATAAGGAAAAATACTGGTCATCGGTAGACCTATATGTCGGTGGCGCAGAGCACGCCACTAGACATCTTATCTATGCACGATTTTGGCATAAATTTCTTTATGACCTAGGAATAACTTTTGATATTGAACCGTTCAAAAAATTACAACATGTAGGTCTGATAATGGGCGAAGATGGCAAGAAAATGTCCAAGCGTTTTGGCAATGTGGTAAATCCAGATGATATAGTCAGAACATTTGGCGCCGACAGTCTGCGAATATATGAGATGTTCATGGGTCCATTTGATCAACAGATAGCATGGAACACCTCTAGTATCATAGGAGCAAGGCGATTTGTCGAAAAAGTTTGGAAGTTGATGGCGTCAATAGATGATATCAAGGAGTCAACTGACGCCTCTCCGTCATTTGCGCCCATACTTCATAGAACTATCAAGAAAGTAACCGAGGACATTCAAGAGCTCCGATTTAACACCGCCATAAGTACACTCATGATTGCCGTCAATGAGATGGAGAAAATGCAATCGATTGACCGCGGACAATATGAAATATTACTCCAATTACTGGCACCATTCGCACCACACGTAACCCAAGAATTGTGGAATGTACTCGGAAACAAAAAAACTATACACATCTCGAAATGGCCAGAGTACGACGCGAATCTCATTGTGGATAGCAAAGTAACTATCGTAGTTCAAGTCAACGGCAAAGTCCGCGGTTCATTTAAGGCAGACATAAATTCTGACAAAACGGAACTGGAGAACATGGCCAAAGATGCGCCAGAGGTAAAGAAGTGGCTAAAAAACAAACAAATCAACCGAGTTATCGTAGTCCCTAGGAGACTTGTCAATATCGTATTGACAAATTGAGATGTTAAGTGTTAAGGTATTCATACCTTATACAAGACATTATTAATAAAAAATTTTATGGCCACTCCAACAATTTCGTTCAAACCGAAACAGATCGCCAAGAGACTGCTAGCCTCTCTACCAGATCGGGCTCGCGAAGTTATCACTTACCGTTACGGGCTCGGAAAAGATCCAAAGCGCATGACACTAGATGCAATAGGCAAGATCTATGGTATTACCAGAGAACGCGTGCGACAGATCGAAAACTACGCTATTTCCAATATACGCAAATCTGAAGAATATAAACAAGAGAAAGCTATCTTTGCCGAGGTTGAGACTCTTCTACATGCATTGGGAGGTATTGTCGTTGAAGATGACTTCCTGGGTCACATTTCCAAAGACAGAAGTTTACAAAATCATATCTTTTTTCTCTTGGTTGTTGGCGAACCATTCCGTAAATTCAAGGAGGACGATGAGTTTCGACATCGCTGGCATGTCAACGAAGAATTGTCCAAGAAAGTAGAGGATTCTCTGCGCAAGCTGTACAGCAATTTGAGTAATGAGGATCTTTTACCTGAGTCAGAAATTGTCAGTAAATTTTTGGAACATCTTGGAGATGTATCAGAAAAATACAAAAACCAAGAAGTTGTAAGGCGTTGGCTCCAAATATCCAAGGTTATTGGTAAAAACACGCTCGGTGATTGGGGTAAATCTCATTCTTCCAACATCAAGACAAAAGGCATGCGCGACTACGCATTTTTGGTCATCAGGAAACATGGTTCACCAATTCATTTTCGCGATGTAGCAAAACAGATCACAATCATGTTTAAAAAGAAAGCGCATGTCGCGACCACTCACAACGAATTGATCAAAGATCCTCGTTTTGTCTTGGTTGGCCGTGGACTCTATGCTTTGGCAGAATGGGGATATGCACCAGGGGTAGTGCGTGATGTTATACATTCTATTCTGGAAAAAAACGGCCCTCTTTCCAAAGAAGAGATAGTGGATAAAGTCATGAAAGAGCGTTACGTAAAAGAAAATACCATAGTGGTCAATTTGCAAAACCCAAAATATTTCAAACGGGACAAAGATGGCAAATACTCTCCAGTTGTTGAGAAAAAATAGAACAACCTGTCTCCAAAAGGGCCTATTTTATATCTTTGTATAATTAGGTGATTTAGATATTATATATTAAAATATATGCATGCTTCTTGATCAGCCATTTGTCTCTCTATTTGAGCAGGCCCAACTGACACTTTTACCTCAGTCTATTCAATATGTGATCGCCATTGCACCGATCGCATTGGCTTTTTTTCTTTTTGTCATCACTTGGGAACTTTGGGTCGACTATATACGTGCGAAAAATTTTCTATCAATCAAACATGTCGTCCTGGAGCTCAAATTGCCAAAAGAGACTTTCAAATCTCCACAAGCCATGGAGATCTTCCTCATATCATTGCACAACACCGCCGATGGCACGTTGTACGCGCAATATTGGAAAGGGGAAACAAGACCATGGTATTCACTAGAACTCATCTCCATAGAAGGACAAGTAAAATTCATGATTTGGACAGAAGATATCCGCAAGGCAAATCTGATCTCCGCTCTCTACTCTCAATTTCCTGGAATAGAAGTTCGAGAAGTTGAAGATTACTCCAGATCAGTAATCTACGATCCAAAAATTATGAAAATCTGGGCGGAAGAATTCGTCTTTACAAAAGATGACCCGTATCCGATCAAGACGTATGTAGATTATGGGCTGGACAAAGACCCAAAAGAAGAATTCAAGATCGATCCCCTGATCCCGTTACTCGAATGGCTAGGTAGCCTCGGACCAAATCAGCAGGCTTGGATACAAATACCTATCATTGCTCATAAAAAAAATCAAAGAAAGCCTGGCCATCTCTTTGCCAAGACTGATCTGTGGAAAGACAAGGCCGAACAACTAAAGAACGAAATGATGATACGAGACGCAAAGACAAAAACAACAAAAGAAGACAAACCTAAAAAAGAAGGGGAGTATACAAATATACCCAGATTGTCCAAGGGAGAACAAGACTTGATAACAGCCCTAGAAAGAAGTGTCTCAAAATATGCCTTTGATGTCGGTATCCGTGCCTTGTATATAGCCAAAAAGGATTCTTTCAATGGACCATCCGGCATCGGCGGTATTATAGGCAGTATGAAACAATTTGGCTCAGAAGGATTCAACGGTCTGAAACCAGCCGGTAAATGGCTAGGACAATTTGACTACCCGTGGCAGGATTATAGAAATATACGCAAGAACAGACAATCTAGACTCGCGCTCATGGCTTACAAGCGCCGTTCATTTTTCTTTGCGCCATTCAAAAGCAAACATATCGTCATGAATGTCGAGGAATTGGCAACCATATATCATTTCCCCGGTTCAGTAGCTGCAACGCCGACGTTAGAGAGGTTGCCATCAAAAAAAGCACAGGCGCCAGCAAATTTACCTATATAATACCTTCAACCGAATCATACCTCGTGGGTTTCAGATCAAATACAATATGAGCCAAAATAACAGCAAAAACAAGAAAAAAATTTTCAGGTTATTTATACAAAAAAACACCAAATGGCTAGTAGCTTTGCCCATTGTTTTGATTACTACCACAGTCTTGATAGTGACAATATTTTCCATAGCACCTAATAATTTTACGGAGGAACAGACCGTGACAATAAAACAGGGAACTTATTTATCACAAGCCGCGGATATCTTGAAAGACAAAGGAATAATCAAGTCTTCTTTTCTGTTCAAAATATACGTAGTCTTGACTACGGGCCACAGGCAAGTCTTGGCCGGAGATTATCTCTTTGACGAACCCCAATCAGCCTTGCGTGTGGCACATAGATTGGCCAATGGCATCCAGGGTTTGCCAAAGATCAAGATCACTATATTCGAAGGCATGACTAACAAAAATATCGGCGAATTGGTTAAAAAGAATATACCAAAATTTGACCTAAAATCATTCTTAGCAATAGCTAAACCATACGAAGGATATCTATTTCCCGATACTTATTATCTATACGAAAATTCCAAGCCAGAAGATGTGCTTTCCATGTTTCGCGATACCTTCACAAGAAAGATAAAAGCTCAACTGCCAGCTATACAAAAATTCGGCAAACCAATGGAAGATGTCATCAAAATGGCCTCGATTGTAGAGAAAGAAGCCAACAATGAAACTGATCGGAAAATAATCGCTGGCATTCTCTGGAGACGCATCTCGATAGGTATGCCACTACAAGTTGACCCTCCTTTTTATTATATTCTAGGAAAAACTTCCTCACAATTGACTTTGGCTGACTTGGCAACCGATTCACCATACAACCTTTACAAACACACTGGCTTACCGCCATCACCCATAGACAATCCGGGCCTCAGCGCCATCATCGACACAATCACGCCAACCGAAACCAAATATCTATTTTTCCTATCTGATGCCAATGGCAAAATGCACTATTCCGAAACTCACGAAGGACATCTGGCAAACAAAGAAAAATATCTGCAATAAGACTTGAATTTCATAATTTCGATAGTATGATGTCAATGTGATGGCGAATCGTGCCCATAAAAAGCGAGTTTTCGTCGGCATGTCTGGCGGTGTGGACAGCTCTGTTTCGGCTACATTATTGAAAAAGAACGGCTATGACATAACGGCCGTTTTTATCAAAGTTTGGCAACCAGAATGGATGGCGTGCACTTGGAGAGAGGAACGTCGGGAAGCAATGCGTGCGGCAGCACATTTGGATATTCCTTTTTTTACACTCAATCTCGAAGACGAGTACAAAAAAAACGTGATTGATTATATGATCAGAGAATATCGCGAAGGGAAAACGCCCAATCCCGATGTCATGTGTAACAGATATGTAAAGTTTGACGCTTTTTGGAAGTGGGCAAAAGAACAAGGCGCAGATTTTATTGCCACCGGACATTATGCGCAAGTTACCGGTCACAGCAGACCACGCTCGCTGTATGCTGGAGTAGACAAAAATAAAGATCAATCTTATTTTCTATGGACTCTCAATCAGAACGATCTCGAGCACGTCTTGTTTCCGATCGGACACCTCAAAAAGTCCACCGTACGCGAGATAGCAAGAAAAAATAACTTGCCGAACGCAGATAAGAGAGATAGTCAGGGACTTTGTTTCATTGGCAAAGTAGATCTAAAAGACTTTTTATCGCGTTATATCAAGGCCGCAGACGGTAATGTGCTCGATGAAAAAGGCGAGAAGATAGGAAGACATCCCGGCGCCACGCTTTTCACAATAGGGGAACGTCATGGGTTCACAATCACCGACAAAACCCCAAATGACTCTCCATATTTCGTAATTGACAAAGACATCGAACAAAATACTATTACGGTTTCTAACAAAAACCGAGAAAGACCGTTGCTCGGCGCTACCAACATTGCCACAATCACAAGAGTCAACTGGGTCAGTGGCGCTATACCATCATTCGGAGATGATATCGCAAAGACTGCAAATAACAGTTCATCTGACAATGACAACACACATTATCCACTCCAAGTACGTGGCCGATATCGTGAACCATTACAAAAGGCAAGAATAAAAAAAATTACCTTTTCAGAAGTAACAATTGAGTTTCAAAAAATACAAGAAACATTATCACCTGGGCAATCACTGGTAATATATAACGGCGAAGAATGTCTGGGCGGTGGGATAATCGAGTAATTTAATTACAATCTTGATATATGTTCTTGTTTATCAGCCAACTATACTGCAGTCACCTTGGATGAGACTGTCTCTTTGCTGGCTTTCAATTTTACGTTAGAATTGAGCATATGGAAAATACTTTCATCATCACCAAGTCCGATGGCACAAGACAGCCATTCGACAAAGAAAAACTGATAAGTTCCTTGAGAAGAGTCGGTACTTCGCAAAATATGATCAAAAGCATCGTCGATCAGATTATTTTGGAAAAGAAAGATAATATGACCACGAGCGAGATATATTCGCATGCCTTTGCTTTGCTCAGAGAGCATTCTGCTCCAACAGCCATAAAATATTCGATACGTCGAGCAATGTTGGAACTTGGTCCAGACGGCTTTCCCTTCGAAAAATTCGTAGCCAGAATATTCAAAATGTGGGGATACGAGGCAGTCACAGATCAGACCATAATGGGCAGTTGCGTCGAGCACGAAGTGGATGTGGTAGCTTGGAACAAAGATTCTTTGGCTATGGCCGAAGCAAAATTTCATAATGTCTTTGGCATGAAATCCGACCTCAAAGTAGCTCTCTATGTGAAAGCGCGATACGACGATCTTGCCCAAAATTTGTTCGACTATGGTGGCATAAAGCGCAAACTTACAGAACGCTGGCTTATCACAAATACAAAATTCACCGACAAAGCAATCAGATATAGTGAATGCAATAAAATCAAATTAATCGGTTGGAACTATCCGACCAAAAATGGTCTTCACGAGATTATCGAACAAAATGGCTTGCATCCCATAACTTGTGTTTCCGGCCTGACCCACCAAGAAAAAAAATACCTCACTGAACGCAACGTTTTGGTTTGTATTGACATTGTCGGCAACCCAAAAGTTTTGGAAGAAATCGGCGTCAAAACAGATAGAGTAGAAAACATCTTGACAGAGGCACAGCTCATCATCGAGCAAGCAAAGTAACCACATGAACAAGACCGAACAGATGAAGATGATCCGTGACGAGGTTTTCGCCCTCGAGAAATCTCCACTATACGCCTATAGAACAAAGAACAAATACTTTCCAGTAATCGGCGAGGGTGATCATAATGCCAAGATAATGTTCATCGGCGAAGCGCCCGGAAAAAATGAAGCGAAGACGGGTAGACCTTTTTGCGGAGCCGCGGGAGCAGTGCTCGATCAATTGCTGGCACATATCGGTATCCCTAGAAGATCCATATACATAACAAACATAATCAAAGATCGCCCACCGGAAAATCGCGATCCATTACAGAGCGAAATAGAAATATATGGACCATTCTTAGATAGACAGATCAATATCATCGAACCACGCGTTATTGTTGCTCTGGGCAGATATGCCATGACCTATATTATGAAAAAATTTGATCTCGATCTCGAATTGGAGCCAATAAGTAAGGCTCATGGTAAAACCCACAAAAGCGTTGCCCCCTATGGAGATATCGATATAGCCATACTTTATCATCCGTGTGTGGTTGTGTACAATCCAAATAACTTGCCAAGTCTGAAAAAAGACTTCGAGATATTGAAAAAGTATACATAAAATAACAATTACTCAATTGGCTTTTTTGTGATAAAGTCTTAATCATGCATACTTCCAATATACGCACAAGATTCCTAGAATTCTTCCAGAAGCGCGAACATGTGATTATACCATCCGCCTCTCTCGTGACTTCTGACGAAAAAAGTGTGACCAATCCAACTCTTTTTAACACTGCGGGAATGCAACCTTTGGTCCCATATCTACTTGGTAAACCATATATGATAGGCAATAAAGAGATCAGAAGGTTAGTTAACATACAAAAATGTCTTCGTACCGTGGATATAGATGAGGTCGGTGACAAAAAACATGCCACATTTTTTGAAATGATGGGTAATTGGTCCTTGGGCGATTATTCTAAAAAAGAAACAATCGGCTGGAGCTATGAATTTTTGACTTCCAGAGAAGAAGGTCTCGGACTCGATCCAAATCGTTTGTATGTAACAGTCTTTGAGGGAGACAATAACGCACCACGAGATAACGAGGTGGCAGATATTTGGCAACATATATTCAAAACCAACAATGTCAAAGATGGGGAAGGCGACACTACCAGCGAGAAGGTAGGCAAAATATTCTTCATGCCCAAAGACAATAACTGGTGGGAAGCTGGAGACGATGGCCCATGCGGTCCCGACACAGAGATGTACTATGATGTCTCCAATAAGTTCAAAGGTGGAGGAATTACCAAGAAACAATTTTCGGAAGCAGACAGTGCTGGAGATATAATCGAAGTCTGGAACGATGTTTTTATGCAATATGAGAAAAAAAATGGCAAAATTACCGGTAAATTGACCAGACTTTCAGTTGATACTGGTGCTGGCTTAGAGAGATTGGCCATGATTATGCAAAACTCTGATACTATTTACGACACGGATCTATTCAGGGATGCTATGGAATTCATAAAAGGTCATTCTGACAACTGGGAACTTAGACCGGCCAGAATCATCGCCGACCATGTGAGGGCGTCTACATTTTTGATAGCCAGTGGAATTTCTCCCGCCAACACCGGACGTGGATATATCTTGCGTCGACTCATCCGACGCGCAGTCCGCTATGCAGACATCCTGAATATGAGTGAGGGAGAAATAAAAAATATAGCATCGATTTTTGCCAAGAATTATAAGGAAGCATACCCTGAACTTTATGAAAAAAGAGAACATATACAATCCGAGCTACAAAATGAAGAGGATAAATTTCGAACGACCGCAAAAAAGGGATTGACTGAGCTCAATCGACTAGTCAAAAAACAAGGAAGTTTGACAACCAAAAATATTTTTGACCTTTACCAAACCTACGGTCTACCACTAGAGCTCACCAGAGAAGTCGCCAGAGAAAAAAACCTCAAGATAGATACCGAAGACTTTGATAGGGAATTCAAAAAACATCAAGAATTATCTCGCGTCGGCGCCGAAAAAAAATTCAAAAGCGGTTTGGCCGATGATAACAACCCGCAGATCACGAGATATCACACGGCCACTCATCTGCTACATCAAGCGCTCCATGACGTTTTCGGCAATATGGTCGCGCAAAAAGGATCAAATATCACAGCCGAGAGACTACGCTTCGATTTTACGCATAAGGCCAAGATGACTAATGAAGAAAAAAAGAAAGTAGAAGACATCGTCAACGAGAAAATCAGTCAAGCCCTGCCAGTAAAACAGATCGTCATGTCCCGCGAAGAAGCAGAGAATGTTGGCGCGTACCATTTTTTTGGAGAAAAATACGGCGACCAAATATCGATCTACTTTGTTGGCGATAATCTCGATTCGGCATATTCCAAAGAATTCTGCGGAGGTCCCCATGTAAAAAATACTTCTGAATTGGCAGGGCCAGAAGGAAAACGGAAATTCAAAATACAAAAAGAGGAAGCGGTAGCTGAGGGCGTAAGGAGGATCAGAGCGGTGCTTATGTTATAATATAAGCGATGTTTTTTTCAAATAGTAAAAATGGTGAGACTGTTCTCATACTCGACATACAGAGTTCTATTGTGCGCGGATCACTAGTCTATATAAAAGAGGTTGGGAAACCGTCCGTCCTGTTTACCTATAGTGTTCCAGTGCCATTCAAAAGAAATACCAACAGTAGTTATCTGATCAAAACTACTATGCGCGCCATAACAGAAACAAATGACGCTATATTGCGCTTTGTCTATAACAACAACTTATCCAAAGACATACCCAAAAAGATAAGTGAGGTCCACTATGTCCTTTCTTCTCCTTGGATAATCTCACAAGCAAAGACCGTCTACACAAAATTTGAAAAAGACAAGACTATCACTGTAAACTATTTGGAAGACATGATCGACCAGGAGATTGAGAAGATAGACTCATCAAAAAAAGACGAGATATGCATAATCGAAAAGAAAATTTTTGACGTCTGTTTAAACGGTTATTCTATAAACAATTGGAAAGGGAAGACGACAAAAGAACTCAGCACATCTTTTGTCATTAGCATTGCCGGCAAAAGAACTATGGAGAGATTGACAGAAGCATGTGAGCATATAACCTCTAGAAGACATGTTTTCTTTCATTCATGTCTTCTTTTGCAACATATCGGCATTCACGAAGTTATACCCAGCCGCGATAATTACACACTCGTCCACGTCCACGGTGAATTGACTGATGTAACGATCGTCGAACGTGGCTCTTGCGTATTTTTTGGTTCATATCCTTTCGGCGTTATGACCCTGATAAGAAAGATAGCTTCCTCAGCCAAAACCAACAATACGGCCGCAGAATCATTGCTCTCTCTCCATACTGGCAAACATTTTGATGACAATCACGCAAGCAATATTACGAAGATCATCTCCAACACCGCCAATGGTTGGAAAAATGAAATGCAAAAATTGTTGCGCGCCGGTTCCACTAGCTATTCAAATATAGGATCAATCATATTGTCCTCGGCAAATCATGAAAGTTTTTTTACAAAACGTCTCCAAGAACTATACCCCGGGACAAAAATCGAACTTCTCTCGATAGATGATCTCCTGACACACGTCGAATACGATAACTGGACGGAGAGATTGAGACTGACGGGGCTCTATGCAATAGCTATTCACAGCATGAAAAACCATCGTACATAGATATGTGTTACAATAAGATTAAAGATTAGATACTAAACTATCAGACATTAAAAATAATAAGTAATAACACGCAATGCCACGTCGAGTACAAGACATATTACCGGGAGATCGTCGCTCAATCAGAGATATACCTATTGAGCGCAAATCTCCCGTAGAATCGGGGACCAGAAATTACCGCAAGGAACCAGCGAGTACAAACACAAGGGAAGTGAAGATTCACCGCGTAGACAAAGGTGAATCTATCGGACGTATGCTCGTGACTCCTCCACCATCTCAATCGCATAAAAAGAGAAACACCAAGTGGTTACTCGTCACCACTGGAGCCATCTTGGTCATTGCCGGAGTAGGATTCGTTGCTTCTACTTACTTTTCTAAAGCAACATTCACCATAGTTCCCAAAACTATACCTTTTTCTGTTGATGGAACATTTGTGGCAAAAAACAGTGTAACTGACGGGTCACTGGCTTATGACTTGGTAACGATCCACGGCACAGCTTCGACAACCGTCCCCGCATCGGATGGTCCGGCGGTAAGCACAAAAGCCCAAGGCAAAGTTACTGTCTATAACTCTTATAGTGCAAAAGCGATGACGTTGATTGCCGGAACTAGAATATCTAATGATTCTGGATTGATATACAAACTAAAAAGCTCGATCGTCATTCCAGGATATACGAAAAAAGGGGACAATACTATTCCCGGCAGTATCACAACTTCTGTTATAGCCGATCAAGCTGGAGAATCTTACAACATCTCACACAACGATTCTATAAGCGATTTCAAGATAGTCGCTTATAAAGATTCCCCTAAATATGATTACGTCTATGCCAGAATAGCTTCTGATTTCAAGGGGGGATTTGTCGGCACCAAAAAGATCATCAGCCCAACAGTAACGGCTTCGACAACCGAACTTCTAAAGACAAAGTTAACTTCTTCTCTGGTAGATCAGATAAAAACGGCTACGCCTGAAGGTTATATCATGTATGACAACTCATACGTTGTATCATTTTCGCCAGTAGTTGTGGGGGGTGTCGATTCGGATTCTGCGTCTATAACCGAAGAAGCAACATTAAATGGTATCTTATTCAAAAAAAGTAACCTCATAGCGAATATCGGCGGCGCAAAAGCGATCACATCTTTTGGTGATTTTACCTATGACGCTCTAGGTCTAGAAAAACTAGAATACAATATTTCCAACCTAAAAGATTTTTCTCCAGAAAAGAAAAATACGCTTATCGTGCACTTCAAGGGAGACCTGAAGCTAGTGGGCATTGTTCCTATCGATGAACTGAAAAAGAAATTCGCTGGTATATCTCTAGCAGAAACGGTCGATGTCTTGAAGGCTTATATATCTGTTATTGATATCAATAAAAGCTCTGGCGAACTTGCTCCACCATGGGCCAAAGTGCCTAGCGATCCACAAAGAGTGGTAATAAAAATACAAAAACCATAATCACCACGCAAATTTCCGTCTTGTATAAAGACGTGAGATCAATTACCGAGACGTAAATTTACACCTCTCTGCACTTATCCCCACCAACACCTCTTCACCCCCCCCCCACTCATATGTTAGTATGGATTACATAATGATCAAACGATCTCTGTTGTTATGTTTGTCCATATTTATCTTCGGATCAATGTTTTTTGTCCGTGATGCCAAAGCAGCTACCCTGTATTGGCACAAGGAAGGTGCTGATAACCAATGGACAACCCTTAGTGGTAACTGGTGGACAGACATAGAACACTCATCAGGAGCTTCTGAGCTACCAGGATCGGGAGATGATGTGATTACCCTAGGTACCACATATCCAGAGGTTGATTTGGACTCATGGACTGAGCCCAGTAGTATTGAAGCTTCTTCTACAGGTATAGTGTTTACGAATGAGGGCATGACCTGTCTCACGATTAACATCACTGGATCTACTACGTTCAATGGTACAAGTTGTAATCAAGACACCACTGTTACTGGCACCACCACGTTCAATGGTTCGAGTTACAACGCCGGCACCATCACAGGCACCACCACGTTCAATGATACGAGTTTCAACTGGGGCACCATCACAGGCAC
>CAZYES010000021.1:0-15500 GCA_964646515.1 uncultured Candidatus Saccharibacteria bacterium | reverse complement strand
CGCGATCTATCGTCCGATGATTATATTACAAGTGGCATGATATACAAGCATGTGATCGAAAAAGAGCGCGCTTTGGAATTTGGAGGCAAATGCGTTGAAGCCATTCCGCATATTCGTGATGAGATATTGCGTCGTTATGAACATTCCGCGGCTGTCAATAGATCTGACATTTCTATTATTGAGATAGGTGGCACGGTTGGCGATTATCAGAATGTTATGTTTATAGAAGCGGCCAGAGTTCTCAAGATGCGACATCCTAACGATGTTATCTTTATAATGGTTTCCTATTTGCCGACGCCTGGCACTCTCGGAGAAATGAAATCTCGCCCGACCCAACACGCAGTTCGTCAGCTTTCTTCATATGGAGTCAATGCTGATATTATTATTGCAAGAGCCACCCAATCTTTGGACAAGAGACGCAAGGAGAAGATCGCTGTTTCTTGCAATATCCCGCACGAGCATGTCATATCGGCTCCAGATATTGAAAGTATATACGATGTGCCAGTCAATTTTGAACATGACAAACTGGACGAAATAGTTCTAGAGGCTTTGCAGTTGCCAAAAAGAAAAATAGTTTTGTCTGGTCGCGGATCATCGGATGCCAGTCTATTCAAAGTTTGGAGAGAGATGGCTCGCGGTATAAAGAATCATGGCAAAAATGAAGTCAATATTGCTATTGTAGGTAAATATTTTAATACTGGAAACTTTGTGCTGACTGATTCATATATCTCTGTGCTAGAAGCAATCAAGTTTTCGGCTTACAAAGTTGGTGTCAAGGCGATTATTCACACTATCAACGCTAGAGATTATGAGGATATTGGTAAAGGAAAATACGCGGTTAATGATCTGTCGTATTCAAGGCTTGATAGTCTAGATGGTATCATTGTGCCCGGAGGATTTGGTGAGACGGGAATAGAGGGCAAAATTAACGTTATCAAGTATGCGCGTGAGCAAAGGGTGCCTTTTTTCGGATTATGTTATGGTATGCAACTCATGACTATTGAATATGCAAGAAATGTTTTGTCTTTAGCTGGTGCGCACACGGCAGAGATAGATCCATCGGCTTCGCATTTGATCATTGATATAATGTTAGACCAGAAAAGGAAAGTTGCTCGAGATGATTATGGGGGAAGTATGAGACTGGGATTGTACCCGGCAAAATTGATAGGAGGGACTATAGCAGACGAAGCATATTCCTCGTCCGAGATCGTATATGAACGTCATCGCCATCGTTATGAGGTAAACCCGAAATATATTGATAGATTGGAAAAAGGTGGGCTTATTTTCTCCGGTAAATCGCCAGATGGTAAATTGATGGAGATAGCCGAATTGCCGAGAGAAAAACACCCATTCTTTCTTGGTACCCAGTTTCACCCTGAATTTTTGGCCAGACCACTTGCGCCACATCCTTTGTTTACGGAGTTTGTAAAAGCAACAAAGTTGAGGGCAAAAAAACGTAAGATTGGCACAGAGACCAAATGATGTCCGGATTGATTTTAGGTCATGAAATCATCTTTTTGACTGATTTTTCTGGTTGTTTTATGTGCTATTTTCGTGTATTCTGCAGAAACGATTACCCATTGCGGGATCGTCTAATGGGTCTCCTTCGCTCCTCTCCTTCACTTCGTTCAGGATCGGAGCTACGGAGGACCGAGTAATGTTTTTTAGGTAATTGCGTGGTCGTGATGGGGTTAGTTACATTAACAATATTGCGGGATCGTCTAATGGGTCTCCTTCGCTCCTCTCCTTCACTTCGTTCAGGATCGGAGCTACGGAGGACCGAGTAATGTTTTTTAGGTAATTGCGTGGTCGTGATGGGGTTAGTTACATTAACAATATTGCGGGATCGTCTAATGGTAGGACACATGCCTCTGGAGCATGTTATCTTGGTTCGAGTCCAAGTCCCGCAGCCAATCTTTGTTTTTAGCTTTTTCAGCTACTATCTGGAATGCATTTTTGTATACAGGGACTAGTATTTTATCCTTCAGGAGTAGGTTCGAAAATACAAAACCAAGTAGAGAACGTTTTGCTTCAGGATCCTTGGCATTCTCGTATATCTGTCTAGCTTTCTGGCTCAGTTCGAAAATCTTTAGACCAAGGTCGAAATAGCTCACGTTCGCTTTCTTGTGTTTCTCTAGAGCACTGAGAATGTTATCAAGTTCTTTGCTATATCTCTCAAAGTTCTTGTTGTATGTCTCTTGAGTGATTTTACCGTCGAGTTTGTCATCATAAAGAGAATCCAATCGGTTCTGGACGAGTGTGTACTGTCTATTCAAGTCTGCTAAAGCGTCGTTATGGTAAGTTGATTCGCTGGAATGACTCTCTTTCAATGCTTTGCGTATCCACTCGACAGTTCGGGTATTCCTTATTTCGAGGCCTTCAAATAGCTCAACTACTTGCTTTTCGACTTCTTCCTCCCTTATATACTTGTTTTGGGTACAGTTCGTGCCGTGGCGCGTGCAATGATAATAGACATGACCCTTGCGGAGGTCACCCACTATTGATCGTTTACACTCGCCACATGTTAAGTCTTTAAACAAGAAATCATGTTTGCGGTATTTACCAGTAAGTTTTCGGCGTAAACGGTCTTGTACGCGATAGAACAGTTCTTTAGATATTAACGGCGGATGCTTAGCTTCTTTGAAGTGTTTACCATGCCATATAAATTCACCGCAATAGAAACAGTCAGTTAGGAGCTTGTGCATCTCTGATTTATTGATAGCCCTACCTGATTTTGCTTTCCAGCCTTCTAGAAATAGTGCTTTGCCAAGAGTACTGACTGTAAATTCACCAGTATCGTACATCTCGAATGCTTTCTTAATGAAATGTGCTTCAGATGAAGGGGAGTCATCTATTATCCAAATCTTATGACCAATTTCTCCAATTGTCATATATCCTCGTTTCTGATTTCCTGGATATAATCTTTGGTCAGCTTTCTCGTCTAGTCCTTTCCTTGTCTCTTCAGAGAGATTGTTACTATATTGACGAGCGAGAACAAGGTAAATGTCCCACTGAAATTTCTCATGCGACTTTGCATTCTTGTGAATGATAAGACTTTGCTTTACGAAATGAATCTTTCGCTCTTCATCCTCGTTGAGCCAATCATCCAACTTCGTTGCGTCTTTGAAGTTACGACTAATACGGTCCACTTTTTCGCAAATGACGACCTTGATTTCTGGATGTTGCTTTAAGTATTCGAGCATCTGGATAAACTCCTTGCGCTCCTGCTTGCCACTGGCTGATTCGGGAACGATAAAGCGTCTCGAAATAACAAGGTCTCGTCGATCGGCGTAATCCTTCATAAGTTTTACTTGCGCATCAAGAGAGTAACCTTCCTCAGCTTGCTCTTTGGTTGATACGCGGGCCCATAGTACTGATTTCATATATTTATTATATAACTTAAAGGGACGGTCTGGTTGACCCAGTCACTTCTCCGTGAGGATGGTTTCTGGCAGACCGCCCCTTGAAGGGCAGAAACGCATTAAAAATCTCACGGATAATCAGTAACGGGTCAACGTGGTAATTATACACTATTTCAATGAGAATGTTATCCCCTCGACCATGCCTTTATACCTGCTTCTGCTGTACCCTAAACCATGGCATTTTCGACACAGAAGCTCATCTTTGGCAGGTGGTTTATATAGCGTGCCAACGCGTCGCTTACAGAATGGACAGATAAACCACAGACGCTTACCTCCAAAGTGACATGGTGTTGATGTGGTCTCAATTCTTACTCCTAGCACTTCAAATTTAGCCCGTAACGTTATTTGTTTCGATTCAGCCTCAACAGTCCTCAACAATTCATTGATATTTATACGCTGACACTGTTCTACGAGAGCTCTCATTTATTTCCTAAATCATTAGCTCTTAATAATTCGTCTTTTACCGATTTCGACCCGTTTTTATCGGTATTCACTACTTGCTGGTTCTGTGCAATATACGCATTCTCGGTATTAACCTTAATGTTTAGTTTTGGTTGTTTAAGGTCCTTGAGAAGAAGAATGTTGGCGCTTAGTTGTCTGTCGGACATTTCGACTCCACGGTGAAGCTCTTTGAGGATATTAATCTTTTGCTGGTTAAACGAGTATCCACCATCCTTTTCTTCTGTAAGCATGTTAATGACAGCATCATTCCTCATTGATCTCCAGTAGTGTGCAACAATCCTGTCAGCAAGCATAAGTTCTAGTGATGATTGGCAATTATAGTCTTTAACGATACTCTTTCTCATTTGGTATAATGTTCCAAAATATTGCGTTCGAGCCAGATTACCTGCCCAAATGCCATTTTGTAACCCATATATCATGCCTAGCTCCTCGCTTGTCTTCTTCATTTCCTTTTCTTGCACCGGCGTCAGTTTCTCCGTAGATTTGTTTAATTTGTAGTAATTACGCAATTTAAGTTCCTCTGGATTATAACTATTTGGATTTGAATACATTTGCCTAACATTATCAATGTTTTCATCCGTGATTATTACCTTCGGTTTTGTTGGTTCTATTTTGTTATCAGGTTGTTCGTTTGACATGGTTTTAACTGAATCTATCTTCAGTAGGTAAATTGGTTAATTTTGGTTGGTTTTCTTTATCAAAGAAGTCTTTTACTTCTTCATCGAAGTCATCCGACGTCTCGGGTGTAGAGCCTTCTTTAATGGATTTTGGTAGATTTTCGATTTTCAAACATGCTGGTCTTGATTTCTCGAGCAATTCTTTCGCATTGCTACTGATGCGCCACTTATCAGCGTATCCTTGACCTTCATGCTTTCTTTCTACCAACCTGAGTCCGTGCAGGTCCTCAAGGATGCGTCTGGTGCTATTTGTCGGGTAACCTATTTCTGTTGCTACTTCTGCCGTCTCAAGCTCATCACTGGCCTGCAATAGCGTTTCCAGCGTCTTTTTTCTCTTGTGAGGTAAACTATCCATACCTATCTTGTATACCAACTCATAATCCTCTTCTGGTGTCGTATTTCCTATCAGTGCAAAGGCAGAAGCCATCGTAATAAGTTGCTTGGCTAAGCGAGTTGGCATTTCGCTGTCGGGTATCAATTCAATTTCCCTTGAGGAATATCCTTCTCTGATGACACCACTTCTAGCGCGTACACAGAATGAAGCGAGGTTGGCTATTTGATCCTTGTATTCCTCTGAAATAAGTTCAGTTTCTTCAGGTATCTTGATTCCGGACATAAAATCAGCAAAGGCATTTTGTATCTCTTCACGCATCGGTTTCTCACCACCGCTATTTGACATTGCTTTCTTTGCCAATTTGATTGGATCGGGTTGCTCTGGTCGATATTGAATGAATCTCTCACCAAGCACCTGAAATATTCCTTGGTGATTATCGATAACTGAAGTTACTCCAGCAATGAATCCCATTTTTCCTTCCCATGTTTTCGTCTCACCGGTTCCAAATTCCTTTCGATAATAACCGTCGTATATTTCTCGGAGTTGTGAAAGAATAGCGTGTCGTTTATCCCGATGCATGGTCAGAACTGTCGTGAAGTCCTTATATGTGAGAATGGTACTTTCTGCAGGTAAGCGTAGCAACAGACTTGCGTTCTTATTTCCTTTTTCACCACTCAGAAATGTCTGTGGGGTTAGGTCAGAAATAGGGTATATACCATCAATTTTGTTTAATCCGCGAATAAGTTCTGTCTTCGTACCTCCCGATGCTGCAACGATAAATAACCATACAGGATCACCCTGAAGTTTATTGGCTATTACGATTCCGGCGACGACTTTAATAATCCATTTATCTTTTATTAGCAACCATTTCGCTAATACATCTTCTAGCTGTCGAAAGGTAATTGGTTTGCGAGCTTTGGGGATACCTTTTTCAATTTCTTGAAGCTTTTGCTCTATGTTGTCTTTATTCATATTCATCTATTTATTATTGGTAAGGTACTTCACTGCTTCTGTGAAAGAGTAACCATAAAGAAGTTTGACAAGACTGATAACATCACCACCCTGGTTACATCCATAGCACCAGCATCTATTCTGGTCTGTATAGATGAAGAAAGACGGGCGCTTTTCATTGTGCAGGGGACACAGACAACTCAAGATTTTGCGATGTTTTGTAGGTTTCAGGTTGATCACGTTTTCAATAGGAACTGAGCGAGCAAGCCTTATCTGCTCGTCATTAATTTTGCCATTACACACTTTGCCTTTTGCTCTAAGTTGTAGCCGTTTTAACCTTGCTAGATGTTGCTCTATTCTGTTTATGATTTCGCCATAGTTGATTTTCAGTAGCTCTCGTCGAATCCATCTTTCAGTAGTGCTGGGTGTGAGTTTGTAAATGGATACTAGTTCGCTCTTCATTGCATCTAAAGATGTTCTTAACTCTTGTTTCCAGTCATCAATCTTAGAAGAGAGAACATGCTTAGCTTTGGGAAACAAATTTAGAAGTTCTGTTTCATCAAATTTTGGCAGTGTTGCTATGCGCTGCTCTACAAATATTGGTAGCGGGAATTGGTAGTAAGATAGGTCTTCATCACTGACTGGACATGGAATATCTGTTCGTGAACATGTGCGATATGCGGTCTTGGAATCGAATTCAATATCTGGATTTTTCATATTAATTGTTATTATTTAAGTTGCTAAGTTTTGCTAATTGGTCAAAGTATCCGACAAGAGTTGAGGCGATTTCCGACGCTTCGGACAGAGATACATCCTTGTCGTATTCTTCCTTCAGAATCACCCTGAGTTCTTGAATGGTCTGTTCGCTCAACATGTTATTTGTCGCCGTAGAGTCTGGCTTTAATATTCCTCAATGCACTAAAGTAAGCCTGAGGTTCGACCTTTAATTCGCCGCGCCAAAATGCCTCGATAAGTTCATCGAGCTGGCTATCTCTCTTGAAGACAAATAACGATTTTTTCGGATTTTGCCTATCTATGGCTTCGAGAGGAAAATGCAAAAAAACTGCTGATGCAAGAGCAAGGTCCGCAGTTGTGTAAAATTGATTCTCACTTAATATCTTGATAGTCATAGTCATTCAGATAATGAAATCTGATGACCTAATTTTGTGGCGTAATCTAACCTCTTGGAATTCTGTGTATTCTATTGCTCATACAATAAGGCTAGTATTTGAGCCAAAAAATATCCCATAGTTGGGATAATCCACAAGTGAACGCAATAGATTGACCTGTTTATCTGATACTGGTCTCGACAGGGTTATTTAATTTTAGGCCATCACCGCGCTCAATCGATATAAGTTCACTACGATCAGGCAGTTCGTTTTTGAATCTTTTGCCGTTGATTTTTGAATGGCGAAAGAGACCTTGATTGTTGTTATGGATAAGATTGTTTATTCGACTATTTCTGCTTACACTATCCGCACAAGGAGGATGGTTCAATGCTACCAATTCTTTTTCCATATCTGCATACGATAGAAATCCGTTTTGATTTGCACTGGTAAACAAGGCGTTGAAGGCATCGAAATACATCGTGTTTTTAGAAATACTTAACTTATTACCTCTAAACCAGTAATCTCCATTTACATCTTTGGTCAGCATGCGAGGAAATGTCTTTGATACTGATGTTTGAAACTCACTATCTTTATTCTGATCAGAAATTAGAGTCACTGGTGTAGTGTGAAGCATAGTATGGTGAATGTTCGGATTAAGCCTCGCAATGTAATTTCGGTATTCAAGAAGGTCGGATTCTTTAGAAGCGATCTTGCTATACGTTGAATGTAAAAGATGAACAAATTTTGACATCGTAGGTTGATCGAGGTAACTAAACTTTTCAGAATAAAATGGCGTCATATCGTTACTGTGCAGATAGGGGATTATTCTCGGAATCAATTTTAGGAAGTTCCAGCAACCCCAGATTTCTTCATTCATCTTTGACTCGTAGTTTGTTACCAATTCTTTTAGTTTATCTACATTAGATGATATCTGGAATATCGTTCTCCCATTTATTGTTTTTGTAAATTTCTTTGCGATCTTTTGTTGTATTTCTTGCGACTGTTTTCTTATTATCTCTATTAGAAATCGCTCAATATTGATCGACTTAAGACCAGACATTTGCAGAGTATTGTTTTTGTATGCTCGTAGTCCAGAAAGTCCGCCACTGATTGGTGACATCTCTTCTTCTTTTGAGGGTTCATCTTTGACAAACTTCAATATATACTTCTCTGCAACATCCAAATCTTTGAGAGCAAATTTTTCCGTTTCTTCTAGCTCGATAAGTAGCTTTTCTTTTGTGTCTTCATAGTTCCTGATAATCTCGATAAATTCTGGAGATTGCTGGATATATTGGACATAATCTTTTGAGAATATCATAAAATCATTAAACGATTTTGCTGAACGTACATTTTCGTACATTTGATCAAGGACATAGAGTGCTTTTTCCTGCTGAAGATTCATAGTCATTATTATTACAATCTATAACAAGTGAGCCATATATTCAAGGCTTCCGACATATCGGGTAAACCAAGTTATGCACCATACCCGAAATGTCAGGTATTCCATTTTTTTAAAAGTGTTGTATGCTTATATCACAATTCAATAGTACCTAAACCAGCGTTGCTGGCATGGTTAAGAAATCCTGTAGAGGTCGGAAAACCCATCATGTGGGACTGCCTCTACAGGTCATATCGGGAAACTGGTATGGAGGACTTCGGTTCTCACCCACGTGGTGGGCTTTTTGCATACTAATTAACCATATTCAAGATCAAATGTTTTGCGAACACTGTGGAACTAAAATCGAACAGAATGCCGAATACTGTCAGAACTGTGGCAACAAAGTTGCGATTGTTTCAAAGGCACCAACGACACCAACAAAAGTTGAAGAAACATCAAAAATGGAGGATGTATTCTATAGTAGCGACTGGGAGAGAAAAAATTCTTTTATGTCCGGTGGATTTTTTGATGTAATGGCGGACAAGAAATATCTGTACATAATTAAAATGCCTAGCTATAGTGCCAGCACATGGGGAGGCCTTATAGGTCTATTTCTCCTTTTCATCATAGGCGCGGCAATCGGTAGTGCACTCGGTAGTTCGCACGATAGAAGGAAACGACAATGGTATAGATCAGCATGGATAGATGCAGGTAATAAGCTTACATCTCAAGAATATGTCGGTGATGTGTTTCTAAAAGTACCGCTTGAAAAATTGAAAGGCAGCCTGACTCTATCAAGGAATAGGTTTGCTCTCCAATATGAAGGTAAAAAAATTGTCTTGAAAAAATATCATGATGAATTTGTAAAATTTTATAATCTAATTAACAAATATGTTTTGTAAAAATTGTGGTAAAGAATCAACGGATAATCAGAAGTTTTGCACAAACTGCGGTAATACTCTTAGCACAAATACTCAATCACAACCGATAAAGAAAGAGCCCGTTAAAAGACCTCCAATGCCAAAAGAAAAGTGGACAGTGGGCAGAATAATAAAAGCAGTAATCATTTCAGCTATCCTATTGGTTGTTATCGTTCTGAAGTTTGGGTTAGGGGCGATTAATTCTGTTGACAATACGGCAGTAAGTAAAAATAACAATGCCATCAGTGCGTATGATTCGGGAAATAGTGGTCAGGCCATTTCTCAGTTTCAGCAGGCGTCAAATGACGCTGTGACAAATTCGACGAAGGTCAATACACTAAAGAATCTTGCTTACGTATACTCATCAGAAGAGCAAACGGATTTAGCCATCAGCACATTTAAACAAGCGCTGGCCTTGGCAACTCAAGATTCGTTTGATTATTATTTGATCGCTGGAGAAATAGCTTCGCTAGAAAATATGCCAAATTCGGCTTTGATTTCTTATAACAAAGCCTACCAGCTTAATCCAAATGATTTTCAAATTAACAACGCTCTAGCTCTTTTCTATCTCGATTTAGGTGATACCGCATCACAGTATGCTGATTATAAGAAAGGTCTTCAGTATGCTCAGCGCGCTGTACAATTAACTGATTTGCAAATAGCAAAACAAAATTTAGGAATAGCTTATTATTTGAATGAAGATTTTCCGAAAGCTATATCTGTATTCAAAAGTCTTACATTAGACACAAACTCGTATACTGCCTACTGGCTTGGACTGTCATACGCCAGAAACCAAGATCCAGTTAACGCAAAAATTTATCTTCGTAAGGCAATAGCAAATGGGGTCAAAGTCCCGCAAGAAGTGTACGATTATTTAGCTAATAATTAACTATTATGTTTTGCGAAAAATGTGGGAACAAAATGAGTGACACGCATAAGTTTTGTATTAAATGTGGTAATTCCACGAGTACTTCTAAAGAAAAATTTGCCAAGAGTGAACTTGATCATTCCATACCTAAGGACAAATGGTGGTACCGGTTATTAAAGGTTATATATGTTGTTTCGTACTTACCTTTGCTTGGAATTATTCCAGGCGTATGGATGTCAAACGCTAAGAGTTGCTATTATTCATACTATTCGTACACGACATCATGCTCTGGTTCTGATAGTGAAGCATTTTGGTACTCTTTCCTTACCCTGGTAATTTATATGATAGTAGTTCGATTGATTAAGATTGCCGTTCTCTATGTTGCAATCGGCCAAAAACCAGAGTGGAAAAGGCAATTTAGGAAAATATTTTAATATCATGATAATTTTTGGATGGGGATTTAGAACAATCAAAAACTTTGGACCTGCATTCAAGAATCTTTGTAGTCATTGCAATAATGAGCAGTATTGGAATTTATCAAGAGTGATGACGTGGTTTACACTGTTTTTCATTCCAGTATTTCCGTATGAAATTAAATATCATCTACTGTGTCCAGTTTGTAAATGGGGTATCGAGCTGAATCAGAAACAGATAAATGATATCAAACCGATAGCTGAGGCAAATCAGTTACTTATTGATGGAAAAATTAGCCAGGATGAATACAAAATCAGATTAGCTCAGCCAAATACCGCCTCTTCTAAAACCGCTGATATTAATGCCACGGAAAACGAAATCAAAAAGGAAAATATCGTTGATTTTGAATACTGCTCAGATTGTGGCACCAAACTATCAAGACAAGCTAAGTTTTGTGGAAATTGTGGCACTGCAAAGGTGTCTATATAAATATGTTTTGTAATAAATGCGGTAATGAGATTAAAGATAGCGCCAAGTTTTGCACGAAGTGTGGCATTACGACTTTACCAATATCCGCCAGTGCCAAAACTCGCAACTCCCACAAAAGAAAATGGCTTATCGGAATTATAGTAGTTATTATCATAGCCGCGACAATATGGTTTTTGACTTATGACAATAGAGGTGCAGCCACACGAGCCACAATTGATCAGACACAAGACGATATAGCGTCAACGGTAGTAAATATATATTGCGAGGGAGCTAATGGATGGTCCGATGAAAGCCAAGTGTCGGGAGGCTCTGGGACGATAATAACCACGGATGGCCTGGTACTAACAAACTCTCACATTATTCCACAAGGTATAAATGAAAGTACCGATGAGAAAAGTTGTTTAGTGATACTACCTGATCCAGCGACAGGGGCGTCCAAGGAAATGTATTATGCAAAGCCAATAGTAATACCTGACATAAGTGAAAAATATGACCTTGCTTTTGTAAAGATAGATGATGTCTACTATGACGCAAAAGAAAACAAAGCATACGGAGAATACCCTAAAATATTTCCAGCGTACGACAGTGGAAAATATTGTAAAAATGAGAATGTAAAATTAGGAGAGCCTGTTAGGATTTATGGCTATCCAGCGATCAGTGGTGGATATGCATTAACGATTACAGATGGCATAGTTAGTAGTCTTTTGCCAAAATCGGGATATATTATTACTTCAGCAAAAATAAGTCACGGTAATTCCGGCGGTCTTGCAGTAGATCGCTATGGTTGTCGGATTGGTATACCGTCAATGGTGACTGGAGACGACTATGAAAGTCTTGGAGTGATTATCTCAAATAACTTAATATCGAATTTTACTGATGAAGTTAAGGCATTACTGTACAAGAATTAGTATATCCATGTTATCCATTAAAGAATGTAGGGAATTGCTAGATGATGTCAGCAAAGATATGACGGATGAAAAAGTCCTAGAAGTTCGGGACAGTTTATATGAGCTTGCAGAAATAGTATTAGACGAATACATTCAAAATCCCGAGAAGTTTGAGAAGTATAAATCGCCGTGTGTGCAGTGATGTTTAACTTGTACCCCTTTTTAACCACTTAATATCACTTAAGAACGACAACCACTCGATCATCCTCATCATTGTAAGTGGTACCCTGTGGTTCTATCTTGTTTAGAGCCATATCAATAGCCTTGTTCTTAGCTCCTTTGTCTTGGTCTTGAAGTATGTTCTTAACATGCTCATCGGCTAGCTGACCAATAGGCATACGTTTTAGTAGCTCATCCTTATAATGTGTCTCAGTGACCTGATAGGCCTTTGTAGCCTCAATTCTGCTCGTATGGTGACCATCAGGGTAACCAGCGGCAAGTGCTGCGTTAGACTTATTCATGCCCCGCATTTTGGCAGTAAAATACTTACCTTGTCTGGTATACAGGTCAGGTTTCTTGGTTCTAGTCTTTATTATTGTTTGATCAATTAATTTATCCATTTTTAGTCAAATCTTGGTATGTGCGCGGAAGTCTAATAGAAATATTGTACATCAAAAACGACTCGGTGACTACCCCCCCCACATGGCATATAATCGTTGGCCTTGACAACATGATTTTCGTGTAGTTATGCACCACAATATCTTTTGCATTATACAAAATTTTGATATAATGGGATTATCCAAATACCATAATGGTTGATGGAGGGACAAGTCGGAACGACATTTATTAGCTTAATGAAGAGTGTTAAAACCCTATCGGATAGCTGATGAGATTGTCTCGTCGGCTTGTCCAATGGGGTTTTGCTCTTTCTGCTGAGGTTGTCCCTTTCAGCCCAAGTCGATAAAAGGCTGACTGGGGTAACTTTAGAAATAACTGGTCAACCCCTGAAAAAACCAGCAGTCGGTGGACTGACGAAAAAACACATGCAATGTCTACTACAAGATTTGCACGTTGCTTCCCGATCGGCGACGGAAAGATGGCTTGTGAGCATCACAACGGGAATTGGATTGTCTTTCCAATGAGTGAGGACATAGGAACCAGAAACGACAAATCCTCCCAAAAGGAGGACGAGTCGGATGATGATACTATCTAGTTTCCTTACACATCAGACCCTTTGGGGTCTTTTGTGTTCAACTATAATTATAACAGATGAGATTTCTATCCTAGGATCACTATGTGGATAAGTCAAGTCATTGTATAATTGTGTCATGTCATTAATTAAGTGTTCAGAATGTGGTCAGGATGTTTCAACGGAAGCAGAATTATGTCCACATTGTGGAAAACCTAACCTAATCTCAAGTACTGAAAAACCGGAAGATAAAAGTGGGTCGCATACTGTTGTCGGAGGATTTTTCATTGCAGTCGTTATTATTGCGTTATTGTATTTTGTTTATAGGACTATAGCGCCACAAATATTTAACCAGGTCTTTAACTCATCCGGACGGTCACCAAATATAGCACCACAAAATAATGCTGAATCTGGTCAGGCTGTAGTATTGGACGAAATAAAAAATTTAGGATTCGATTTTTATATCGGCCAAATTGATAATACCAGCGTCACAAATTTAACAGATGATTTTAAGAACCAGATAACAAAAATCGCATACAATGCTCATATTCCAACAACTCTACTGAAAAGTGTCCCCATCATTGTTCTAAACAATCTTGCATTGACTGGCAATCAATATATTCCCACTGGAGGAGTCAATCTAAAAGTGCCAGACCTAAAGCCAGATTTTCTTTCGGAGGGAGGGCTATATTTAACCTGGAATGGTGGTTTATCGGTTATATTCATTAATAAACCGATTATTGCTCAGGGACAGCTAACTGAAGTCCTTACTCATGAGCTGGGACACGCGATTGGTAGCAAGCTTACCGATCAGGATTGGGTGAAATATTATCAACTTCGGGGCATTCCTAGCACCACTGCTCGACACGGGACTAATTGGAACCTGTCTCCAGAAGAAGATTTTGCAGAGGTTTACAAGAATGTTTTTACAGGTATAGATGTGCGGACTTATTATGGCGAACTTCTGCCGAGAATGAGCATAGATATCGGGCCCTGTATGCAAACATATCTTACGGCTGAAAACAGTTATAGACCTAAAGTGGATTCAAGTGACCCCAAAGCTTGGCTTAACTCTATAACCAATCCATCAAAGGTTGATACTGCATCTATTGAGGCGCAGGCAAACGCTGATTCTAAAGTCCAAACCTGTCGCAAAGATGTTATGCTGAATCCTTCAAAGTTTCCGTCTGCTTGGGAAATAGGTATCCCATATAAAAGCATAGTGGGCCCACAAACAAAAGAATTTGTCACTAGCGTATCTAACCGATTAAATCAACAATAATTTAATAAACTTAACCTCAAATTACTATGAATATTTTATCTGTGTTAGCTGTGCTTGTTGTTATCATTTTGATAGTAACTGCTCTTTCATTCAAACCGATGAGAAAAACTATTGGTTTGTTGCTTGTTATTTTAGGTGCCCTAGTGTGTTTGACTGTTATTGGTTTGATCGTTGGTATTCCAATGATTATTGTTGGCGGACTTTTCTTGTTTATTTAGAAGACCACCATTCCTAACTAAACAAAAAACGGCAAAGCCTTTGCTTAGCCGTTAAATTATAAACAAGAGATATCACCGACGCTTGTACAGAGCCGTCAATAATATTCCAAGCGGTAAAAGTATTGTTGGTTCTGGTACGGTCTGAATCTGACCAAACGATATTTCATGAATGAACTGATAATTCGGTGCCGAAGGATCAAAGTCTAACTCATGAACTGGAGGAGAAAAACTATAACCTTCACCGATTGAATAGTTGTGCCAGTTTCCAAACTGAAACATCTCCTGATTATTGGCATCGTATCCTGTAAAGGTGTATGTAGTGCCTGGCATGTTATCAACGGTCAGTATCGAGAATGTGTTAACTCCACCCGGGATTAATGTACCAGGTTGCACAAATTCGAGTGAAATATGGCCGTTGCCTGACGCAACTAGATCTGAACCAGATGAGTAGAGATATTGACCCGGGTCTGTGAAGAGAAGTAACCCAAGTGATTGATAGTCAGTTGAGCCGATTCTGGTTCCGTTTGGTAACAAACCAAATCCGATTGTCGAGGATTGGGCATGTGTGAGTGTTGAGAAACTGCTGACGAGAACAATGATACCAAGGTGTAGGATAGTCGCTGTCTTCATAATACTTACTTAGCTTTTTGTTTACCCGAAAATCGTCGGGACACGCTGATTCTTTCAAAAATCAATTCAAACAACATATTCTAATAGAAGTAGATATTTGTCAATCTTACCCGAGGTGTCTGACCATACCCATTAACTTGTTTACGTATATCATGCTAAGCTCTGGGTAAGGGAACAACTCGAGCCAATTAGCGGTTCGAAAATCGTTCACGACTGCCAGCCAAATTATCATGCGAGTCTACGACAATCCAAAATATTATGAGATCGCCT
>CAZYES010000020.1:16303-16402 GCA_964646515.1 uncultured Candidatus Saccharibacteria bacterium | reverse complement strand
GAGGAGTCTCGAGCATACGTAGTATGCGAGAGACGACGAGTCGAGGTGCGGGTAGCGAGAATCGAACTCGCGTCTCAACCTTGGGAAGGTCGCGTTCTA
>CAZYES010000020.1:0-16203 GCA_964646515.1 uncultured Candidatus Saccharibacteria bacterium | reverse complement strand
CCACTAAACCATACCCGCTTTGCACTACTGATCACGATAAACCACTAAACCATACCCGCTTTGCACTACTGATCACGATAAACCACTAAACCATACTACACACCAATAGTAACCTTAGAGACCAATCTTCTGCAATAATCTTCGCCACCAACTGACAGTCAAAGTGGTCGAGGCCTGTAAAATCGGCGTTTCCTGTTTCGAGTCGTCCACGATAACTGCCAATGATTCCCCGTCTTTCAGGGCACGATACTTTGTGCGGATTTCGGTCTCGACGCCTTGATCAGTGGAAAGATATTGAACCTCGGCCATGAGATCAGTCTTTCGATCTTTCAACTCAGAAAATTCCTCTTCGACTTGCGTAAGCCTCGTGGCACTCAAATCTGCTTTATGATATATAACCCAAGTAGCCCTCACAAGAAAAACGAACGCGATCAACACAAAAAGAAGCGTAAATGGCGAAGAGATGACCTTTTTCCATAAAGAATGTTTGCCATATTTCATATATAACAGTATACTAGATTTATCATGTTATTTCATGAGAAAACACAAAAAACATTTCGCATAGGCTTCACTATCGTATCTATTCTGGTCATTATCAGTATGATAATGCTCTACTTTCCTGTGTGGCAATAATACCACCAAGGAAGTAAACCATCCTTTCTACACACTACTCCTCATCATCTTCACAAAAATCTCTTGTGGGATGTTCACCGAGCCATATTGCTTCAAGCGTTTTCTGCCTTTCTTTTGTTTTTCGCGAAGTTTCATCTTGCGAGTAATATCACCCCCGGAGAGAGTTCCGGCGGCATCTTTCTTTCTGCCAGAAATACTTCTCGAAGAAATTATCCTGCCAAAAGCTTTGGCTTGGATTTTATAAGTGAAAAGTTCGCGTGGCATTATTTCGTGTAATTTCTCAACCATCGCCTCTGCTTCTTCTTGGACACGCCGGCGCGAGACAACACGAGTAAAAGCGATAACGGGCTCATCGGCAACCAAGATATCCATCCTAACGACATCAGCTATTTTGTCATCGACAATATCATATGAAATCGAAGCATAGCCAGAAGAAATACTTTTGACTTCATCAAAAAAATTACGCATAAGTTCTCTGAGTGGCATCCGCAAAGTCATCATCGTCCTATTGTCGCCAAAATTGTCCGTGCCAATGATCTCTGCTTCATGATCATAAAAAAGTTTCATGAGACCGCCCAGAGACTTCGGTGGCGTTATTATTTTTATGATAACTATCGGCTCAGAGACTTCCTTGATCTCGTGGTCTTCAGGAAATAATGCCGGTGAATAGATCGTAACATCTTTACCGCTCTTTAATTTCACAGAATAAATGATACTTGGCTGAGTAACAATAAGTTCAAGATTAAATTCACGACGCAAACGTTCGGTGACAATCTCGAGGTGTAGCATACCCAAAAATCCACAACGATAGCCTTTACCCAGAGTCCCCGAAGCTTCTTCCTCATAGGTAAAAGAGGAATCTGAAAGTTGTAAACGGCCCAGAGCCTGTCGAAGCAAAGAGAGATCATCTTGACTTTCGGGGTATATAGAGGCCCACACTACCGGACGAGGGCTTTGATATCCGGGAAGCGGTGGCAAACTGTCTCGATTGGAAGCCACCGTGTCACCGACAGAGGCTATCCCCGGTTCTTTGATTCCTGTGATTATATAACCAATCTCTCCCGCGCTCAGTGATTCTCTGGGAGTATTATCCGGAGTAAAAATTCCAACTTCTATAGCTTCGAATTCTCTACCAGCTATCTTGAATATTAGTCGATCGTGTTTTTTCACAGAACCAGTAACCGCCCGAACGTAAACAGTGACGCCTGTATGGTTGGAATACTGAAAATCAAAAACTAATGAACGAAAATGCTCTACTGCCATTTGCTTGTGATTCAACGTCTCTCGGTCATTAAAATCAAATTTCCGCAATTCGATCATATCCTTGTCTTTTGGGGCTGGCACTCTTCTGATAATTTCATCCAGTAAATCTTCCACGCCTTCACCGGTTTTGCCCGAAACTTTGATGACTTCTTCTTTAGGACAATTCAACAATTGACAAACCTCGGCAACTACTTCTTTCGTACTAGCCAAGGGCGAGTCAATCTTACTGACCACAGGGATGATCGTAAGACCGGCATCTCTGGCCATGCTCAAGGTCGTAAGCGTTTGGGCTTGCACCCCTTGGGTCGCATCTACGAGCAATATCGAGCCTTCAACCGCTTTTAGTGCCCTAGAAACTTCATAAGAAAAATCAATATGACCAGGTGTGTCTATAAGATTGAGAACGTATTCTTGATTATTACCAACAAGAGACGAAGATCCTTCCATCGTGATCGATGGTTTCCATATCATTCTTACCGGTTGCATTTTTATCGTAATACCTCTTTCCCTCTCCAATTCCATAGAATCCAAAACCTGTTCCTGCATTTTGCGTTTTTCAATAGTGCCAGTGATCTCCAACATCCTATCGGCCAAGGTCGATTTGCCGTGGTCAATATGAGCAATGATGGAAAAATTACGAATAAAAGCCGGGTTCATAAGGTAATGCAAATATAGCAGAGATACTATATATGTTCCACTTCCGCCGGCGGCACTTTCACTTTCCAGATTTTATGATGCAAAGTGTTCCAGACTTCGTTGATCTCTTTATTCTTCAAGATCACCAATACAATAACAAGAACGATCAGCCCAACAATGCCCGCACAGAATCCTTGGAGGAAAACGCCCCAAACCTTCGTCAAAGGAAATATAGCCGCAAAGACACGCAGAGAAAGAAAAGTCGCATAACCCATAATAACCGAGGCTACGAAAGTATGAAAAAGCGTAGAAAGAACTGGCCAAGTAAAACCCCGATAAACTCTCTCATAGACTATCCAGTGAAGTGCCGTGTTTACGATAACGCCTATCGTATAGGCTAGAGCCAAAACCAAAACACTTGTTCCAACCTGTCCATTTACTTTGAGTAAATCCTCTAGAAAATATCTGAATATCGGGAAAGCAAAAAAAGCTTTTACTAGCAGATAACCAGAGCCAATGATCACCCCTGCGGATATAGCATTTATGAAAAGTGGCCTAGCCGTCTTCCCTTCAGCATAAAAAGCACGGACAAAAAGCACTATGAGACTCTGTCCTATGGTAGAAACAGTAAAAAGCGCCAATGCCGCGGCAGTCAGTCGGGTGTCAGCCCAATCAAATTCGCCAGCGCCCAAAATAGTACGAACAATCTGCGCGCGAAGAACAATGAAAAGAACCGAGAGAGGCATCGACCAAAAAATAATATGTTGGGCAGAAGCGATCATTTTTTCTTTGAATTCTTTTATATTTCCTTTAAAAAACATCCTAGACAAAGTTGGAAAGACTGCCGATGAATAACTGGCCCCGATAATCGTAAGTGGCACGGACTGTAGATTGAAAGCAAAAGTGAAAACGGATATTGAGCCCACAGACATGAGTGAAGCCAAAGAAATCAAGGCAAAAGAAGCCAACTGATTTGCGGATATCGTAAACATCCTAGGCAATGAATTCATCACGATATGTTTCATATCATCCCAATGTATGACAGTCGTAAAACGCGGTATAATTCCTTCTTTGAAAATGAACGGCACTTGTATAGCCATATGCAAAAATGCTCCAATAGCGACACCTATTGCCAAACCTTTCAGGCCAAAGACCGGATAAGCAAAAAGTACTCCACATATTATCCCCAAGTTATACACAACCGGACTTGCCGCATAGACCAAAAAACGGTGACGCATTTGAGTTAGGCACGAATACAAATTTGACAAACCCAGAAAGAATGGCGAGAGAAGCATAATACGCATAGAAAGTATAAGTTCAGGCAAAGCTGGATCATGCGCAAATCCTGGAATTAGTCTCGGAATGAGCCAAGGCGCCAAAAGAAAAGCTATAACTGCCACGATCACCATTACCGCAAAAAAAACGGTAAAGATTTCATTAGAAAAGGAACGCCCGCTATCCTTACCACCATCAAAACGTTCGATAAAATATGGCAACAATATTGATGCGGAAACAACCGAACCAATGGAAACAAAGATAAGATCTGGAATACGAAATGAAGCATAATAAATATCCAGTGATCTATCTGCGCCAAATGAAAAAGCAAGTAATTTGTCTCTAACTAGAGCTAGGACCTGAGACAAAGTGGCAAATATGGCAAGGAGATACGCGGCCTCATGCAGACCGCGTATCTCTTTTCCAATGAATGAAAACCAACGCTTTACCATGTGGCAATTATTCTAGCACGAAGAATGCTAATAATCACGATACTTCTGTTGAAACAAATCCTTTGACTATAGACGAAAGATCCCTTCTAAAATACAAATGAATATATAACTGGAACTATTTATTTTTTTGCTTGATAGGTAACGTTGCCCTTTTCTCTGGCGTAGGTGTTACTGGTAGTTTGGCATCAGTGAAAGGAGATTTGCCCGCTTTCAAATTCTCCAGAATGAAGACCACTTCTTCATTATCGGGATTTGTTATAGCTAATTGAGAAAATTGTTCAATTGCTTCTGTATTTTTACCGAGACGAACATAAGAGAGACCGAGGAAATATTGAGCATTGGCATAATCAGGCTGAAGTTTAATGGCCGTATTCAGAGCTTCCGCAGCATTGGCGTAATTTTTGGCATTATATTCGAGTAGACCCAACTGAAAAAACAACTGTGGATTATTTGGATTGATCTGTGTTGCAAACTGTGCGGCAATAATAGCGTTTGGCAAGTCACCTCTGGCAGCTTCTATCTGTGACAAAAGAAATACCGCTTCAAGATAGTTATTTTTGATCTGAATAGCGACTCCAACTGTTCTCAGAGCATCATCCAATTTGTTCTGTGAAGCTTGCAATCTAGCTAGGCCCAAGTAGATAGAGGGGTTCGAAGGGTTCAGGCCAATAGCTTCGCTATAAGCTTGTAATGCATCCTCATACGCCTTGTCCATGTGTAGATTGAGAGCAACCTCAGAAACTCTGGCTTTGGACAAATAGTTATAATAATTGGCAGGATCATAAGCGATAGCTTTATGCGAATAATCTAGCGCCTTTTTCATAATCGAAGTAATCTGGCTAGCAACGGCCTCGGTCGTAGAAGCACTCGCATTGGCACTTATAGACGAAACCAGTTTGTTAACCATGGCAAGCGATGCTTCGGCGCGAGCCTGCCAATAGATATCAGAAGAATCAAAAGCTTGCGCAATTTTAAAATAATTATCGGCAAGTTCAGCATCTCCTCCGGCTGGCGGAGTAACAGTCAATTGTTTGACCCCCATTCCAAAATATACAAGCGCAATAGTCTTTTTTAAATATATAACCCCCCAGATTGCTCCGACAATCACAATTATCAAAACCATTATAGATATCAATCTATGGGAGCGACTTCCATTCTGTGGTCCAATGCCAACAGGCGGAATAATCCCCGCTGAAATCACCGCACCGAAAAATATACCCGTCATGACAAAAGTATAAAAAACTAGAGAGTGTGGTGGAACTGAAACAATCATGACTAACCACAAAAAGACCGAACTTACGAAAGAAGAAATGATGATAAACTGTGCTGATTTTTCATCGGGCAAATGACGTAAAGCCCTGAACCCGACAATCCCCAGAGAGACGAAAAAGACGATCCAAAGAATGGTCCCAACCACGCCCTGCGTGGTTACGAAAGTTGGCACCAATCCAAAACCATAATTAAATTCATGAGACCATGCGCTAGTGGAATTTACGACTTCTGGTTTGAAAGCTATATATGCTCTGGAAAAATTATTTGGTCCAACACCAAAAAGAGGATAATTTTTGATCGCCCCAGATGTAACATCCAGAGTCATCCGCCACGGCAGAGACAATTCCAAATGGTTAGCATTCAGATTATTTATGACCGGCAAAGACAACGTCGTCCCCTTCCATGAAAATAAGATGGCGACAAGACATGCAACGAGTGGAATCCACGCAACGCTTTTTATCGTCACTCCCAATAGGTTCCGCCTACCAAAAATATCCGCACTCTCACTATTCATCGACTCTGCTATATCCTGATTGGTAATAAGAAGATTTTTCTTGCGGATGAAGAAAAAGACGGCTAGACCGGCAAATACCAAGGCTAAAATTTTCCAAACACGTGGATCATTAACAAGATATATTGCAAATGATGAAAACAGAATAATAATCCAATACAGAGATTTCATGCGACGAGATAATGGCAAAAGAATAATCGCACATATTGCGACAATGGCAACTACCGCAGAGAGGGTCGAGAGACTGTACCAATTACCTAGAACAGTCGAGGTTACAGAAGAAAGAATAGAAAATGAAAGAAAATCAGGACCAAAAATGAAACGTAAAGCGTGCAAAAGATAGATGACAACAAAAGCTACGACCATGCCAACATAGAGAACAATGGCTCTTTCACTTTTTCTCTGAACGAGAGTAAAGGCAACAAGAGCTGACAAGAACATCATCCAAATAAAACTGGCCGTGCCAATTTCAAATCCCTGACCAAATATAGATTTCGAAAGATGGAGACTCAGAAATGCGGAAATTACAAGAGAAACTAAAATCAATACACTACTCCACAACACACCCTTCGGTGGTAGAACAAGCTTTCTCTCTTTGAATACGACAAGACCAAACAATATCGAAGAGGAAAGAACGCCAGTGGTAACGATGATAGTCTTTACCAAGTCGAGAGAAATATATGGCGATGGCCAAAAAAACATAGGTAAAAGAGTCACTGTAGCAAGAAATATGTAGAAAGCTAGAGATTCCAAACGAGATGATGGCTGATGCATATTTGGTTAGTTTTTACTTGTAAGAAATATTATTGTAACAATAATTTATGAAAACAGAAAGCGCAAGTAGCCCAATAAAAAACACCCTCATTTCAATGAGAGTGTTTTTTATTGGCCGTACAATAAGCCGAATTCTGTTTCGATGTACTATAACTCTGCAAAGCAGAGCAAAGCGACCGATGACAACCATTTGTCTCCGACATACATCACTGTATGCCTCTAGCGACTCTCTCCTAGTAGCTGGTTACTAGTGACCAATAACAGCGATAGCGCACACTTGATTGACTACCAGAAACCAACTACTAGAAGCACGGTCTTGCACCGAGGTAAGGATTTGGCCGTTGCACCTCGCATGTTTCCATGCAAGCTAATCCCGAAGGATCTGTCAGCCATTTCTAGCCAACACGTCTCTGTTCGCACCTCTGGGAATTACCCTGACGGGCGTTACCCGCTACCCTGTTGCCACGATAAATCATGGCCGGTGTTCGGACTTTCCTCTCTGTTTCCGTCGAGACAACGCGAAGCAAGCTTCACAAAGCCACAATTTTACAGAGTGATTGTCTAGTACAGCCAAAACCTAGTATACACAACACTAATATATTTGACAAGTCATATCCATCATGTCACTATGCTGTGCCCATGGGCATACTCGATTTATATTATACAATATCGCAAACTCCAGACACGCACGCCAGTTCCCTTTTTAGATCAGTCTCGTTTTGTTTTTCGTAAGTAATAATCTTTGAGTAATCGGTATGCTCCATACGCTTTACCAATTCTTTGTAAGTCTTTTCGTCGATCGTTTCGTATGGCGCCAATTTGTAAACCGTATCTTCACGAGGTAAAAATGAAAGTCCGCCACAAATATCCCAATTTTCATAGAGCCAGTTGGCAACTTTTATCCATTCGTCATTACCAACAGATATAGTCACCGAAGGGTTGTGCTCGGTGTAATTCGTCTTGACCATTTTCCAGTTTTCTAGTTGTTCGATAGCCGAGAGATCATCACGGAAAATAGAACCACTGGGGGCCTTTACGGGAAATTCGAGAACGTAAGTCGTGGCATTATCTGACGATTGACCAACTTCTGGATAATATGGCACACCCTGATCTCTAAGCATCTTAAACAATGCGTCCGTGGCAGAGATACGGATACGGCGAATATAAAATCTGGAGTGACGTGGATGCATACCAGACGAACAGTCCACCATTTGAGAAAGCGTGCCGGATGGTTTGACACAAGTGATCGCCGTGGACTCATTGATACCAAATCGCTTGGCAAATTCTTTGTTTATCTTGATTGTTTCTGCTTTGAGCCTACGCATGACCTCTGGCTTTCTGGCTACCGGACAATCCCATTGCCCTGTGATAGAGACGCCAAGTAATCTTTCGCGCTCGCAATGTTCTTTCCACTCCTTGGAAAGATATGGCAAATGAGTCAGAGTCGATTGATACGTTCCAATAATTGTGGCTATGCGTATTTTTTTCAACAAAGTCTTTTCTGTGTCATTAGCGCGGGCCACAATTTCTGACAGATTACAAAACTGTTTTGACTGCAGGATTATCTCACCGCAAGGATTGGTACCAATAGGCCCTATGATATGTTTACCAGATATATCAAAGTAACCTTTGTATTCTTTCAAGACTTTTATACGCCGTTCCGGCAATGTCTTGGCTAGCGAGCCTCGGTTGAATATGCCTCTTTCTCCAGAACGACTCTCTATCAAAGCCATCCATTCTTTTAGAAATTCTTCATTGGTTGGTTTGTTTATGTACACCGCCGAATTGTTGGCCAACATCCTGTGCGGATGGGTCATGTAAAAAGCGCCTTTTTTGGCATCGCGTATTTGCTCGTCATCGAGATCGGACAATGAGATCATGGCGCTTCTCCTCACGCCACCAGAGACGACACAATCGCCAATCATGCAAATGATATCATGCAAATCCACAGCCCGTAGTCTTTTGCCCTGACGAGCCAACATTATCTGACGAACAAAAGCCAGCAGTCTTTGGAGAGGAGCCGGTCCAGAAGATTTGCCACCCATAGTTTTCAATCGCGCGCCCTCTGGTCTGAGTTGTGAAAAATCAAATTCCACGTCTTTTCCAGAAGACCATGCTTTCATGCCAATAACCAGTGAATCGGCCCAACCTTCCCTACTATCAGGAATGGCATGTGTAGGGAGCTTAACGCCAATCTGCATCATAATCTGAGGAAACTTTTCAACATTGGTACTTTCGACAGCCCAACCAGATCCTGTACCACACATGGAGATATACATTATCTCCGCCAGATCTTGAAATGACTCCGGCGCAGTAAAAGAGCAATTGTAAGCGCAAACATTGGTTGAACTAGCGGCCCTGCCGGCAAACTGGAGAAGCCTCATGGATGGCATGGCTTCTTGTTTCAAGATGGCCTCACGAATTTCTTTGTATTCAGAATCCTTGAGTTTGTTCCCGAGATTTTCCTTCATGAAACCAACATATCGGTCAACAGTCTCTATCCAAGTCTCGCGGCGATTTTCGGTATCTATCCATTTGGAATAACTCCTATAATAAACAAATTCTCCTAGGGCATTTCTGAAATATTTCCTTGAATCAACCGCTAGTTTACGTACATAATCAGGCACTTCAAAGCCCTTGGCGCGTAGTCTGGCTCGTTCTTCACGATATATTACATAGTGCTTGGCGGTCTTTACATAGTCAGAACGCATGAGTTCTGCCTCTACAATATCTTGAACACCCTCAACTGTAGGTACAAAGTTGGAAAACTTCTTTTTTATACGAATAAGTTCTGCAAAAACCTGGCTGGCAACTATCTTGGCCTCTTCGAGAGATCCCTCTTCTGCGGCATTCATGCCTTTCCAAATGGCATTTGCTATTTTCTCCAAATCGAAAGACACGACTCGACCATCTCTCTTGATAATCGTGGGGATAGAAGGTACCTTGACCACATTTCCTGTGGCACTTTTTTTCTTTTTTGGCATATGTGTACGCAGGCGGCTGCGAACTTAGATGCTAATAATTTTTAATAATCAAAAAAATATTTGACTTAACCATTGTACTCCGTGAGAACAAATAAAAAAAGTGTGGATAACGATTTAGAGCACAAAATTTATTTTTGTACCAGTGACAAGGCCATACTTCTCCGCCATCCCAGCATTCAACTCGAGAACATATCTGACAGCGACTGGCGGAAGAAAAATATTTGGATAAGATTCGGGTGAAACATTGCTATCAACATCAACTATCTTCTTGTCTGAATCTATCCAAACTATATCCAAAGGAAAATACATATCTTTCATCCAAAATCTGTAAAAATCGGCGTGAGGAAAAATAAAAATCATTCCCTTATCAATATCCATCGACCTAAGACCGCTTAGACCGAGATCCCAATCTTCTGAAGTACTGGCAATAGTTGCATCGATAACGCCATTGGCAGTTACTAGAGGAATCGTCTTCTCCCAATTCGCAACTTGCTTAATAATAGGCATATCTGGCGTGCTAACTTTCGTAGATATCAAAAAGTTTGCCAGAATGATCAACAACGCAAAGCTAAAAATAATTATTAAAAAGTGGGTAGAAAAAAGTTTTATCTTCATTGGAATCTACGTATCCTCAAAAAAAGTGCCAAAGCAATAAGGGCGAAAAAAGCTGACCACAATAGTTCTATATTGAAGGTCGGATGAATAATCCGCCCTCCAGAACTATCGTAATATAAATAGAAAGATAAAAATAGGAAAATAAATGGGAGAAGCATGTTGATAATTTTATGGATAATCTCAATAACCACTAGTATCGCCTTTTCTGTATACTATGATACCATTTTAGTATTAATAAGCATTAACCAATATTATCATGGATACAATCAATTTTTGGCCTATTTTAATCTCTTCAGTAGTCAGTTTTGGCATTAGCACTCTATGGTACTCACCTTTCCTCTTTGGAAAAGACTGGACAAACTTGATCAAGATCGACGATAAGGATATGGGTGAAATGAAGGTAAACAATGTCTGGAGATCATATATCATTCATTTCATCGTTACTTTGATTTCCTTCGTTGTCCTTGGTTTTGCTATCAAGGCCGTCGGCATCGATACTGCAAGCAACGGAGCATTCGTGGGGTTCTTGGCTTGGCTCGGTTTCATAATACCTATAGCCGTCAGTGATATTCTCTGGAAGAAACAGCCGATAAAACTCGCACTCATCGAAACTGTTGACCTGCTGGTAACATTAGTCATCGGTGGAGCAATCATAGGTGCGTGGAGGTAAAAGTCCATCGCTACATGAACTCTTGAATCATACTAGTTTACGAAGTACGCATAAATGTCCTCTCCAAATTATAGTGGTCAATAAGTCTCTTTTTACCGTCTTTTGCAACCTGTGCAATTTTTGCACAGGTTGATTTTGCATTTAGTTCATTGGTTTCTATAACATTTTGAACATGTTTAACAATACCACTTCGATCAATACCAAAAAGATCACCCATTTGCTGTGCATTGAGCCAGACTGTATCTCCATCAATAGGTACCTCTAATTTGAGTGCGCCATCTGAGGATTCATATAAGATAATGTTTTTCGTTTCCTTCATAAAACAATTTAATCACAAAATATAAACTGCCCACAGCCCAAAAAATAGGCAACAGAAATACAAAATGCAAACAAAGCAAAAGGGTGAACGAGGTCTCTCTTAAATCAAAAGGTCCTATATGTATTTGAATTATTCAAGACAACATAGGCCACCTTCGCTTCTTCGAAGCTGTGACGGCCGAAGGTCCTGGGGTTTGCGTAGCAAACCGAAGTACAGATCAATTGCGGTGTCTTCGGGATTGGTACCCCACCGTCAAGGCGTTGTAAGGGTATTTTAGCATCCTTATCGTACACTAACCGATGTCTCCGGGTCAATAGTCATCTTTCTCAAAATGCGACAAATGCGACACACCAATGATTGTTTAGTGCCTATTTTGAGCCATATTCGATGACCATAGACGCCAGTAGACTTTCGTGTTCCAATGTGCTATACTTGTGTCAGATGAATGCAACCATTGAAGGCGTACGGACACAGGCAAAGAAGCTAGCCAACAACACAATATGCGAACTGAACGAGGCGCATTTTACCAATGTCGACAAGGTCAAGAAGAACATCATACCCCAGCTTGAAGACATGGTGACCAAGATCATCGCCGAGCTTCTCACGGAAAGTCCCCTGCGGTATGAGAAGATCGATGAGGTCCGTGAGATTATCGAGTTGTTTCAGGTTCTGCGGCTTATGCCTCTCCCAAAGACTAGAGACGAGTTCACGCGACCATTTGAAATGGTGCTTGATCTCAAATTGTAACAGGGTTAAATGTGGCACCTTGAAACATCACAAGCCACTAAAGATTTCACCGGCGACTAGCGATAGCGCCGGAATTCTTTTTATAAAATATGATTCTCGAATGGTTTAAATCATCCCTCGAATTTTCCGTATGGCATCTGCTATATCTTTACGCAGTTTTGTCTTCTCTGGATCATCAGTCAGTTTATCAACACTAGTAGCATCTTCAGCTAACCATCCTAGAACTTCTTGTAGATATACTGGGTCTGTAAAACCGGCATCGACATAGAACATCGTCTTCTCAAAGTTAGTTCTTTGTTCAGCACTCTCATTTCCTTCAGCCTTTTCATCTTCCTGTTCAATCCACTGCTCAAATAAGCCGTTAGCCGCGTCAACTTCTGGATCAGTCAGATCTAGACTATCAGGATTAGTGGCACCGCGGTCAATAAATTTCTTATAAGCGGCGATGGCCTCCGTCTTGGTTATGACCTTTTCGGGACCTTTTTCTGGTGAGCCTTCCATACCTATATAATAGCATAATTATTCATAGAAATCAGCGAAATCTTCTATTTTTAACTGCTTTATGTTAGGGTGTCTCCAGAAAGTTTGAACAGTATAAACCAATAAATAGAAAGGTAATCATAGATGAAGACAAAATGTTCTCTGCTCGTGTTGGCCATCGTGGCCCTAATATCTGTTCGTAGCACAATGGGCTTCGAAAAGATCTACTACATCGATACCGATTCCACCGCCCAATCCAAGTTCTTCGGCAACTACTACCAGATGGGCGGCAACGTCGGCGATCAACTCTGGGTTGGCGGTTGGGGTGACATATACGAATCCCTAATCAAGATGCCGATACGATTCCCCGTTCCAGGAAGGACGCTCATCAATGGAGCCAGCCTCAACCTGTATTCAATCAACTGGAGAGGAACTCCGACGACGATGCAGAAGATCTTCTGGATCAATCCGTGGTCGCAGTTTTCTACAACTGACCATTGGAACATATCCGGCTACTACTTCGGCCAGGTTCCAGCGCCGTCCTATTCAGGCTGGTATTCAATGGATATCAGCAGTGAATATTGGTACTGGCTAATGGGCATATACAACAACTACGGAATTGGCTTACTGCCGGAGCACAATGACAACCGTTTCAACATCTTTGCTTCCACAAGGTATCACGATGTGACCAAGCGACCATTCATCGCAGTCAGGTATGAAGAAATCCCTGACTTCAAAATGCCTCTTCCAGGAGGAGTTGGCTGGAAGCTAACTGTGGAGTGTGGAGGAAAAACCTTTGACCGAAATCCTGTTACCGACTCAAGCCACACCGGACGTGGTTACTACTCATTGGATTTCAGTCCTTACTGGATTCCTTTGAGCGGCGGAGTTCCTCAATTGGCTACCGATGTACCAATCTACGCAGCAGCAGGTGGAAAAGTTATCGGGGATAACTATCCGCCGAATGATCCAAATAGTCCGAACGGCAATCACGTCAAAATTGATCACGACTACGATGGAAATCCAGAGACAGGCTTCCAAACCGTTTATCTTCACTTGAAATACGCGCCGTCCGTCACAATAGGTAACGTTGTCCACCAAGGACAATTGCTTGGAATTATGGGAAATACCGGCCAATCCTACGGTACACACCTGCATGTATCTTTCTACTTCCAAAACACGTCCGGTCCTAACGGATCTGATTCCGCTCAATTGAACTTTACAACTATGGAGAGCTGGCCCTTGACTGAGTTTAAACTCAATACGCTTTGGCGAACTGACCTCAGTCCGAACCAGTACGATCCAGCGTTTTATCCATCATCAAACTCTGTCCAATAGACGTCTCACAAAGACGTCACAGTGCAGGGAATTCCAGTGAATCCCTGCTTTTTTATATCCAATTTATTGTGCTCACAATATGATCAAGCACCGAGAAATTTGATGGATCGCCATATATTGCAATAGTTAAGAATCTCCCAGGAAGATTTTGGATCGGAATCGCATAAGCCAATATTTCCTGTCCACTCTGAAGAGTCATGCGTTGACGAGTCGCAGCTTGTCCAGCAATTTGGATCTTTTCTGTCGTCCGATTCTTTTCTGGATATATATCTGATGTCCCATAATATTCACTTTCTCCAATGCCCACTTCTATCTTGTCATATTTATTGTTTCCTTGAGATTTGCCACCCTCGGGTGTAGACGCATCGTAATTAAATAGTTGAAACGAACCATATCCTAAATGATTATCACCCACAAACCATCCTTGAGGATATTCAAACCGAAATTTATATTTATAATTCGTATATACATTTTGTCCGTCTGTCGATGAAGAAATCGTTCCGACATATTCTGATTCATTTACTTGAGAAGCACCAGAAGATGTTGCGTCACTCTGACTCAAAACCATTGGCATAACAGAAACCATTTTTACATAGCTCTCGCACGAATTGCCTAACCCATTATCAGTCCTATATTTTCCTGCGCTTTTTACATCCAAGTAAACATATCCGATATCCGTACTACTAGAGTTTAGAAGTATTTTTTGCTGTTCCCCTGATAGATCATTAAGATCTACATTAAACATCGCAAAACTTATGGCACTAATCTTGTTAATAATCTCTTGATTATATATACCTAGACCATTTTCCCATATATATTGAGAATCTCCAGATGGTGCAACAAATACCGAACATGTTGTTGTACCTATCTGGTATGTAGAATAATATCCGAGCAACTTATGAACTTCAGTACTTGTTGCCGTAATTGATGTCACTGGACCCGATTTTGCTGTAATTTGAGTTACTGCAACAACCACCAATAGAATCAACAACAACGCCACCATGGTCAACAGAAGTCTTTTATTCATGGCTGAACTCTATCAGAATAATTGATTTCTGTTAAGTGCGATATTATCAGATTCTTTTATTTTTTCATGCCTTATGCTAAGGTGTCTCCAGAAAGTTTGAACAGTATAAACCAATAAATAGAAAGGTAATCATAGATGAAAAAGCTAGCTTGTTTGTTCAGTATCCTGCTCGGCGGCCAATTGTTAGTATCTGCTGTCGGCCTCGAACTCCTCTATCCCCTTGGCGGCGAAAAACTGCCAGGGAATGGGACTCATGTCTTTACCTGGACGAACTCCGATAGTCTGCACGTCAACTTGTACCTCGATTGGTACGACACCAACGGAAGTTTGATCATCGGCGGCAATTCGCTGTACGAGGTCACACTGCCAGCCGGCACAAATATATTCACGTTCTACACCCCATCCAACTACCCAGGGCCGGATGCATTCCAGTATAAGGTTCATCTCGTCGGCACCAATTCGGGAACGACTGTTGAATCGAGTAGCGACTACGTGTTCGTCACAGCACCTGCTTCGTTTACTGGCAGCATTGGAAATACAAACCAATGGCTACCTGGCCAGACTCGTGATGTTAGTGTGTCGTGGACCGGGTTTCAGACTAACGATGTGTACGACATCATCGTCGAGGCTCCATCTCTCGACAAGCCCGGATATGGATTCTTGATGACAAATATGGTGATGGGATCTGTCTCTAGTACACAGACAATCACTTTGCCATATCCCGCAAACTCTGCTCCGGCGTATCCGCCGACATCATATAGTCTCATGGACGGTGCCCATTCATTTACGGTTTTAAACCGCAGGTGTGGGATTGTTCAAAACATCGGGACAATCGGCATTCTCACCCCCGGATTCAGCATGTCCTTGCTGCCCAGCGACACTACAAACGTGATGCGAGGTGAGACGGCAGTTTGCGCCAAAGTTCGCCTTGATGCAACCTTGGCCACCAACGATGTCACTGTGACATTGGTAAAACTAGTACTAACGAGTTACTCAAGCAATACAGTAGCCTTGAAGTGTACTATGTCGAGTAGCAGTTCGACTCAATCGACAGCGAACATTTCAGTGAATCCGCAGGTCAGTCAGCAGTTTGACACCATCGTGGAAATAGACGTCGGGTTTTAGTGTAAATGAATAGGTAAGTCCGTCTTCTGATATACTGAACTCTTTTGCAATATCGGGCACAATCTCGCCGTTTTCGTATTTT
>CAZYES010000019.1:0-16607 GCA_964646515.1 uncultured Candidatus Saccharibacteria bacterium | reverse complement strand
CGGAGCATTGAGCAAAGCGAAATGCGACGAGAAGCGACGCGACTGCTCGCGTCGCGTGCAGGATTCGAAGACCTTGAGCATATTTTCGATCCTGAGCGAAGCCGAGCTTGTCGAGGCTGAGTCGAAGGAGAGAAAATGCGAAAGGTGTACTGAAGCTGTAAGCTTCGAATCCTGTCTCCGGAGCCAGTTAGGACTAGAAGCTAATTCTAGTACCAAATTAAATGGGGAACGCATTGTAAACTCTAGCTTTTTTCCGTTTACAGTCGGGTTCTGAAGTAAGTAGTTCAAAAACGCTCTTTTTTCGTGCGCTTCAGAACTTTCAAAGATTGACTTGGCACGGCGAGCTACAGAAAGCACTGATGCCACAGTGGTTTGGTAGTCATAGTCAGCTTTTGTGTGTTCTTCAAGTTCAATGTTCAAGAGTTGTATCTTGTCGTGATATTCTTGATGCTTTTTGTCATAGATGTCCTTAGTAATCCACCTTATGATGATATAATTACTTATTATTAGCAAAAACATTTTAAATTATAATTATGACCATTCTGAAAAATTATACTTTCACATGGTGGCAGGCTGGGATATTCAAGCTGTGCCTTCTTGCTATTGGTATTGCGATCGGTGCATCTTGGCCTCAAATATTTTCTGGGTACATAACTTTGCTTGTTGTCATTGGAGTTGTTCTTGGAATATATCTCGCAACAATCTTTTTCAGAAAATAATTTAGTCGATATATTACTGAAAATTCTGTATAATGAATGCTATGGAAAAAACATGGCATTCATTGTCGTTGGATGAGATATTTCAATCACTCAGCAGTACTGATAAAGGGCTTGTAACTGAAGTAGTGGATGATAGGCTTAAAAAATATGGAGCCAATATTTTGCCGAAGGAGAAGCCATATTCAAAATTGTGGCTATTTTTGAATCAGTTCAAGAGTCCGCTATTTTTCATTTTGTTGATTGCTTTTGGCATATCACTCTATCTTGGCCACTTTTCTGACTCGATTTTCATAATTGTTGTTCTCCTCATAAATACTACTGTCGGTTTCTATCAGGAAAACAAGGCAAACTCCTCGCTTCAGGCTCTCAGAAGCATGGTTAAGATCAATGCCCGTGTATTGCGTGACAGGAATATGAAGGAGATAGACAGCTCAGAGCTTGTGCCTGGCGATATTGTGTACCTGAAAAGTGGAGACAAAGTACCTGCCGATGCTCGACTCCTTGAACAAAAAGGGTTGAAGGTGGATGAGTCTAGCCTTACTGGAGAATGGATGGCGGTTTCAAAATCTATTGAAATAGTTCCCGACAAAACTGGTTTATCGGAAAGAACAAATTTGGTTTTCATGGGTTCCATCGTCGAAGATGGATCAGCTACTGCAATCGTTGTCGGAACAGGCTCAAAAACGGCAATTGGTGGTATTGTTTCGATGCTTAAGGAAACTAAGGAAAGAAAAACACCACTTCAAGAAAAAATTGCATCACTATCACGATGGGTCAGTGCTTTCATCCTGTTCATTATTGGTATTGTGATGGTCCTTGGATATATAAATGAAAAATCTTTTACCGAGATATTCATTGCTTCTCTTGCCCTTGCCGTCTCCGCCATTCCCGCTGGTCTTCTGCCTGCAATCACAGTGATCCTTGTTCTGGGAATGCGACGCATCCTCAAACAAAAGGGACTAGTCAGAAAACTCATTGCCAACGAAACTCTCGGAAGTGTTACGGTCATTTGTACTGACAAAACAGGGACTCTTACAGAAGGGAAAATGCAGGTTAGCCACATTCTGACTGGCACAAATGAACTACTTAGTGATAATCAAAACCCAATCGTTGATACTCGACACGCAAACGGTCTAGAGTCACACATTCTTGCTCTCAAAGCCGCAGTTCTTTCAAACGATGCTTTTATTGAAAATCCAGATGATGAATTCCATGAATGGGTTGTACGAGGCCGTCCCACCGAGCGTGCTTTGCTTGTAGCGGGGACACATGCTGGACTTTCAAAAAAGAAACTAGGAGAAGAGTATCCTACGATAGACAGGATTGAGTTCAGTTCCGAGGCAAAATATTCAGCTTCGCTACATCGCAAGTCTGATGGTGGACAGACACTATATGTTATCGGCGCTCCTGAGATATTGTCCGCCAAGGCTATTGATTTTCATGTTGATGGCGCAAAAGAAAAGCTTGATTCTCTTATTCACAAAAAACTGCTCACAAAGCTAGAGACACTGACTCATAATGGCTTGCGCGTGGTTGCCTGCGCCCATCGAGAGTTTCAAAAAGATGAACCCATACAGGGAGCTATTGAAAAATACATAAACAATCTGACTCTAGTCGGGTATATTGCACTAAAGGACCCGTTACGATCGGATGCAAAGGATTCAATCGCCGTGACGAAGAAAGCAGGTATTCGAACTATTCTCATCACAGGTGATCATCGCCTCACGGCACAATCAATAGCAGCCGAAGTTGGTATCGAGGCAACTGATAACATGATTTTAGAAGGTGGTGAGTTGGATAATTTATCCGATAAAGAACTTGATTTGAAAGTGAAGGATATTGTCATATACGCCCGTGTTTCTCCTGGTCACAAGCTTCGTATCGTGCAGTCACTTCAGCGTAAGTGCGAGGTGGTTGCCATGCTTGGCGATGGTGTAAATGATGCACCAGCCCTTAAGGCAGCCGATGTGGGCGTGGCAGTCGGATCTGGCACTGATGTAGCCAAGGAAGTTGCGGATATTATTCTTTTGGATAATAACTTCAAAACGATTGTTAAGGCTATTGAGCAAGGAAGAATCATTTTCCAGAACATTCGTAAAGTATTTGTTTATCTTGTTGCTGATGATTTCTCGGAACTATTTTTGTTTTTAGCCGCTATGGCGCTCGGTTTACCGTTACCTTTAGTAGCTGCTCAAATCCTTTGGATCAATCTAGTTGAGGATGGTTTTCCAGACATTGCACTGACGACTGAGCAGGAGGCGTATGGAGTCATGGATGATAAGCCACGAGATCCGAAAGAGCCGATATTGAACAAGCCGCTTCGTAAATGGATGACAGTGATATTCTTCGTAACAGGCTTGGCGGCATTCCTATCTTTTACAGGTTTCTGGAAACTAACCGGAAATCTTGATCTTGCTCGCACGATGACATTTGCACTTATGTGTCTTGACTCCTTGATCTTTGCCTTCAGTGTACGATCATTCAGGAGACCAATGCTTCGCAAAGATATATTCTCCAATCGTTTCTTGAATGTTGCAGCGGTATTGGGAGTCATTCTGCTTGCTGTTGCAATATATATTCCACCATTCCAGAAACTCCTTTCAACCCAACCAATAGCTGGCATGAATTGGCTGATGATTTTTGGTATAAGCGTGGTCGAGATAATCCTGATCGAGTTTGCAAAAAAGAGGATATTTCATAAGAAGTCAATTGTAATATCATATGCCGTATAAACTTCTTCGTCTTATCGCTACCTATGGATATGCAGCTATTTTTATAGGTGCTGTCTTTGAGGGCGAAAGTATAATGCTTCTTTCAGGTCTTCTTTCTCACGAAGATTATTTTACTTTCCCGTGGATTGTATTCTGGGCATTTCTTGGTGCTATCTTCGGAGATGTGAGTTGGTTTCTTCTAGGTCGTTATAAGGGAGAGAAGATATTGAACAAATGGGTATGGTTTAAAAAATTCATGGGTAAGCCAGTATCATTGGTCGGTAAAAAACCTGCGACTTTGTCTTTTTTGATGCGATTTATGTATGGTTTCAGACATATAGTTCCGTTCAGTATAGGAATGTCTAAATTGCCGATGAAAACATTTCTTTTATGGAACTCACTTGGTGCAGTTGCTTGGGTTACAGTTTTTGGTGGAGCTGGATATCTACTCGCTGATGTACTAGAGACTATTTTTGGAAACTTAAAGAAATATGAGCTCATATTAGCGATTGTTATCATCCTTCTTGTCGCTTTAGCACATGGGATTGGCAGCATCATCAAGAGACTGTTGAAAAAAGCAATCATTGATACCGAATCAAATATATGAAAATAGCATTTATACATAACGAGAAGAAACTTGGCACAGGTGCTCACTACATCAATGACTTGATGGCCTTGAAGCTGAAGGATGCTGGAGTAGATATTAAAAACTTTTATCCCAGAACGACTCTCGTTGAAACCCCGACCCATCTTGGTGGACTAAAGAGTATACTCTTTTTCTATTCGCTCCTTGAACGAAGAAAAGAGGTTTTGAAATATAACATTATACAGGGTACAACATATACGCCATTACCGTTCCTCGCATATCCAGTGCCAGTTGTAAGTCACTTTGGTTCGATGACCCGTGGATTTCTCAAAGCTGTGCCTATGGCAAGAAACCTAGAAAATGGTTGTAAAAAGATTTGGTATAAACTAAAAAGCAAGGGGGTGATAAACGAGCTAAATATAAAAACACGACGACCGTTGCGTGACATTGCAGATATCGAAGATTACGTAGCTTCCAGAGCTACCGCAGTCATTGCAACATCAGAGCATGTGCGCCAGGAAATGTTATCTATCGGCGTTGAGGAAAGTAAGATTCATCTTATTCATAATGCCATCGAAGATTATTGGCTTGAGTCAAATTCGCAAGAATTCGCATCTGAACCGAGTCTGGTTTTTCTTGGTCGCCTCGGTGGTGATGCTTTTACTCTAAAACTGAAAGGTCTTGATCGGCTTATCCATCTTTTTCAGCATTTCCCGAATGTTAAGAAATCGACATTTTGCATAACCACAAACAAGAAATTAATCGCATGGCTTCGCTCAGAAATCACGAACAATACAGTTTTTGCTAATACCAAGAAGGATAAATTACCTGAGTTACTTCGACCTCTTCGTGGTGGAATATTATTTATCTCATCCCGTTACGAAGGATTCTCACTGAGCCTCATAGAGGGTATGTCCCAAGGACTAGTTCCGATAGTATATCCAGTAGGTGTTGCTCCTGAAATAATTCGAAATGGCGAGAATGGCTTTCTTGTTAATTCTCAGAAAGAGGCGATCGAAAGGGTGGAAATGCTCTTGAATGACAAAATATTGCGAGAGAAACTTTCTATCCAATCCATGGAAACATCAAAACAGTTCTCGAGCAATATTATCGCGAGGAAACTCTTGAAGTTGTATGAAACCATTATAAGATCATTGCCAGTCAAGCCGAAGGATATGGTGGGAATATCTATCCCATAATTAAGTTATAGTAGCATCACATCCAGCCAGCAAATCCAACCAATTCACAGTTCGAAACTCGTCCACAACATGATCCTGTAATCAATAAACGAAATCACACCCGGTATGTGTTCGTAAATCAGATTTACGGCGTAGAGTCGGCTTTGAATCGAATCCACAAATTCTTAGATTCAGATATAGTGTAATAAGGTGTGGGTATATTATTCAAAAGAGAGCATTTCAAATGTAGATATATAGATTATTGTGTCATCCTTTACCTCAAAAACAGTTATAACATCCCCTACGATGGCACCTCTCAGTGCATTTGTATTCTGGCTTGCTGTGGTCCTCTGTGGTGTGAGTTCTATCCCAAGTCCATGATTACCATCAAAAACCCAAGAATCCGCAAAATACCCTTTCTCATCCTCTACACACAGGTTCTGACTTCGTTCAATCCTCGGAGCATTGAGCAAAGCGAAATGCGACGAGAAGCGACGCGACTGCTCGCGTCGCGTGCAGGATTCGAAGACCTTGAGCATATTTTCGATCCTGAGCGAAGCCGAGCTTGTCGAGGCTGAGTCGAAGGAGAGAAAATGCGAAGGGTGTACTGAAGCTGTAAGCTTCGAATCCTGTCTCCGGAGCAATCGAAAAAGCTAACGCACGAAAGTGCGTCTTTTCCGATTGCGTAGAGATAGCAAGCGTAGCTCGCGTCAGGATGAGAACGGCGAACGATGTTTCGATCAGGGGCGAGCAACCGCGAGCCGGTGACTAGGACGAATGAGTGGGTAGCGAACGACAACGATGGCATTTCCTTAACTATCTGAACGCGACCAATTCATGGTAATATTAATTTGCATAGTAAGCACGAAACTTATGTAATATGAAGAAATCGAAAAATATTGTACTAATATTATTATGTATTGTATCCATTTTAACTATTGTTCTGATATTTACATTATTTTCTGACCAACTTACAGCTGTGCAGGCTCTAGATAGAAATGCTTCAGATATTCCGGTATCAAATCAGGTTTCGTATATTTTGTGTTTAGCCATATTTATTGCATCCTCAATAGGCGCGGCGATAGTGTTTGTGCACAAACATCTTTTTATAAAATCACCGAACGAAAACATTATAATTTACGTAATTAAGGTTCTAATCTTAGTAATATTTCTTCCGATCCCGATAATCCTCATGGGCTTTCGTCCATTGCGGCCGATATTAAGTATTCGCAAAGTTATTCTCTTGTTGATAACACTATTTGTTATTATACCTATTTGGTTTGGTTATTATTACTCAGTGTACATAATTATTACAAATAATTATTACATGGAAGTTAGTGTCTCTGGTCAATCAAACTCGATGTATCCGACATTTGGGAAAGAATTTGTTGACTACACTCAGGTCAGTGATACTCCTGGGATGCGCATTTATTATCAAGGTAAACCTATTTATCATAAAGATATTGTTATATTTGAGTCTATAAACGGAACTAGTACCATGATCAAGAGGGTTATAGCTACTCATAATGACACACTAAGAATAAATGACGGACTAGTCTATTTGAATGACGTGCTATTGGATGAGCCCTATATATTTAGAGCGAGATCAACATTTGGTAGTACTTTTTTGAAAGAGTGTGACAAAATCATCGTACCATATAATATGCTATTTGTTATGGGAGATAATCGAACAGCAAGTGGTGATTCAAGAGAATTTGGTTTTGTTCCCATAAAGAATGTTCAATATATTTTGTCTTTAAATGAACAAATCGGTACTTTGGATAAACATTGGAGAGATACGAAGAACGATGCCAGTGAAACATCCAAAGTCAAAATTAATAAAATTGAATTTCTTTCTGCAATTAACAAAAAAAGAACTGAGCTAGGCATACAGGCAATGCGCTATGACCCAAGGCTTGAGACTTCCTCTAATCTAATGGGCTCAATAATTTCGGATACAGATACAACTCAAAAAATGATCGACCAAACATACACTAGCATGAAAGAAGCTGGGTACCCATATCCCAAGAACTATGCCTTCTCTATCATAAATGGAAGATTTTCAACAAATGAATTGACCAGAGATGAATTGGATTCTACTAGTACGCTGAGTAACTATTTTGACAAACGTTTTAGTGATTTTGGTCTTTCGGAAGTTGAGAAAAAAGTAGGAAACTGCTCAAGACAAGTCATAGTTCAACACTTTGGCACATATTTCAATATTTCATATTGGAAAAAAATTCTGGAGAATATGACAGATATTCTCCCATCCTGGCAAAATACTCGACAAAATTATACTTATTATAATGACCACAAAGATGATACAGATATGATTATATCTTTAATTACAACACGAATAAATAATGTAAGAGGCATTATCGAAACACTGGAATCAAACATTCAGTTATCAAAAGAACAGTCAGATTATACTTATGAAGATGCTGAACTTTCAAATCGGCTGAATACACTCATCAATAAATTGAACGTGTGAACATTACAATGACTACACGGGCAATAACAAATACTCAACTTCCCTCTTCATCATCTCTAAATCACCTATAGCTTTACCCCCCCCCCAAGGTTCGAAACGCGTCCTGCTACATGAGCCATCAAAAAACAGCCCTGTATTCAGGCTATTTTTGTTACTCCGATAGGGCTCAAAACTAATATTTGTTATAATTCTTTTATGAAGCACCTACGCCTAAAAGGTTCTTGGGTGATTAAGGCATCAAAAGAAGAAATTTATAAGATAATTTCTGACTTTGAAAATATACCAGAATATTTTCCTACTATTGCCGAGTCGGTACACATAACTGAAAAACAGGGTAATCATCAAAAAATAGACGCACGGGTTAAATCTTTCGGAAAGGTTTTTGATGTAAAAATGCAAACAGAACTTCTACCAAATATTGGCTTTAAGTCCAAAAACGAGTCGTCCTTCGGCACTTCTGGTTATGAAGAGTTTTTGATGGAAAATGTTGAAGGCGGTACCAGAATCAACTATACATATGAAATTGAAATTCACCGCCCAATACTGCGAGTTATGGGGACACTTTTGATAAAATGGTTTGCCATGTGGTCTTGGAAACGAGCCTTTATTGATAAATTACGAAAAATAGTAGAGAAATAAACAGGTTTATATTGGCTATGAGTTACGAACATGTTCATTATACGGAGCCGAGACAAAGAGCTAAACCACTATTACCAAAATCATGTTATACTTATCTCATGGAAAAAGTCTCAACACGTATCTTCATATATGCCTCAGTCGCTTTTGGCATTGTTGGTATTTGTCTGGTTTTGTTCGGGGGGCCAAACGACAATGCCCCAGTAAATCAGATCTTCATGAGACTTCTTATGGCCTGTGTTTTTATCATCCTTCCATCTTTTGCCCTCAGCGTGGCTAGCAAATATCTTGGCAATAAATAGATGCTTTGTACTATATGTAATAAAATTCCTCAAAGACTTTCTGATACATGTGAATGGTATGCTTTGCCACATGATGATCCAGTTTGAAATCCAATCCGGCGTGGGCGATTTCATTTCTGACTTTATGAGCTTCCCACGCCTCGTCTAGAGATTTCATATCTCCTTTCTCCACTCTTTTCAACTTGTCACCGACACTCAAACCGTGATAACCAAGCTTGGTCAAAAGATCATCGAGGATAACATCCGCTTCAATAATAGCTTGCTTCCAATCGTTGGGATTCGTGGAATCTATAAGTTTCGTGGCTCTATTCCAACGACCAGACAAGGCGACATTATCAGCGCCAATCACTTCAAAAGCCGGTTCAACCTTCAGATCATAAATCTCCGCTTCTTTCTTGCGAAGAACTTTCAAACGTTCAACACAATATATCATAACAATAAAGAAAAACAGTGATAATGGTATAGAGATAGCGATGAGAATGCCCAAGATATGTCCGACTATCGATCCGAGGATCGGTAAAAGTCCCACTATCCAATCAAATAATGACTGAAACCACGAAGAAGAATAATTACCTTTAAGAAAAATCGTATCTGAAGTAATGTCTTGCATAGTTATATTATAACACCTAAAACATAACCCAATCTCGTCTGTCGAAGACAAACCCATATCACGAGTAGGCGCAACGTAAATTCCAGACTATTCCTGGAGGAATTCCCTACCTGTTTCAAATAATGTTTTCTCGTCGCCATGTCTAGCGGTCATAAGCAAACCTATAGGCAATCCTCCTTCGATTTCACTATTTTTTTGTTTGGTAGCAGTGGTAACGGGAGAAAGTTTTTTTGATACACCACAAGGTATCGATATTGCTGGTAATCCCGTTAGATTGGCTGTTACGGTAAAGATATCCTCTAGATACATAGCTATGGGATCATCGTTCTTCTCACCAATCTTATAAGCCGGTGAAGGCGCTGTCGGCGTTATAATAACGTCTACTGACCGAAAAGCTTGAGAAAAATCATCAGTGATCATCCGGCGCACAGCGTTGGCGCGATTGTAATAGGCGTCATAATAACCAGACGATAGAACATAGGTGCCAAGAAGAATACGACGAATCACCTCTTTGCCCAAGCCGGCGCGACGTGACTCGAAATAGTCATCGATGCCATCTTTACCAGAAACATGCAAACCATAACGTACACCATCAAATCTGGCCATATTGGCTGAAATTTCCGCAAAGTTCAAAATATAATAAACCGGTAGAGCATACTCATTGTTGGGTAATTCAATATCTACAACTTTGTAATTAAGATCTTTGAACCTCTTTTCGGCACTATCAAAAGCCTTCTTCACGTCATCATTGATACCGCCCATTTTGAGAAATGATCTGGGAATCCCCATAACTGGTTTTTTCGCGCCAATTCTTTCTGGCGAATATGTTTTTTCACTGATAGTCGTACCGTCGTGAGGATCGAGACCGCGAATGGCATCAAATAGAATTTCATTGTCAGAAACCGTGCGCGTAATAGGGCCGATCTGATCAAAAGAAGAGACGGCGGACATGAGTCCATATCTGGAAACTCTACCATAGGTTGGTTTGAGTCCCACTACGCCACAAAAACTAGATGGCTGTCGGATAGAACCGCCCGTATCCGAACCAAGAGCCGCTAGAGCCATATCTGAAGCAACGGCAGCCGCGGAGCCTCCAGAAGTGCCACCAGGAACCCTTTCCAAGTCATGTGGATTGTGGGTAGTGCCATAAGCAGATTTTTCGGTCGAACCGCCCATGGCAAATTCATCCATATTTGTTCTGCCGAGAATAACTACTCCTTGTTCTTTCAATTTGGCTAGTGCGGTAGCGTCATATGTGGAATGATATTTCTCCAGCATTTTAGAAGCGGAGCTGGCAATTTTGCCTTTGTTTAGAATATTATCTTTGATAGCAATGGGTATACCTGTCATCATTGTTGCCTTGCCAGACTTGATCATCTGATCAGCGCTACTGGCAGAATCGACGGCATCTTCAAAGACTTCTAGATAAGCATGGATATCTTTGTCTTTCTTTTTGATCTCTTCGAGATATGCCTTGGTCAATTCAACAGCAGTAAAATCACCCTTCATCAAAGATTTATGAGCTTTTTCTATAGTCATATTTTTCAAATCAATTTTCATTTTATTTTTTCTGCTTGCAAATCCCTCACCATCTATTGTTCAATAATTTTCTTGACAGCAATAAAATCCCCTTCTCTCTGGGGAGCTTCAGCTAATAGTCGTTCACGTTCATCGCTGGAAATAGTTACAGCGACATCGGGCCTCATAACGTTTTTGACTACGCCAACGCGACCTTCAGCATCCATAGAAACCTTGGCTTTTTTTAACTTATCAACATAATCAAGAATAGCGTCAAACTCATTGACCAAGGACTTCTTGTCCTCTTCAGTGAGCTTAATACGGCTCAATGTGGCAATATTTTCTAATTCTTTTATCGTTATCATATATCCAATCTTAACAACCAAACGACACAGTGGCAAGGAATCGGATGACAAAGAATAACCAACGACAATTCGCGTCGAAATCGCCGTCCAATATCTTTTATATTCACTTCTTCATCATTGCCAAAAATTCTTGCTCATTGATTATCTTCACGCCAAGATTGCGCGCCTTATCGAGCTTCGATCCTGCTTCCTCGCCGGCGACAACAAATGAAGTCTTCCTAGAAACCGAGTTGGAAACATCGCCACCATTTGCCCTGACCAACTTTTGCGCTTCTTCACGTTCCAGAGTCGGCAATGTGCCAGTAAAAACAAAAGATTTACCTTCGAACGATTTGCCAACATTGCCCTCTTCTTCTACCAAAGTTATGTGTTTCAATAAATTTGTAACCAATTTCCTATTTCTGCCATCTCTGAACCATGAATAGATAGATTTTGCCACAATTGGTCCAACTCCATATATGGATCGAAAATCTTCTTCTCTGGCATTCATTATCTTTTTGATAGAAGAGGTATCTGGGTTCTTGGCTATATCATAAGCCGTCTCCTCGCCTACTTGTGGTATTGACAATGAAGCTACAAATCTTGGCAGAGTAATCGCTTTTGATTTCTCAATGGACGTTATCAAATTTTCAGCCGATTTCTCCGCAAACCTAGGTAGCACCATCAAATCACCTTTTTTCAAAAGGAAAATATCATCGAAGGAGGCAATGAGATTGTTGTCGATAAGCAAGTTGAGTATTTGGGGGCCGAGCCCGTCAATGTCAAAACACTTCTTGGAAGTAAAGTAGTGGAACTTCCTCCTCACCTGCTCAAAGGAATTTCTGGCCACACAACGCCATGCCGATTCTCCGGGAATCCTCTCGATCTCGCCATCACCACCACAAGCTACTACTTTGCGTGGCCATTTGAATGGCGAATTCTTGGCCTTATCGGGACGCAATTCGTGGACCACGGCAACGATGTCTGGTATAACATCACCGGCTTTTTGTAAAATCACGGTATCACCAATGCGCACGTCCAGTCGTTTGATTTCGTCCTCATTGTGCAATGTGGCACGCGAAATCGTAGAGCCAGCCACAACGACTGGTTTTAGAACCGCCACGGGCGTAATAACTCCGGTCCTTCCGACTTGAAAAACTATATCCTCCAAAATAGTCGTTACTTGTTCCGCTGGAAACTTATAAGCAACACCCCAACGAGGTGACTTGCCCGTATAACCGAGCGCTTCTTGTATTTGCCTTGAATTGACCTTGATCACAATGCCATCCAATCCATAATCCAATGAATGTCTCTTCTTCGTCCATATTTCATAAAATTTCTGCACATCTTCCAAACGAGAAAAAACTTTGGAATGAGGATTGGTCTTGAAGCCAAGTCTGGTGAGAAGTTCCAGTTCTTGCGACTGTCCTTGGGGCATTTTGGATATATTCGTTTTATCTTTGTCTATTTTCCCAGAAACACTATCCAATCGATCGATATCGTACATAAATGAATCTAGTCTTCTAGAAGCCGTCACTTTGGGATCGAGTTGTCTGACGGATCCCGCTGCCAGATTTCTGGTATTTGCGAAAATAACTTCTCCGAACTTTTGGCGATCTTCATTTATCTTTTCTAAATTGTCTTTGCTTATCCATATCTCGCCAACAACAACGAGAGATACAGGTTCAGTCAACTTCAGCGGGACTGACATTATAGTCTTTGCGTTTTGTGTAATATCTTCGCCGGTTTCACCGTCACCGCGCGTGGCGGCACGAACTAGACGGCCACTCTCATAGGTAAGAATGGTCTTGAGACCGTCAATCTTCAATTCGCAACAATACTCTATCTTGCTGTCTTCAAGACCGGCTTTTTCCGTGAAATTGCGCACTTTCTCGTCCCATTTTTTCAATTCAGCGTAATCAAAGACGTCATCAAAAGACCATTGTCTGTCTTCGTGCTTGACCTTCACAAATTGTTTGAGTGGTTCACCGCCTACGCGATCACTCGGACTATCAACTGTCTTCAATTCCGGATATTCGGTCTCAATTGCCACCAACTCCCTGATTAATGAGTCGTATGCCTCGTCAGTGATTTCCGGCTTGTCTAGCGAATGATACAGATACCTATGACGCTCAATAAGCTTTTTGAGTCTCAACAATCGTTCTTTTATCCTTTTGGTTGTGGTATCCATAGATAGCGTAAGGATATCACAATTTTTAATTATTAAATAAAATGGCCACAAAAAGATTTCTCTGTCTAAATATTTAATATTGGAAGACCGTTTCAAGTACACGCTCTACCTGGCGCGGTCCAGAGCTAGTGTCGCAAGACTTTGGACTTGAAGAGGTATTCCAGCCAACATTATATCCGTGTGATTCTATTGCTGTAACCGGCCTACTATTATTTTCATACTTGGAGACAACAATCTTGGCGCATGCGCCATCAGGCTCATCGGCAACTGATAGATAAAAAGTGGTGGTAGCAGCATTTACCCCTAGTTCTGTCTCTCCTGGGATCGGATCTATTTCTGTTGTCCCTCCGCATTTTATATCCCTAGCAGTTTCGCTTTGGTCCTTTGGAAAAACAAGTAGATTATCATTCATAACCGCGCATTCTAGACCACTATCCGCAGCATAGAGAGCGTTCATGGAATCACGCACTGCCGATGAAAGAATAAACTGTTTACGGCTGACGGATAGGATAAAGGCGGCAATGGACAAAACCACGGTAGAGACGATAACCGAGAAGAGCAAAGTATATCCTTTTTGTGTGCTGATAAATTTCATATTATCTGTCGGCATTAGTCATAAATTCTTGTAATTGGACTTGATTGCGCATTGTACCAGTCTTCCAAGAGACAACTACGGTTACGAGATATTCACTATAAGAAAGACCGGAAGATGCGTTCTTCAAGTAGAAATATCTTACAAATGGTGTCCCAGCTCCCGCAGTATCATAAGCATAGCCATAATTATTTACGTATAATTTGCAAGAGTCTGTACAAGGAGATGATTTAGATTGTGGAATATATAATGAGTCTCTATAATTACCACTATAACTTTCCGTGTCTATAATACATACTCTACTACCATCTATATTACAATTATTATAAAGCAACCCAAACCAATTTTTGTACTTAATACTAAAATTGTCTTTTAGATTTTTGATGTACTCCATTTCTTCTTGCGCCAAATTCAGGCCAATCATCTGGTTTCTAGCATCTAGCGCCGCGCGGTAAGCTTTGTTGGCAACAGTCAATGGTCCAGCAATAGCGATCATAAGAATAGTGACAGCTACGAGTGTCTCAATTATGGTAAACCCTCTATTCTTTTTTTGGTTATTTTTATTTATCATAGTCTCTTTGTGAAACTGCGGTTTGAATATCAAAAAAGTTTTTGTCCTGTTCACGCTTGCCAGCATAACCCATAAGACGAATGAAACTCGAGGAATAAGGCCGGTCTTGGTCATTAGAAAATACGCCTAGACGAAAACCAGTCAGATGTATATTTTCGTCTAAAATAGGGTAAAATTCGTTTACTTCAATGGGATCATAGCAAGATGATTGTTGGGCTTTTTTCATGAGCCACTCACCCGGTACGGTCGCGGGCACAATAGCATAGGCATAAACAAGGTTACATACTTCATCAGGTGTGGTGCTAAAAAATTTCTTTGAAGACTTGAAATAAATAACTCTAGCATCACCAGGGTTGTTGGAGTTAGGGTTATTATTAATACCACAACCATAACCATTAGTCTGGAGATTCTGAGGATTACCTTGGGTAACCAACGCCCCTTGCTTGCAATGATAAGTATCTCCTACCCTCAACTCCCTAGACATTGCTTCTAGAGCAAAACCGAGACTATTCATCGAGGATTGCAATGTCTGCGCTCGTCTATTCAAGCCAGTCACTTTCGTCAATGCTCCCACTGCCACAACCGCCACAATGATAAATATCGCCAAAGCCACGATCATCTCTACCAACGTAAACCCGGACTGTTTTTTTATTTTTATATATTTCATGAAATGAAACTATAGACCGACTGATATCTGGCCATTTTTGTGGACTTTTATAATACGCGTGCTTCCATCTCTAGATTGTACCGTGACTTCGGCATAATCATACTTCGTAATACAAGGTGAATCGACGCAGATGATAGCTTCTGGATCTGGGCGCATAAACGATATATCAACAATGGTATGTGGCGAACCATCACAGGTTTGGCCCGTACCAACGCATATCCCCTTTATACTTGCCCCCTGCCTTATGAAATAGGTCTTTACATCATAGTCTTTAGGAAACAGCGTCGGATCATCGTAAATACCATTCGGCGAGTTATCGATGCCTCCATCGGCAAACAGAGTAAACTGCTTGGACTTACTTGTATCAAAATGTACTCCATAGGAAGCGACAAATTCGTTTGATTCGGTCTTCTTGACGCTCAAACCATATGTCTCTGCGCTACGAATAGTTAACGCCACGTCATAGGCGAGATTGGTGAGAATAGCGCCAGAACTGAAAGTTCCATAACGAGCCATGATAAGCGCGGTCATTATGATGAAAATGCCAATCGTCACCAAGAGCTCAACGAGAGTGAAACCGCGTGAATTTCTGTGAACAAAAAGTTTCATTGGTATTATTATAACATCTGACTACTCTCTCGTATATCGCCAATATCACCAAGCGTTAATGACAAAAAGTCATATATACGAAATTATCAACTGCTTGAGCATACTCATATCGATGACCCGTATATCAAAAAGCAAAACTAGATACATTCCCAATATGAGATATGGCCCAAAAGGTATCTGTGTTTTTGGTTTGAATTTCTTGTAAGTGACAAAAAGCCAAACAACGCTTATGACGGTGGCGATCCAAAAAGCCAAGATGATCGCATTTACTCCGCCACTTATGCCCAAAAACCAACCTATACCCAAAACCAACTTTGAATCGCCCCAACCCATCCAAGTCTCTCTTGAGACGAATGACAAAAAAGCAAAAGGCAAAGCGAGTAGTGGTCCAGAGACGAGGGCAGATATAGTTGGCATGTGTAGCCACTGATAACCACCAACGACTAGATTCAGGAGTGAAAGTAAGATGAAAACATAGACAAAATCATCGGGAATAATTTTGTGCTTGATATCATATATAGCTATTACCAACAACAAGCATGTGGCCAATAGATAGACTAGCGTGGTGAAAGAAGCGAGCAATGTTACTGGTGGGAACACAAAGAATATGAGTACGAATACTGCCCCAGCGGTAAATTCTACCAATGGATACTGCCAAGAAATCTTACTCCTACACTTACTGCATGACCTTTTGAGCCAGATAAAACTAAAGATTGGAATCAGCTCTTTCCAGGTCAATATATTGCCACATGACATACACTTTGACCTGCCTCTTATGCCAGTGCCTGTGTTGAAGCGAAGTGAGATAACATTCAAGAAACTACCGATAGCGGTGCCAAAAATAAAAGAGAGAATCAATGAGAAAGTATCCATATTACTTGG
>CAZYES010000018.1:13519-17080 GCA_964646515.1 uncultured Candidatus Saccharibacteria bacterium | reverse complement strand
GTCATAATTCGCCATAAAATTTTGGTCTTCTACATTCCCGTTTCCGTCGTCAACCATTGCCATAGGGGAACGAATTGCACTTTCATTCCATTCTTTTCAACTTCCTTCTTTTCATCCCATGTTAAAACTGTGAGCTTTCTGACATTGAGCTCACCGCTCGCCTCAAACAGCGCCTTTGTCTCTCGTTGCTCCACATCTACTGATATAGAATCATAGCAAACTTGAATAAGTTCGGTCGCCTCTATACCCTTCTTAATGACAAAATCAACCTCACGATCATTGCGGGTCTTATAGTAGAACAAGTCTCGATTTGGCTTGACCCCGCGCTTTATGAGTTCGGTAAATACGAGGTTCTCCATTAGCTTGCCTTTGTCGGGAGAATGCTGAATTGCTTTTGCGGTCACAAAACCGTTATCAACGGCATATACTTTTCTCGGCGACTTTATCCGCTGTATAGATTTTGGAGAATAGCGTAACAATGAGAAGACTAGATATGCTTCCTCAAGATATGTTATATATTTTTCGGTGGTTGAAGTACTTTTCAGATTTAGGACTTCTAGCAATTTGCGTATCGTATATAGATTCGCAAAGTTGTTTACCAAATACGCCGCCAGATTTCCTATCTGGATCGATAATTTGACCCTGTGTCTTTTGACTACATCCTTGAAGAGGAGCGAATCAAGCAGGATTTCGAGGTATTCCTTAGAGTCAACGTTGTTCACGGCTACTTCTGGGAAACCTCCATTCACAAGATAATTTTCCATGAGATTCAGGAGCTCGCCACGCTTTTGTGGCAAAGAGCTATATTCTAGACCAATAGTAAATTTCTTCGCTTTCAAAAATTCATTGAAATCAAACGGCAATATCTCTATAGGCATATGTCTTCCCGTGAGATGTGTGGCGAGCTCTTTTGAAAGCAGGTGTGCATTGGATCCCGTTATCACCAGATTATATCCTTCACGATGCAGACGATTTGCGAAAAGCTCCCACTTAGGCAAATTCTGTATCTCATCAAAAAGAATCGTCTTTACTGAACCGTATGTGGCATGCAATTGCTTCATGAGTTCATCAGTTCTTATGCCACCAAGACTCGACAAGACCTCATCATCAAAATTGAAGTACATGAACGGTCGATCCCTGAGAAGCACAAGTGAGAAGACAGACTTACCAGCTCGACGAGGACCAAGTACAACCTTTATCAAACTTGTATCTAGCCATTTCTTGCCAAATGGCATCTTGACTCGATCTATGTACGGCAAAGTCAAAAGCTGCTCTTTTTGCAGTTTTTGGTTGGAAACTATTTCTTTTAACATGCTATTTTGCATAGTATTTTAGTCGTACTGGACAGAATGGGTCTTTTTTGTCCAGTACAAGTAGTGTACTGGACAAAACTGGAAAAAGTCAAGATGCTGTATTAGCCCACCACATATTGGACTTCTCGGTTGGTAATATCATTACAATATACTTTAAAAGAGATACCAATCAATCGCAAAATAACAAAATTATTAAATAATCAAATCGTCCATCAAACTATGGGCGGAAGACCGCACGGAAACGGTAGCTACCATGCACACCATTGTGACCGATGTAGGAGCAAGCGCTACCGCCGGCACTCCTGGCACTGCTGTTGTTGAGCTGCTCGGAAAGCCACTCCCAACCCTGATTATTTAAATCCAATAATTCATCTATCCTACCTACTTGACCTCCAAAATTACCGTACGTTTTGCTAGAGGACAGTGTGTTCGTCGCTGTCACATATGCGTTAGTGCCGGCCGAAGTGCCATCCTTATATCCGCAAAAACCGTACCAGTCCATACTTGTAGGCAGTCGCGTACCTTTCCAACTCTTTAATATTTCAATATTTAGAGGTCCATTGTATTGCTTGGAATCATCAGCACCGAATGAATACGCTCTAGGAATAATATATATAATTTTGTATGTAGACCCGACATCCGGTCCAGTCCCACTCCAACCGCTCACCGTAAAAGAATCAGCAGTATTGCTTTCTATCGTGCTGGTGGAATTCACTCCCGTTCCACCGGTTATGAGAACTTTCTGACCGATATAAGCATTTGCATCTACCATACCAGTCGCAAGAGCGCTATCAGATATAACATTTGTACTTGTTCCAGTCACCGTGCCTGAAATAATGGCTCTATCGGTCTCGTTTGGTAACAGGTCTCTTTTGCCATCGTAACAGTCCGCTTGTGCCAAAGCACTATTATTCGTGGTCGGATACTCATGTGGTACGACTGTACCACCCGGATAATTGCCCTCGCACGTGTAGTCTCCTATCCATGAATTGTCTACACCTCCGTCACTATATATCTTGAAGCCAGATGTAGCATCTGGAACCGAGTCGCATGCAGTATAGTTCGTCTTGAGCCATGAACCGTAGACTGTGGTAGTAGTCGCTGTGTTTGACTTCACTACGCCCCAACAGGTCACGGCCGCACCTATCGTTATTTTGACCGTGTAATTTTTGAAAGCATTCACCGTCCACGAAGCTGTGGATGAAGAGATAGTATTTGCGCTCCCGCCATCGGCAGTAGAAGAGGCATTGGTAGGAACAGTCGGATTGACCAAAATGGCGCCATTCCATGATACAGCACTACCATTCGCCCCTTTGACACATACACCATCTTCAGAATCTGAGGTATCGCCGTCGCCATTAGCATCTTCAAACCAGTACCAACCAGTAGGTGCCCCATCGACTGATTCACAATTTGCCTGACTCAAGACAGTAGAACCATCACCGGACTCATTTGCCGTCCAACCAGAACCGGGATATCCGGCGTTTAGCGCTATAGTATATGTGCCCGTTGAGCTTGTGCCAAAGGTAACTCCAGATTTTACATTGCTCTCTATGAGATTGTCGGCATTGTAGGTACCAAACGCTGTAGCACTAGTTAGAACTTTTTCAGCATCATTATCTCCATAAGTCCAACCCGTAGACATTGTACCCAATATACCGAAAAGGTTTATGCCTGTTTTGATATTTTCTGCGGTAAAATTCTCACTCGTAGTCGAAACCGTGGCCACACCGTCATAATAACCAGCTGGAGGTGTAAGTAGGAGTCTGCCCGTAGAAGTGGCGCTAGTCGTGGCAGAATTGTCAGAGGTTCTTACCGGCATAGTTCCCGTTATTTCGACACCATCAACCCAGGCTTTCTTGTTTAAAATAATATCTACGTCAGTGCTATCACCAGTATCTTTCATGCACCAGCGACTTGCCCCATTACCACTACCGTCAAAAATATCCGCCACGAGATTTGAAGTGCCATCAAATGTACTGGTAGCACACGCCAAAACGAGCGAGCCAGTAACCCCAAGATACGAGGTGCCAGAAAACAACCGCGTTGGATCAATTGTTGGTATAGCTTCGTAAATCTCTGTCAAAGTAGGAAATATAGATTGCGGAGTAGTAGTCGGAGAAAAATCATGGTCTCCGGAAATTGCAGTAGCGTTAGTCGATAAGCGGTTGAAGATATCTTTCAAAGTATAACTTCCGACTGCGGGCTCAGTTGTCGGAGTCAAAGAACCAGCATTCACCGTGATCGC
>CAZYES010000018.1:0-13419 GCA_964646515.1 uncultured Candidatus Saccharibacteria bacterium | reverse complement strand
CTTAGAATAATTCTAAAGTCGAGCATCACCGATCGATTCCTGATGTAATAAAGGTCATAATACAACTTGTTGCGCGCTTCTTCTATATCAACAGCGTGGTGTGGATGATTTTTGTGATAAATCTGCGCCCAACCAAATAGACCAGGCTTCACGAGATGTCGTACGTTATAATACGAAATCTCTTTCTCATAAATACTAGCAAGATGTGGAAGCTCCGGCCGTGGGCCAACCATAGAAAGGTCCCCGCGCAGAACATTCCAAAACTGAGGTAACTCATCTATACGTGATCTGCGCAAAAACGATCCAACCTGCGTCACTTTGTTCTTATTCTTACCACTGACATCGTATCTACCATTATCATTATCAGACATACTACGGAACTTGATTATGCGAAAAGATTTTCCATTCCTGCCAATCCTATCTTGGGTAATAAAAATCGGCCCCTTATCTTCAATCTTTATAGCTAAATAGACAAAGGGATAAAAAAATAATGAGATTACTCCGCCGACAAACGAAACAATCACATCAATTGCCCGTTTCAAGCTGTCATAGACCCGTCTATTGCCCAGGGCCGTGCTAGAGTTCTCCACCAACCACCTTTCTCCAACGATGCCTATAGGAATACGGTCAAAGATGGCCTCATAAAGTTTGCTGGCGTCAATAATTTGTATTCCCGAAAAAATCATTGAATACAAAGACGGCATGGCAGACTCAATAACATTATTGTGAAGATCGGCCACGATGACCGATGCTCCTGTTTCTTCCACTGCTTCCGCGATAATAGAAACTGTTTTCTCTACTGATTCTAGTGGTTCTATTTTTCTCTTCAACGAAAGACCATAACGAGCATTGCTATTTACCTCATCATATAAGTCCTGAATATCATCGCCAACACCTACAATAATAGCGGCTTGTCTTTTGGCAACGCTCAAAACCGGAAAAATAACCATACGCCAGACAAAAAGCAATATCGTAGATACTACAAAAAATATAAACAGGTTCGCTTTTGGAGCAATAGCAACAGGCGCGAAGTAGAAGAAAAGTACGCCAATTACAGCATTGACAATCTGGACTTTGATTAATAGTCCCTGAATACGGCCACGAACCTGAGCTAACTGCTTATCATAAAGTCCCGCACTAAAACTGACCAGAATGAACACTACGAATAAAACCGAAAACGCCAAAGCGTGTCTGATAAGTAAATCTCTGGTAGGGATCTCGCCGTAACGAATAGCCAGACTCAGAATCAGTGAAAATATATAAGTAACGAGATCGCCTATAACAAGCAGAAACACTCTCTTTCTATTGGCAACATGATTCATGACAATCACATTACCACGATATACGAGAATTTCAATAGTTTGGAACTATAATAGCAATTGCCCAAAAACCACGAAAATGCTAGCGTAATCTCATGAGGATATTGCATATAATAACAAAATCCAATTGGGGTGGCGCACAAAGACATGTTTTTGATATAGCTACTGCTATGAAAGCCAAAGGTCATGATGTCTGGGTGGTACTTGGTGGTGAAGGGTTGCTCAAGGTCAAGCTGGAGAATGCTGGTATATATACATTTTCCATAACCACACTCGGCAGAGACATGGCCTTCAAAAAAGACTTTCACTCTTTTCGTACTATTTGGTCGGTAATCAAAGACAAGAGACCGGATATTATTCATCTCCATAGTCCCAAAGCCTCGGGACTTGGGTCTTTGGCAGGAAGATTGCTTAGAGTAAAAAAGATCATTACTACTGTACACGGCTGGTCATTCAACGAAAGTCGTCCGGTGATAGAGCGTGCCTTGATCATATTCGCCTCTTGGATAACCATGATCCTTTCGCACACGACGATTCTCCTTTCAAACCGTGAATACACGCAAGCAAAATACTTTCCAGGAATAAAGAACAAAATAACAATGATACCCCTCGGCCTGAAAGCACCGACGTTCATGTCGGTCAATGGTGCCAAGCAGACCATAAGCAAAAATATCGGGATGAATTTGGTTGATTTTAATAAAAAAATTATAATCGGTACTATCGCCGAACTCCACAAAAATAAAGGTCTAACCTATCTGATCAACGCAATGTCCTTGGTGTCAGAAAGACACGAAAACGCTATCTGCGTCATCATAGGCGATGGAGAAGAAAAAACGGCTTTGCATATGCTCATAAAAGAAAAAAAACTAGAGCAAAACGTACACCTCCTAGGATTCATGGACAATGCTTCAGACTATCTAAAGTCATTCAATATCTTCGTCTTGCCTTCGATCAAAGAAGGATTGCCTTATTCTATTCTCGAAGCTGGTTGTGCTTCTCTCCCAGTTGTAGCAACCACGGCTGGGGGTATATCAGAAATCGTGGAAGATATGAAATCTGGCATACTCATCCAACCAAAAAACTCCAACGAATTGGCACACGCCCTTTCATTTATGATAGAGCATCCCGAAGAACGTCGTGGTTATGGCACTGTGCTAAAGGAACGAGTAGCCACGAAGTTCTCGGTTGAAAAGATGCTATGGATGATAGAAGGCCTATATGAACAAGGAAGGCAGAACAAAGTTAACTAGATTTATAACTACCTATAATTACTAGGGTCCAAAGGGAGCCACTACTCTTCGTGAGTATCAGAGGTCCTTAGATATAGAGTGGCTTCATTCGATGATACTCCATCACACTGGAGTTGGAATTCATACTGCCCAGAATTTGATCCAATGGTTGGAATATTGTCAAAAGATTCTCCGGATGAATTATCATCTATATCAAGTTCGGTAAAACTTAGTGAATTACCACTCGTTTTTACTATGGAACAATCAGTAGCATTGCCTTTTTCTGCTCTGAATCCGAAGGTTCTTCCCACCCTAGTTGAATATGATGTTGTATTATTGGTATTAGCACTACTAGAAGTCTCTCCTATGTAGAGTTTGGCTTCACCGCTTGCGCCTGCTGTGTCGAAGGTGGCGGTAACTGTTTTGTGGCCATCCATCTTTACTGAACAGACAGAAGAGCTAAGTGTGCTTGGGCAACCTGACGAGCTAGGTGTCCAACCAGAAAATGTTGAACCAGAATCAGCACTAGCTGACATGGTCTGCCATGTTCCTGGCGTAATACCAGGTTTAATACATTCTATCCCTGATCCTCCATTACATGGACTCCCCAGACCTGAAATAGAACCAGAGCCTGTACCTGATATATTGACTGTAAGATTATAGAGATTGGGGTTATTAAGACCTAGAATAGTCACTTGACCACATGAAACTGTGCCTATTTCCCCCACGCTGTCTGTCACTTGGGTTATTACTCTCGACACCCAATCATAATTGGACATATTTGCTGAGAAAGAATTCGTAGGACTATTAGAAAAATTGCTTTCATCAGTGCTCCAAGCATAGGAATACGGTGGGGTCCCGCCTGAGACTGCAATAGAACCTGGATCATAAGTAACACTCCCGCCAGTTTGTGGCAGTATATAAGGTTTTACATAATTACAAGAGAGGATAGGCCCTGGAGGAGTGCTAGTACCAGATACGATTATTTTCCCACACTCTGGAATTGTGACCACCTCTTCTCTACTATTCTTCACTTCGACTGTTACCGGGTATTCCTTTTGGGTAACGTCTTCATTAGTTGGAACTCGGACCGTGCTCGTGCTTGTAGACCATTCACTGGTAGAGACAAGAGACGTTGTAGAAACTGGATCATATATACTCCACCGATACTGAGGCGAGCCCTCTCCCAAAACCTCAACCCAACTAGGAAGAAAATATCTATATCTAGTCGCTAAATTACTAGTACTAGGAAATGTTGCGGTCGAATCACTAAGACAGAAGGCCTGAAACTGGCCAGAATTGGTCGGCGGTACGGTCACTTTACACTGAGGAGTTGTGGTCGGGAAAAACTTTTGCGTAGTATTATAAAGTCTTACTGCGAGCTCTGGCACGCCATTAACCAACCCAGAAATTGTCGACGTTGCGGTCGTCTTGGTGTATGTTTTTCTGACCTGATTTGGAAAAAGTGCAAAAGTGTCTCCGTCATCCCAACTATATTCTATGTTGTAAGGACCAGTACCGCTAATCGACACATTGGCTCCAAAATTTACTGTGTAATCCGAAGCTGTTTCTCCTACTGGCGTAGTAACACATGTTGGCTCCATAGTAACTCCCGCCGTAGGCAGACCAATTACGGTCACTGTTCCGCACCCTATTGTATCAACTAAAACATTATTTTTATCTTTCACTCTAACTTCAGGATGATATACCATATTACCCGATGAAGTATTGGCTGGATATGTAAGCACCGCCATGGGGTCACTATTAAAAGCACTCGGAGTGCCTGTAGTAGAATCATTTTTCCATGAAAATGTATATGAGCTGACCAAACCAGAGGAACTAACCCAGCCACTTGTCGATAGACTCCCACCTTCTCTGGGTAAATTTCTACTACTAGAATCATCGCATGAGAATACACCAACGCCACTACAATTCGTAAAAACGTCAAAAGTCTCAGTCACAATGGGAGAAGAGCTTCCGTTGCTATCAACCGCCCAAAATCTGGCAGTCTTCTGACCAACAGTTGTGAAAGATTTACCAAAATTAACTTTGGTACCAGAAGAAGTGGTCTGTTGGTTATCCACACCATCATTAAAATCGGCGTGATATGTAATTTGTCCGCCATCTGGGTCAGTAGCCAAAACAGAGAAAGTGGCCGGATTATAACCAGTTATATCCATACAACGACTAGTCAAGTCAACAACGGGCGCATTTGGAGGATTATTGTTTGGATTTGAACTTTGAGCTGTCAAACTAAAACTAAAAACTCGATTATCTACACTCACCGAACCCGCCTCTGCAAACGTATTACATGAGTAACCATCAGTATAACCCGGACCCGATTTGTCAATTTCAAAAGTTAAATATGCTGTGGCCGTGGTTGTATGAAAATTAGCGACAAAATTTAAATCGCCAGCACCTGTTACTGTAAAGACTTTCCAATATTTAGAAATTGCTGTCGGACCGGTAAATTGTCCCGACGTGCCCATCACATCAAAATATGGTCTTTTTATAACCACAGGAAAATAATAATTTACAACCCTTGAGAGCGGAGAAGTGTCCCTAACAATAAAATCTTGAGACGCACAAATATTATTATCATATGCACTCAGATACGGAGGATTGGAAAGAGAATCAACCCAATAAGTATATGGGGTATCCTGACCACCTCCCGTACCGTTCCACGAAGAATAGCGTGCCATCGTGCCTGCGTCACCCACGCCAACACCTTCTACTTTTATCTCATCACCAACATTTACAATACTACCTGGACTGATAGCAACAAAGTCTGTCTGTCCTACCTTCTTTACATATATCTTAATACCATACGTCGTATTGACATACAATGGATTAAATACAAGGTATCCTTTAAGGTCCGTGCGACCCGTACTTGCACCAAAGAGTCTCTGAAATTCTCCTCTAGCATTAAACGTATTATGGGCCGCACGGCTCATGGCAACACCACTCATACTTGTATCGGGCGCAATAGTAGTAAACCTACTAATCGCCCTTGCAAAATCTGTTGACATCAAGAAACCACCACCAACAAATATGCTCGTAAATAACACAACCATGATTATAGAGCGATTCTTGCCACGGACATGCAACCCAATAACAACGATAAGAATTAGCAAAGCGAGCACCAGGGAAGCTATAAGTAGATTTTGTCCAAAGTACGAAGTGAGTTGCGAACCTCCGCCTGAAACTGGACATTTAGAGGGATCTATAACATTACAATCGTAGTTCAAAGTTACTTCATCTATCAAAGTATTTGACGCACCGTAAAGCTTTGCGTTGATCTTGAATTCGCCGAGAGATCCCGTGATGGCACTAATGTTATTTTTCAACCCCATAACTGCGCTCGTGATCTTGCCACTATAGACACCAGAGTAAAGTTGCTTGCCACTCTTGTCACTAAGTGACAATTCGAGTCTATTCCCATTGATTTCAGAAGTTTGGCCAGAGTTGTGTACGCAAGAAAATATAGTCGTGGAAGCGGTTATGGGATAGCTATCAACTGCCAGAGAATTGATTCTCGGGCTATCTACCCCACTCCTCCCAACCCTGATATCCAATATTGACTTCGTATCTTTGTATTTCGCCTCAATGACTAGATAATAGACGGGCGATGTCTTTTCATTGATGGTATATGAAATCTCAACAGTCTTTCCGGCATTGACAGAAACAACTTCTTCCTTTGTGTCAACAAGATTGCTATTTCTCATAGAATCCCAACGATATAGAGAATACCTAACGGGTATACTTTCGTTGGTCTTCAGTGGATTGGACAACGATGCTTTGACAACAATCGGGGCATTACCATCTAGTTGTGGTATAAAGCCAGCAAAAATATATTTATTGCCGTTTACCTTGACCAAATCCTTATTGAAATAAACAATTGACTTTTGCTCGCCGACTACTTTGAATTCACTCAAGCCCCCCGTAACATCCTCGGTAAACGAAAGCCCGCTGTGATTGAAACGTTCGCTGGATATCACATATGTGCCTATGTAATAATCCCCACTCACTGTCCATGCCGGGATATTCCAAGAAAAATTCAGTGGCATATTGCCATTACCTTTGATATCTATGTCCCGCATAACGACGAACTGATCGACAATATTGTTACTACCCTTTGCTAAATTGTCATTGCGGAATATCTTCACGTATACCACAGCGTCCAAAATAGGATATGTATTTGCATTCTGTATATCTCCCAAAAAGTCGACTTTCGTACCAGAAGAAAATATATCCTGGTTGGCAGGAGAGATCGTAGCTGTGACTCCACCAAAGTTATAGTAATCAAAACAAGAGGCCTTTTCGAGTTGTCTTGGCGCCATCTGAGCATTGGCAATAGTGGCCGAGACGAGTAGTGACAGACCGAACACTGCCGTTGTCACAGACAAAATATATTTATTATTTTTCATGTAATAATTTGTAAGAAATTAATAAAAAGTAGGTATGGATTAATACGCACTTGTAATTATAACACAGAGAATCCACGGGCATGTATCATATGTGGATAACTACGGGTTAAAATAGTCTTTTTTTATTATTGTGGTCCAATAAATTCGTTTTTGATGGTATCTCTGTGAACTGGTCTAGAATATTTGCGCATAGCCATAAGCATTGCCAAAGCAGTGAATTCAATAATGAGGTGCGTACCTCCATAACTCATAAAAGGTAATGGCGTACCAGTGACAGGCAAAAGATGCATATTCATACCCACATTTACCGCAATATGCACAATAAAAAACACCGCCACGCCAGCGCCAAAAAGCATTTCAAAATTTGTACTACCTAATAAAGCATTTTTAATAATGCGCCAAACAATGATTCCATAGAGAGTAAACAAAATGATAATACCAACAAATCCCCATTCTTCGGCAAAAGCCGCAAATATAAAATCTGTCTGATATTCCGGAAGAAATTTCAATCGCGACTGCGTACCATATCCGACACCCTTACCCCACAAACCGCCAGAACCGACAGCGACGATAGATTGATAAGCATTGTAACCAGCGCCTTGAATATCAGCCATAGGATCTATGAAATTTCTGATACGATCCTTTTGGTATTCTTCAAAAACAAAACCCCAAAGCAAGACAAAAGCGAGAACGGCAATACCGGTCATAACCAAAAGGTGTTTCTTTGAAATCCCAGAGACCATGATCATGCCAAACCAGATCAAGACAATGATTATGGCCGAACCAAAATCTGGCTGAGCAATAACTAAAACAAAAAAAACAAAAGCATAAAGACCAGAAACTATAATATGCCGAATATTGGCTATTTCGATATGGCGTCGTGAAAAATATTTTGCCAAAATGATGATCAGCGCCAATTTCGCAAAATCAGAAGGCTGAAAAGAGAAAAAACCAAAAGAAAACCAACTTTCCGCGCCATGAGATACTTTACCCAAAATAGTCAACGTAGCCAAAAAAACAAAAGATACTATAAATAATGTTACGGAAAACCATGTCGCACGCAAGAACCTGACATCAAAAAAATTTATACCCAAAAAAACCAAAAAAGAAAGAGCTATCCAAATAATCTGATGAGAAGCAAAAGGGACTTCCTCGGTAAATGAATGCATGGTTACAAGCCCCGCTATCAATATAGGGACAATGGCGCCAACCAGCCACCAATCAATTTTTAGGTGTTCTTCATCGTCTTTCAGACGGTAACCAAGTATCATTTGATGTCTTTATTAAAGCTCGCATCGTAAGCTTACTCCGATACTGGTAAGACCTCAATAGAGATAACCGAGCCATGACGATTGACTGGCCAAGTAAATGGGGCAATGGTTGTGCCTTTTGCGGGGATCTCGTCTACTAGAGTCTTGGAGAAACCCAAAACGTTACTATCTATATCATATAAAATAACGTAGACGGTAATATTGCTAAGTGGCAAAACGCTATTGTTACCTAGTGTCACCATGAGAGATGAGCCAGCCTCATCTTCACTATAGTTTTTGTCAGCAATCGAAATCGAAGCCAAGGGATCGCTTTTTTTATACCAATCTGGATTTTTGGTAAATTCGAAAAGCGCTCTGACTGGAACGCGCTTGCCGGTATCAATCGTGCCCTGATAAGCGAGAGTGTTTCTGTGTGGCGGTAAAGTAACTTTGCCATTTTGTTCAATTATCAATATGCCTTTACTATCATATAGTGTCACACGATAAGGCACGTCTACAGCTTCACCAGCAGGATTCTTATTCACAATATAAGTAGCGACATTATAAAGTCCTGACGTGATTTGCTCGAAACGCGTCCATGCAACATTGGGAGCTTCAAAAGCGCTTTGGCATAGACGCTCACATGATCCTCCGCAATCGATATCCTGTTCATTGCCATTCTTGATGCCGTCAAAGCAAGTCGGAGCTTCATAAAAATACAAAAAAGTCGGAACGACAATAGCACCGGCAACAACAACCATTACACCCAAGGCAATAGTAAACTTTCTATTTTTTGACCAAGACATAGATTTGAGATAAAAGATTTAAGGTTATTGATAAGATAATTTTTACCTAGTGACCATATAATACTGATTCCAATCGTGCTGTTTCTCTACAAACGACGATTCGAGCACCCATGGAAGACTAATCGCCATAATAACGCCAACAACCAGAAAAGCGACGAGCCACCTCTTGAATCCGAGTACAGAAACATTGGGAAATCGCGTTGATTTCAAAGACATATATAACTTGTAAGTATACGCCAAAGAAATAGGCCCGATGACAGCGGCTAGCACAAGGCCCATAATGATGGCTACAATCATTCCGGCAGTTGATTTGGCATCGATGCCAATGATTGCCCCAAAAATAGAACTAGCAATTGATATGACAACTGCACAGGCGAGGTTGATAAGCCCCATAAACAATATGCGACCAAATACCGCCCACCATCTACCTTTGACCAAAGAATAGGTCTCGAGTAAAGCAGTAAGGCCTTTTTTGTCATCTAGAACGCGTACAAATAGGTACAGACCGGTATATACTCCGACTATAACCGCTGGAATGAACAAAAACACAAACGTCCCAAGTCCAATAAGCAATTGGAGAGCCATCAAAAAAGCAACCGACCAAAAATATGAGAAACCTAGTTTATATTGTCCCCTGAATGAAAGGGCAACCGTTGGTTCCTTTGACAATCGGTGCACCGCATTCACAACCGCCGTTTGCATAGCTATCGCCAAAACGAGCCCGACAATCAAAAATACTACTCCTATAAGATTAACAAAAACATTTCTAAATATGCCAAATATGTTGCCAACATACATGACAATTGATGGGAATATCATAAGTGGCGCGACAAATCTCCAGTGCGTCTTGAAAAAATCCCAAGCAAACTCAAATAGACTAAAAGACCCTTGTGGCTTCGAAACGCTATCCGAAGAAACTACAGGAGGGTAAGAAATAATATTTGGCTCCATAGAGATAATAATACCAACAATTAAAAAATTATAATCTTTAACGATCAGTGATTATTGTCTCACAATCGAAAGATGATATCAAACCACGATTGAATTCTCTGTCCTGGCGACTAGCTACTTTCGCCCAATTAGGACTATCATCGCCGCAACTACGTTTCACTACCGTGTTCGGAATGGGAACGGGTGTTTCCATAGCGCCAAATCACCAGAACATAAAACTCAATTATGGATTAATGACTGTCGGTTGCCTTCAGTATAATATAATAAAATTACATAGACCGGCAACCGATCAGTTACCATTAACCAAATTCATACCTCAAAGTAATAAAGAGTAACGTAGTCAATTTTGATCCTACTTCGCCATCGAAAATTTCGAGGAAATGTAGGATAAGTAAGCCTGATATACAAAGTTCCTAATAGGATCGACGGATTAGTACTTCACGGCTCAACGCCTTACGGCGCGTACACCTAAAGCCTATCAACGTGATCATCTCTCACGAGTCTCAAACGATACCTAATCTTGGGGCCGGCTTCCCGCTTATATGCTTTCAGCGGTTATCCGATCCAGACATAGCTGCCCTGCGGTGCCGTTGGCACGACAGCAGGTAGACCAGAGGTCTGTTCAACTCGGTCCTCTCGTACTAGAGTCAATTCCCCTCAAGTATCAACGCCTGCAGTAGATAGGAGACCAACCTGTCTCACGCTTGTTATCATCCTTTACAGGATGCAATGGACTATAGCTTCTCCCACTTCGCTCCTTCGGAGCTACGCGGGGTGTCGATGTTTAGTCTCTACGGGCTCCCTTGGCTTTTGCTCGGGATTCCCTCGGAATCGTCCTTATAAAAGGATTCCTCCGATATAAATCGACTTGTTCCCACTACGCTCCTTCGGAGCTTCGCGGGACCGCCATGATTTGATTGGATACATTCTTATCTATTTTAATAGACTACTAAAATTTAAATCTCTCGAAGTGATTCAGACTATCAAAAAGCCAACTGACAACCTAAACTTGTGTTATCGAGAAAACCTCTGCGAGACGCGACTGGCGTCAAACAAAGAAAATTTCTAGCAAGAAATTTTCGTGGTTTTCGAGATAATACACGTTCGGGTTGGCTTCTTAACGGTCTGAACCCAGCTCGCGTACCACTTTAATTGGCGAACAGCCAAACCTTTGGGAGCGTCTTCACCCCCAGGATGTGGTGAGCCGACATCGAGGTGCCGAACTCCGCCGTCGATATGAACTCTTAGGCGGAACTAGCCTGTTATCCCTAGAGTAGCTTTTGTCCGATAATCTTCCGCGGCGTCTAACGCCCACGGTCGGTTCACTTGGCTCCGCTTTCGCGTCTGCTTGACACGTACGTCTCGCAGTCAAGCCAGCTTGTGCCCATACACTATCGCCATGGTTTCCATTCACGGCTAGCTGACCTTTAGGCTCCTCCGTTACTTTTTAGGAGGATAGCGCCCCACTAAAACTGTCCATCAGATACTGTCTCAAGAGCGTTTATACCGCTCAGGTTAGAACATACATGCTTAAAGATTGGTGTTTCATCGTCGGATCCATCCTTCCCAAAAGAAAGACTTCAAATCCTCCCAACTACGCTACGCATCAAGAACGTATGGTCAATATCAAATTACAGTAAAGCTTCTAGGGTCTTTTCGTCTAACTGCAGGTAACCGGCATCTTCACCGGTATTGTATTTTCACCGAGCAAGTCTCCGAGACAGTTCTCCAGTCATTACACTTTTCAACGCGCGGGAACTTACCCCGCAAGGAATTGCGCTATATATTGTTATTCTGCATATCGCTATGCAGTACGAACTCTATCTTATCTTCACCCCTCGCGTGCGCTCAGGATTCAGATTCTGACGTTTGGTTTCTGAGGATTTCAAAAATTGAGATTTTTTCTTTCTATTCATCTTCTCTACTAATTTGGCGACCTTTTCCATTCCTTTCTTATTTAAATGAATACCTTTCGACATCATTGAAATGATTTCAGAAAATATCTGGAAATCATTCTTCTTGTATGTCTTGAGCTCATTCTTGCTAAAAAATGGAACTATGGTCGATTCCAGATCAGAGATAGAGCGTACACAATATCTGTAGAGATGTTCTCTATGATTGTCGTATCGCTTGTTAATGAATAACCTACCACATCTAAAATAATCTTTAATTATTTCGAGTGCCGGTAAGCTTTTGGCCCCCTGGGTTATCACAAACTCTGGGAAGATCTGCCATCCAGTTTTTGTAGTCTTATTTTTAATAAAACTAACTGAAAAACACCCTTCGCCATCTGTAAAACCTAGGATCCATGCTTCAATTATTGATCTTTCCTGCTGATTGTCTGCACTCATGACATTTTTACTATGGTGTAATTATACCATAGTAGCCTGAGATACTCAGATTTTTCAGCACATAGTCAGATATTTTAGGACATTCTTCGATTTGTTAAATCTCAGAATAGGCAGCTTATTATAATTCCTTATAAGTTCTTATACGTTCTATATTTATCAAATTAATCTCCTAACGATCCCAGTCCTTCCCGATCCATTAAATCTAATAGACCGGAAACCTTAGGATCGTTATAGTTACGACCGACATTCACGAGGGCTTATAACAGTCACCCCATCATCTTGCGACAATGGAACGCCGTTATTTGACCTTCTCGCATTGGTCAAGTGTCACCCCCTATACATCCTCTTACGAGTTCGCAGGGAGCTGTGTTTTTGATAAACAGTTGCCAGAGATACTTTAGCTGCGTCCTGACGCCCGTGAGGGCGGAAGGAAAGCCTTATTCCGAAGTTACGGCTGCTTTTTTGCCGAGTTCCTTGGAGACCTCTCACTCGTTCGCCTAGGTCTACTCGACCTAACCACCTGTGTCGGTTTACGGTACGGTTTTTATATACATAAGTTTAGAGACTTTTCTTGGAAGCGTGCTTTGTCTTATTTCCCAGTTGCCCAGGTATGTGCTTCGCTTGGATATCACATCAAAGTGAGGATCCGGATTTGCCAAGACCCATCCTTACGATACACACGTTAAATCCAATTATACGCAAGACATACTACACTTCGTCATCCCAATCACTGTAAATAAAAGTCACGGAATATTAACCGTGTATCCATCGGGTGCGGCATTCGCCATCCCCTTAGGACCGACTAACCCTTGGCTGATATACATTGCCAAGGAAACCTTGGTTTTTCGGCGTGCGGGTATCTCACCCGCATTGCGGTTACTTGTGCCAACATTCTTACTTCCAAGCGCTCCAGTGTGGGTCACCCCTTCACCTTCATCGCGAATGGAATACTCTCCTACCGCTTGCGAATTTCATTGTAGAAACGAGAACGGAACTACGGATACACCTCCTCCTTTGTCGCCGGTTCAGGCAGAGAAAATGTTTATCAGTAGTCCGTTCTCGTAAAATTTTGTGGAATGCAAGATA
>CAZYES010000017.1:0-17952 GCA_964646515.1 uncultured Candidatus Saccharibacteria bacterium | reverse complement strand
TTTCATGCGCCCATTTGGTTAATGAGTGCAATATGTATCTGAGGTTAGTCATACCAAATCTGTTGATAATTAGCCTACAGAAAAGACCCCTATTTTAGGGGCCTTTTCTTATACGGATCATAGACAAGAAACCTACACCCGTAATTTTCTGTAACTACCCTTACTCATCAGTAGTGGCAGTGAGGTTAATGAAATTATTATAGCAAAGAATTACGGCATTGTGAATAATCATATTCTGTTGTAATATATTTGACATGAAAAATGTCTTTATAAGCTTTGCAGTAGAAGATAAGTTTGCAAGAGATCATCTGGTACATCAGGCGGAACAGGCGCGTGTACCGTTTACTTTTTATGACATGTCGGTAAGGAATCCATTTGATAGTATGTGGAAAACCCGCTGTCGTGAAAGAATTAAACAGTGCGATGGCGTGATCGCTCTTATAAGTAAACGAACGCGTCTAGCTGATGGTGCAAAATGGGAAATACAGTGCGCAATTGAAGAAGGCATCCCCATTATTGGTGTACATATTCATGCTAATGATAAAGGTCAAATTCCCTCAGAACTTGATGGAGAAACTGTGATTGAATGGACATGGAATGGTATAAAAAGATTTATCGATAGTCTGTAAAAATATGGAAAATGAAAGCAAATTATTTCAGACAAAATCTACTGAATACGGTGATCAATATAAACAGCACCTTTTTGAACAGTATCAACTATATGTAGAAAGCGCTGAAAAGATAAGTGATCGCAGACATAGTACCAATAATCATTTCATTGCAATCAACACAGCTCTTATTTCTCTAATAGGTTTGTCATTCCAGACGCAAATCTTCCAAAGTGTTGGTTGGGCACGCCCTATCATTGCCGCAATTGGTGTTATCATCTGTGTTATATTTTGGTTTATGATTCATGCCTACAAGCAGTTGAATACCGCAAAGTTCAATGTGATACATCAGATTGAATCTCACTTACCTCTTTCTCTATATAAATATGAATGGGAACATCCACTAAAAGAAGGCAAGGATCCAAAAACCTATTACCCCTTTTCTCATATAGAACTTCTTGTGCCGTGGGTCTTTGGAGCACTATATTTTGTTCTATGTATTTCGTTCTTGATGTAAAAGAAGAACCGCTCGCAAAAGCCAAGCGGCCTTCGTGAGCGGTGTGTTATTGAAATATCATCAGTCCTTCTTGCAAGAAACCCTCACCGGATTCCTTATGGAGCATTCCTTCGAACGCTTCCAGATTGCTGACGTGCATTACTATGACAGCACTGCCGTCTGTACGCTTTGTGACAGTCCTTGCCCAGAGCAAGAGTTCATCGTACAGATAGTCCGCAGTCTTTCAAAGATTCCCATGGCTTTCGGGTTACGAAAGCTTGAGAGATCTTTGAATGCGGCAATGATGAATTCGTTCCTCGTCTGAGTCCAGGTTTCATCATCCAGGCTGCTGCTTTCATTCACGCAACGGTGCAGAAGTTTTAGATTTTCCTCGTTCAGATTCCAGCTTAGTTGCCCTTTAATACTCTCGATATTCTCAAAAAGCATCTTTTGGGCAGCTTCAGCTCGACCCCTTTCTTCCAGATACCAGAGGATGTTCTCATAGATCACATCCGCTGATATAGGTTTATCAGCATTCATAACAAGTGCAATGCGGTGACGTTGTCCGCGGACGCAAGCTGTTTTGTAACGGTTGCTTGGACGTTATTGTTTTGAAAGAGCTATCCCTCTCAGGATCACGATATTTCTATCATGAGTCCAATTGAGTGGAGCAAGAAGATTAGAACTTCTTGCTCCGTTACATAATCACACGATTCTGTTGCCAAGTAGTGTGCGTACTCCGTTACTCTCTACAGGTTAGGGTCGGAACTTTTTCATCTGCTCTTCAAGTGGACAAACCCACTCCATAGCTTGACGGATGGCCCCGAATCCCTCTGTTGAAACGTCAAACACTGGAATACCCTCCGGTCTATCATGTGGCTTAAACATCAATACGGCCACAGTCTTGCCGGGGTAGAGAGAGATTTTGCCTGGCTCGTCAACAATCACGACATCTGCCTCACCCACTTGATCTGTGATCAGAAACCCGTTGAACGTAAACTGCATTTTCACTATCTCCGCTTCTGTGCCTTCGATATTGAGGTAAGTTTTCTTCATAATCTATCATAGCGGTGACGTTACCCGCGAACGGCCGTGTTTTAGAACGATTCGGATTCACGTTCGCTACACTACTTTGCACAATGCATTTCGTCATAGCAGAGAATTGTCCAAAAACTGAGCAGCTTTCTGCTATAACGAATGTCGTGTGATTTAACAAAGAACTTTACTCTCAGGATTCGCCACCTTTCGGTCGTGAATCCAGTTGAGTCCTCATGTTCGACAGCGAACATGAGGGGTTAAAGGTTTCGAGTCTGTACTCCGGTTGCCTTCACAGAGTGGACAAACCACTATTAGCGGGCTCCGCAACCAGTAAGCATTTCGGCCAACAGTTGGGGAGTTCGGTTAACATGGCGAAGATGGATGCCATGTTGCTCATACTGAGAAGGGCCTCCACCGCTGTTGCCGACGATCTCTCCAGAAAAGCCACGATCTTGCAGCCCTCTGATGACATCTGCTCCAGTGACTGGCCATCTCCCGAGCCCAAACCCGACGATAACAACATCAGGTGAGTGAGTCGCAACGAGTTCGAGGGCCCGTTCGACTGATCGAAACTGCTCGAGAGGGAGAAGTTCGTGGGTGTTTGCACAACCTGAACTTTTCCAAAGCGATGCGATCTCATTCAGCCGGTCGTCAATAAATAATACTTTCATGATATGGATATTTGCGGTGACGTAGTCCGCAGACGTTTCCTGTTTCAGAACGATTGGATTAACGTTCGCTTGACGACTTGACCTGATGTCTTTCGTCATAGCAGAGAATTGCCCAAAATGAGCAGCTTTCTGCTATGACGAATATCGAATGTATGTTGTAAAGAACTGAACTCTCAGGATTCGCTACCTTTCGGTTGTGAATCCAGTTGAGTCCCGCAATTTTTTAGACTGCGGGGGTTGAAAGTTTTAGGCGTTAGCCACGGTTACTTCACCGAGTGGGTTAACCACTATTCGCCACGCCATCCCTTGGTTACAGTCTCCCATTCCTCCTTCGAGGCATATGGGAATCCGAAGATGACCTTCGCCATACTGGCCGAACTCTCCTGGTTGTAATCCCCGGAGGGCACCTCGTCTCGCTTGAGCAGGGTCCACTGAAGGTTTTCCTGCGAGATGCCATAGTCGGCTAGCACCGCATCCTGAGGGGCGAATCTCAAGAAGTTTCCCAAAAGTCTGGGCGAGCAGTTTGGATCTTTGAGCTCTGTGGCACCTATAAAGGCGATCCCATACAACCGCTTGACCCAATCTTTGAGACCGCGACGCCACAGATCCCCGTCGAAATGCGAGAGGGCGTGAACCCAATAACCGTGGTCGCCACTTTCGTTCTCTCGAACGGCAGCGAAGTGCTCCAGTGCTGCGTTCGCAGCTACCTCGCCCAGTTTCAGAGCGTTGAATACTAATTTCTCCGCTCTGCTGACCTTGCTGTAGTAATGACTGGCTCCGTAGTAACTATAGTTCGAAGCGGGAGCGACCAGTTCAACAGCTTGGTCAATGTTTCCGGCCAACAGGAGTTGAGTCAGTGTTTCGGCGTTATTTTCCATAGTGTTTGTGCGGTGACGTGATCCGCGGACGTATCCTGTTTTCAAACGTTTGGATAGACGTTCGCTGAGACCACCACAAGGTAGCCACAGCCAGAAAGTCTCGATTTTCGAGCCCTTTTGGCTATAGCTACCACACTATTAATTCAATGTACTTACCTAGGTTAAGCATAGCATATCACAACATAGAAGTCAATAGCTGTCTAGGGTGGCTCAATTAGGCCATAAAGGCTAAATGTGGTATACTATTTTCATGTTATCGAAACGTCAAGAAGCCGAACTGGTCACAGCCATACAGGGACGTGGAGAAATACCCCTAAAATTTGCATATCTTGGCAAAGGCGCTTCAAATTGGGATAAAATTGCCAATCAACGAACAGAAGATGGTGGCATTAATTCTGCTGAAGCGATCTTACTGAAAAAGCGCATAGAAGACTTCGTATCAACCCTATCGACGGAAAAAGGAATAAATATTATCGACATTGGATGTGGAAACGGTCTTCCAGTATTGCCGATACTCAAATACCTCGTAGACAAGAATATTAAGTTTACCTATGTACCACTAGACATTTCTCTGGAAATGCAGAACCTGGCCATCGCAACAATTACAAAGGAATTCCCGGGTACTGAATCGAGGCCATTTCAATTAGACTTCGAGCTCGGTCAGTTTTCCGACATTATGTACGATCTCAAAAAGGATGGCTCTATCAACCTCATGTTGTTTCTCGGAAGCACATTAGGTAACCATTCAGATCTTGGTAGAGTTCTCACAAATTTTAGAGACTCGATGACATCAAAGGATTATATGATCGTTGGAGTTGAGTTGACCAACCTTGTCAAAGCGCAGAACATTGTTAATCACTACCAAGGTGAATCTATTGAAAATTTCGTATTCTTTACACTAGATTATCTGAATGTTTCTAGAAAAGATTACAAATTGGATGTTACATGGAATGCTCAGGAAAATCAGATTGAAATGCGTGCTCTATTACAGAAAGATATTAACCTTGAAATTGCAGAAGAAAAGTTTACTCTGAAAAAAGGAGAAAATTTACTATTGGCTCGTTCTAAAAAGTTTAGCGAATCTATCGTCACCAAGTTATTTTCTGAAGTAGGTTTTAGAACAGAATTACTGACTACTGGAGAGGATAGAGGGTATCTTCTGACAATGGTGCAGCCTACTAGATATAGTATTTAGAAAAGTTATCCACAGTTGTGCGACAACGTGACTTGCAAGTTTCTATTGTGCGACACTTCGTCAGTCGCTACGCGACTTCCTCAGTGTCTTCGACTAACAAGCCCTTCCCTTGTATGGCCACATTCCACTACTCTCATATTTTGTCCCAGTCTGGATTACTTAATAATTTATATTTATATAATTTAATAGATGAGAAATAATAATGGCACTTGCCCGTGTCTGAACACTGGCATTTTTTGATTTCTGACAATCAATTGTATTGGTCGACGAACAATATTTATGAGCTATTCCCTGCCAACATGCAAAAGCTCACCGCATGAAGGCCAGCGAACTTAGTGATCTGTGCGCCAAAGGTCTCAAGATCTACGATGTCAAAAAGATTACGGAATTCATCTGCTACAAAAAGGAGATGAAACAACTGCCAGGCATAAATAAGACAGAGCCATCCGCATAATGCAAAGGGGACCTCTTGCGAGGCCCCCAAGCTCTGGAAAATTGACTGTTAAGGTCATTTATAGGTTATCAGATTCAATCGGAAAGTCAAGCCTCGGGATGTGTATAACCTATCCCTTTCAAAAACATACGGGGGGTATAATATAAAGCATTATTAAGAAAATTTAAAAATCAATTTTATGCCTCCACAAAATAATGGCCAGGTACCACCTAAACCCCCCTACCCCTCATCATCGGGTACAGGTTTTTCAGTAGATTCATTGCAAAAGAATCAGAAGTTTATGGAGACAATAAAAACCTTTGTTATATACGGTTCTATTGTGTATGTCATCAATGCTGTTGTCGGTATGATTATTTCTACGTTTGATTGGTCCTCACATTACAGCGCGTTCAGTATTAGTACAATAATCATGGCTTTAATCTTTGGTGCAATAGGCTCAGCTGTCGGCGGGGCTGTTTTCTTTTTCCTTTATGATCCGATTCACAATTGGGTCAAGCGTAGTGGTTTTCTATCGCGATATATTCATGACATGTTCACGTTATTCTGGAAACCATTCTTGGTTGGTACTATCATCAGTGCCGCATTCGGTTTACTTGGCATGTTAGGTCTGGGAGCAGCAATGGTTGCAGTAACTGCTGGATACGGAGCCGCAAGTTTCGGTGGATTATTCATTGGATGGATCATCACCTTCGTAGCGCACATTGTGGTCTATTATTGGTATTCAAAAACTGTGTCTGCTAAGTTAACACCATTCTACCCTTGGTAATTTAATAAATTAATCATCTAATTATCAAATAAATCGATACTGCAAAATACTGAACTTCTGACGATGCTTGCTGGCAATACTCAGACAAGTAAGAGCTCAAATGATAATAGTTCTATATACAATAACAATCGACCACCAGTTTTTACCGGTGGTCGATTGTTATAAACTATAAGTAGATTAATTATTTGTTTGAAGCTAATTCTGCTCCCCAGCATTTTGACGAAGCCGACCAAGGCTGACTACCTTGTCTCTCATAGAGATGTCTTGCATAGCCAATATTGCCTTCGACAGTATAAATATCAAAGCCAAGTCTCTTTGCTGTCTCTCCTTGATAGTGTTCATTGATCTGCATTAGACCAATATCGTTCTCATCAACCCTTCCGCGAATAACATTGCCGTCAGCGTCAAACTGTTTGAAGTTGGACTCGCAACGGGCAATATCCACTAGAATGGGCGCATCGGCAAATTCCTTGCGAAGATACGCTTCCATGGCCGCAGGATTATTGGTCAATGTGCGAATATCTGTTGTCGCCTCTATGGTAGTCGGGATCATAGCAGAGATATTTTGGATGTGATCATCCGCTATATGCCCAGAACCATACAAAGATGATATCAGGAATATCACACCAGTTGTAAGTTCAATCATAAAATTAAAAAACAAGCTCTAGATCATGGTGATCATCGGGCTCGTTTTGTACTACCAGTCTAGCACCTATGACTATAAAAGTCAATACCTCTTCCCTGTTATATGGCTATACAGAGCCATATTATTGATATAAAATGATCATATTTATAGCCATAATATCGGTATTGCTATAAAAACACGCTTATGTTAAGCTATTCTCACTTCTAAGTTTTAATTATATGGCACATAAGAAAGCGGCAGGAACAACCAAAAACGGACGCGACTCAAATCCACAATATTTGGGCATAAAGATCAACCACGGTCAATGTATATCTACTGGCCAGATCATTGTTCGTCAACGCGGTACAAAGATACTGCCCGGCAAAAATGTCGGCATAGGCAAAGACGATACCCTATTTGCTCTCAAAGACGGCAAAATCCAGTTCACCTCAAAAAGGAAAACCAGCTTCAACAATAACATCGACAGAAAAAAGGTGGCCAACGTAATATAGTACACCCACACGATCTCTGTGCATTATATAATCGCAAACCGTACGAAAATATAGACTAGAGACAAGATCAAACGGCAGTAATCACTACTTTGAATTTTGCCGACTTCCCTCCTTTGCCAGACTGAGTATCTATAGGAACGGGACTCATGACCTCAATCGAATACTCACCAACCTCTTTGATGGGGTGCTCAAGTTGAATAAAAGAAGGGTCAATCTGTAACTCTGTCTGCTTTTTCAATTCGGCAACTAGCTCCTCACGATGAATACCAGCAAAAAGATGGCCTTTGTCATTGGCTTTGCTACATATAGTCAGAGTAGTGCCCTCTAAATCCTTAATGTTCTTGATCAATAGATCTTCATGGATCTTGCGTTCAGCATCGAGCCTCTCTTTATCCACCAAGACGCGCTTCATCTGTTCCGGCGTGGCAGAAACCGCCAATCCTTGGGGGATGAGCAGATTCAGGGCGTGACCACTAGAAACATCCTTGACATCGAACTTTTTTCCTAGTTTGGGAACATCTTTGAGTAGAATAATTTTCATATTATTTTATGGTTATCTTTACCGAGCCAATCAGAACCGTATATTATACTAAACTAAGGCATTGCCATTAGCAATTCAACCGCCTTGTCCATCTGTGTATCTCTCTTATCCGTGGCATCTTTTTCTGTTATTGGCACTACATAGTCGGGTTCCAGACCATCATGTGACAAATTGTGACCCTGTGGCGTGAGCCACCTAGCAATCGTAACTTTGAGAGAAGTCTCCGGCGTAATTGAAATTAACTCTTGAACAGAACCCTTGCCAAAAGTTTTCTCGCCAACTAATTTTGCCACCCCATGTTCTTGTAGCGCCCCAGCCAATATCTCAGAGGCAGATGCGGAACCATTATCGACCAAGATGAACATCTTCATATTCTCGTTGAAAATATCGTAACCCTTACTGCGATATATATGAGGTGAATTATTTTCACCGAAATCTTCAATAACCACAGTTTTGCCTACCGCCAAAAACCAAGAAGCCATATCCCAAGCGGCATCTAGATAACCCCCAGGATTACCTCTCAAATCCAGAATAAGTTTGTGATTGCCGGAAAGCACAAATTGGCGAAGAGCATTACGAAACAGGTCTGGCGACTGAGAAGTAAAACTATAAAGCCTAATGACAAATATCCCTCCAGGCTTTGTCTCCACATCCAAAGTAGGAATGGTGATAATATCGCGCATGATTGATTTTAGCACTGGTTTGGCAACCCCTTTTGTAAGAAAATCTATCTCAACTTTCGTGCCCCTGGGACCACGAATCAACTTTACGGCCTGATCGGTACTCATACCAACTGTCGAAGTACCATTGATGGTGAGTATAAAATCACCCGTCTTGACTCCGGCTCTATCCGCAGGGCTCCCTTTGATCGGTGCAACAACTTGAAGTTGCTTGTCTTTTATGCCAATCTCCATTCCTACCCCTTCAAAATTGCCCGCAATATCTTCTTGAAACATCTTCGATTCTTCCGGAGGAAGAAACATGGTGTATGGATCGCCATAAGAAGCAGCTAGACCTTGAATAGATCCATAGACTTTGCTCTCAACCGTCGTACTTCCGACATCGACAAATTTGTTATCCAAGATCTGCCAGGCCTTCCAGAACGGTGCAAATTGTTCTTGATTTACAATAGTCGTATCTGTGGGTTCAAGATTGGCAACAGTAGAACCTTTGTCGCCTATATATATTCCAATAAAAAGAGTAATGATAATAGTCGGTAATGCAATGAGTATGTAAATAAGTTTTTTATCTTCAGTATTCATGATTGCAGTATTATTGCATAGAAACTCCTAAGAACCAAATACTCAATGCCTACGCTAACGCGCATGATCTGATTTGGCACCCATATTTTCGTGAAGTGACAAGCAACCATTTCTACCATATAATGTGCTTATGACTTACACGCATACCTACCGCGGAGTTGTTTGGTTAGACCTAGAATCACCTACCAACGATGAGATATCCAACTTGATCAAGCGCTATGGACTCCATCCATTGGTCGGTGAAGAGCTCGGAAGATCATCGACCGTAGCCAAAGTTGATTTTTATAAAGATTATATTTTGATCGTCCTCACGCTTCCTATAAGGACTAAAAAGAGCAATGGCTACGAGATAGTAGATCGTGAAATAGATTTCGTCATCGGTAAAAACTTTCTGATCACTTCACGTACAGACACAATCGAACAATTGGAATACTTCGGAAAAATATTCGAGACCAACGCAATTTTGAATAAAGAAGAAAAGATCGAACACGCTGGATATCTTTTTTACTATATGATCAAACGCATATACGCTGGAATAATCGAAGATCTTGAAAATATCAAAGATTCGCTAGTTACAGCAGAGACGCGCATATTCAAAAATGACGAGCGTAAGATAGTTGAAGTGCTCTCTAACCTAAGCCGAGAAATCATAGATATAAAACAAACCGCTCGTATGCATCGCGAGATCTGGGACCAAATGGTTGAATACTCAGCCAAAGACTTCTTCGGTCCTGATTTTAGCTCTTATGCGAGAGATATTCGTGATGAATTTAATATCATTCACGAACTGATCACCAACAACCACGAACTCCTAACCGACTTGCGTGAGACCAACGATTCACTACTTAACACCAAACAGAACGACATCATAAAAACACTAACTATCATCACCTTCGTTTTTTATCCAGGAACGTTCATCGCTTCTATGTTCACCATCCCCGCTCTTGGAATACCTATAATTGGTAGCCCATATGGTTGGAGTATATTGGTAACACTTACAGCTATCATTACCGTGGCAATTTTGTGGCTATTCAAAAAAAAGCACTGGATATAAGACCCACTTGCTTATTTTATGTAGTAATGATAATTCACAAGATAAAATGGAGGTACAAATATACAATACTCTGTCTCGAAGCAAACAAATATTCAAACCTATAAAAAAAGGCGTAGTCTCAATGTATAACTGCGGACCGACAGTGTACGATACGCCTCATATAGGAAATTATCGGACATTTATCATGAACGATATCGTCCGTCGTGTCTTTGAGTACAACGATTATGTAGTAAACCAGGCCATGAACATTACAGATATAGACGACAAAACTATCAAGCGTAGTGATGAAGAAAAAATTCCACTGAAAAACTTAACCCAAAAATACGAAAAACTATTTTTTGAAGATCTGCAATTGTTGAACATCCTACCGCCCAAACATATCTTGCGCGCAACAGAAAATATTACAGAAATGATCAAGTTGGTTGAAATTCTGCTCAAAAAAGAAGTTGCCTACTCGGCCAGCGATGGAATATATATCAATGTTGAAAAAGTAAAAGACTATGGTGCGTTAGTCAGGCTTGATGTCTCAAATCCTTCAAAGGAGAGAGTTGCCAATGATGAGTATGACAAGGGTAACCCTCGAGATTTTGCTATATGGAAATTTAGAACATCCGAGAGCCAAGAAGCCACTTGGAAAGCTCCCTTTGGAGATGGCCGTCCTGGCTGGCATATAGAATGTTCGGCAATGTCCATGAAAGTACTGGGACCAACCATAGACATACATACTGGTGGCACAGATCTCATGTTCCCCCATCATACTAACGAAATCGCTCAATCAGAATCTGCCACTGGTAAAAATTTCGTAAATTATTGGATACATGGAGCATTCATGAATGTACAGGATGAGAAGATGGCTAAATCAAAAAATAATTTCTTGAAACTTGAGGATTTACATAATGAATTCATCTCCCCCATTGCCTACCGTTATTTGTTACTAACGGCGCATTACCGCTCACCAATCAACTTTAGTTATGAAATTGTCCGTGGCGCTCAAAACGCTCTTATAAGGCTTATAAGAATCATCAGTGGATATCCATTGGGTGGATCAGTATTAAATGCCTACAAAGAACGTCTTTTGGCCTATATCAACGATGATTTTGATATGCCCAAATCCATTGCCCTAGTATGGGATATAGTCAAAGATCAAGAATGCACAGACGCCGATAAACGTGCCACACTCATTAACTTCGATCAAGTACTCGGTTTAAAACTCGGTTCAATCCAGGAAATCGAGGAAAAACCCATACCTGAAGAAATAAAAACGCTTGCGGAAGCGCGAGAAGAAGCGCGCAAAAAGAAAGATTGGAAAATGGCAGATGCCATGAGACTAGAAATAGAATCCAGAGGATTTTCTGTCAAAGACACGGTCCAAGGAATAAAAATCAGTAAGAAAGAGTCGGCTTGACCTCAGATCGATCTCTGGTCTTTTTGATCACTGCTGTAAAACCCTAGAAATATCGTATATAGGCATCATTATAGAGAGGGCAATAGCTCCAACTACACATCCCATACCAACCATCATCACTGGTTCTATGAGAGAGGTCAGGCGCTTCAATGTGTGCTCAATATCTCGATCCAAAATAACCGTAGCACGAATAATGGACGAACCAAGTGACCCAGAGGCCTCGCCCGCACTGAGCAGAGGCGCAATATATGATGGAATTTTTTTGTGCGACAAGACATTGCCGAGCGTCACTCCCCTCTTCATATTTGCCACTTCTTCAAGTAGAGAAAAACGAAGTGGCAAAAGTGAAATCGATCGAGCAGTGTTTGAGAATGATTGAGAAACTGGCAGTCCTGACTCTATCAAGGTGCCACAGGATTGCAGGAAAACAGATAGCGCATATTTATTGATCAGCCTACCGATCACTGGCACAGATAAAAAAAGCTGTTGGATAATTTTCCTTAAAAAAATATTTTTTCTATAGATCAAGACCGAGCCAATAGTCAAGATTATCAGAATGATTAAGCCTTTGATACCATGCCTCACTAAAATATCGGATATCCACATAGTGATGCGAGTCAATATGGGTAATTTTACATGTAGGCCATGCAACATGGGAATTATCTGTGGCATCACTCCACGGACCAAGCCAATAGTTAAAAAACAACTAAAGAGACCGATCACTACCGGGTATGTCATGGCAGACAAGCATCTTTTGAGTAATTCTTCTTGGCGCTCCATGAGCAAACGCGCCATCGATAATGTACGCGTAAGTTCGCCACAAGACTCGCCATGTTCTATGAGACTAGCGAAAATGTTTGGTATCCCAATATATCTCGACAAGTTGGCAGAAAGCAAACCGCCAGCTTCTACTGCTTTTCTTACACTTATGACAGCCGGTCTATGTCGGCCGGAAATGCCATCTTCACAAAGGCGCAAGGCTTGATCGATCGTAAAGCCAGAAGAGATATAAAGTTCCAGTCGCTCGAGTAGAAAGACAATATCACGACGTTTCCATTTATTTTTTATTGATACTTTTAACATTCTCTACCTAAAAACTTGATTAAAATTTATTGTATTGACCAATTCAATTGTAAAGGGCTCTCATGACTTCTTCTCTCGTCGTAATTCCCCATTCGACCTTCTCTATGCCATCTTGGTATATGGGCATGAAACCACGCGCTTTTACATATTCCATGCAGACAGATATAGACTCTTTTTTGCCAATGAGATCGCTCAAACCCGAATCGACCTCGTAAGCTTCGGCAATAACGGAACGTCCAATATAACCAGAATGTTTACAATGCTCGCAACCTTCGGCCAGACATTCATGGCACATAATACGTATCAGTCGTTGGGCAATCACAAGTCTCAGTGTCGAAGCCAACAAATAGTGATCGACTCCCATATCCAAAAGCCTAGGAATAGCCTCGAGTGCGGAATTTGTATGCAAGGTAGAAAGCACAAGGTGACCTGTGAGAGCGGTATGCACGGCTACGCGTGCCGTCTCGCCATCACGAATCTCACCAACCATGATCACATCTGGATCTTGGCGCAGAACCGAACGCAGACCACTTACGAAAGTCACGCCATTGTTGTGACGAATGTGTATCTGGCGAACACCGGGAATCTCATATTCAACTGGGTCTTCTAAAGTAACAATAGAAAGTGGCTCAGAGGATTTTTGCACGAGACAAGTATGTAATGTGGTAGTTTTACCAGACCCCGTCGGTCCAGTAACCAAGATAAGGCCATGAGTCTTTCTAAGCGAATCGTCAATAGCGCGTACATGATCTGGCGTAAAGCCAAGTTTGGCAAAAGAGAGATCTATGGCAGTCTCTGCGGACAACAGACGCAAAACAGCATTTTCGCCATAATATGTCGGCATAAACGAAGCGCGAATATTGAACATTAATTTACCGATCTTGGTCCGCCATCTACCGTCTTGTGGAACAGCATGCAGGTCAGTTCTCGCCCCGGCAAGGATCTTGAGCCGTGCGATCATCTCTTCGTGCAGACGCTTATCGATAGTGCCAACTTCACTTATCTGTCCATCGACACGCAACCGAAACATGATGTCGTAAACCCGCGGATCGCAATGTATATCTGAAGCGCGCATATACACCGCATAAGCCAAAATAGCATCAACAGCGTCTACTGCTGTCGATGGGTTTTCTGGAAATCTAACCACTGTATAATCAGGAGCTCCTTTCGACTTGGCAATATCGACATCATCGTTTACGATAGTCATGCGCCGATCCTACCAGATAGAGATAAAGTTCTGATAAAAAAATAATAAAATTTCAATAAAAAAAGTCTAAAACTTAACGACCTTGATTTCGTTAATAAAAATGCTAGTATCAAAGGTTGCTGTTCTTTCTCAATTAAATGTGGGAAGGAAATCTGACAGCAAACAAGTCAGAAACTTAAAAGAAAGGTTAAGTATGGCTAGATTCTCAACTATTGATCAGTTGGGTCGTGAAGGCGTCCAAATGTTTGGACTCCTTGGTGTCACCGGGTCGGGCAAAACAACCAAAGGAAAGATAATCGTCAAGTTACTAGAAACGGAGGGAGTGGCAAACGCCGTTTTGATAGGAATGGAATCTATATTGGGAGATTCCGTTAGAACACAAGTGGATGACGTCTTCTTGATAACACGACTAGAGGAACGTCTGAGACGAGAATTCGATTTGGGCAATCGAATGTGGTTCATAGAGGGCATCCCCCATAACAAAGACCAGGCAAAAGCTTTCGGGGCATTGCACAAAGTGCCATTCCGAGGAATCCACTTCCGTGTCCCTCCTAATGTTGCATTGGAACGTTTGAAGCTAAGCTCGAAGCAGGTATCAATCGGGAGCCAGAGTCCGAGTCATACCGACCGGATGCCCATACCCGTCGATCAGGAACAACAAAAAATCTTGGAAACTATCGGAAGCCTCACACGCAGTAATCCAAAAATCGTAGAGCATGTCGATGGCGCTGATAGGATCCAACCTCAAGTAATGAAGGCGCTTAGAACATTGAGACTCGACAAAAACACTTTTCGAAAACTAGCCGACTGTCTCAATAACCCAAAACATCCTGCCACCAAGATCATGATCGAAGCTGAGAACCAAAGAAAGGCAAAAGATGTGCCGATCATACACCTGACAAACGCCGAGATCGCGTGGGCACATTTCAGAAACAAGGTCAGTGGCCAGCAGACCATACACCCACAATAACCCAAACCACTAATCCTTTTGATCTCTTGTACGTAGCTTCCATGCGAGGCTACGTTTTTTATTACTATAATAAATAGAAGATTGTAAATACATCAAATATTGTAGATATACTAAAAAGTGTAATTTGACTTCCACATTATTTCTATGCTTTACTATAGAAACGGGACGAGGGCTCCCTTTTTCAATTATGGAAATAAGAAACATAGCAATAATCGCTCATGTCGACCATGGCAAAACCACATTGACCGATGCCATCATGTCTCAATGTGGACACGGCGACGAAGGATCAATGGACTCTAACGCCCTAGAACAAGAGCGCGGTATTACCATTTATGCCAAAAATACTTCCGTCACCTATAAGGGCACAAAAATAAACATCGTGGATACGCCCGGACACGCAGATTTTGGCTCTGAGGTCGAACGCGTTCTCCGCTCTATCGACGCAGTCTTACTAGTTGTAGATGCCCAGGAAGGCCCTATGCCACAAACTCGTTTTGTATTAAAAAAATCATTAGAGCTCGGACTAAAACCGATCGTTGTTATCAACAAAATAGACAAACATGCCGCCAATCCCATGCGTGTCCATGATGAAGTCCTAGAATTATTCATGGAACTAGGAGCCAACGACGAGCAAATAAATTTTCCTACCATGTATACTATTGGTCGTACAGGCGTGGCAAAAAGATATCTGGAGGACAAATCGACCGATCTAACGCCACTGCTCGATACGATCATCGACTATGTACCACCAGCAAATAAGAACTTTTCAAAAATAGATTCGCATGCTCCGGCCTCACAGACCGAAACTGCCACTAATGTGCTAAAAGCACAAGTCTTCAATCTTGGATACGACAATTTCCTTGGCAGGCTCGCTGTATGCCGTATCTACCACGGATCGATCAATGACAAACAAACCGTATGGATCAAAAACATAAATGGCAAATCGTTCAGTGGAGAGATAACGAAGTTGTTTACTTTTGAAGGCAAAAAACGCGTAGAAATAAAAAAAGCCCAGTCGGGAGACATTGTCACCGTAGCTGGTATTCCTGACATATATATAGGCGAAACCATTACAGACGATGAAAACACTCAGCCAATGCCCGCCATCACAGTCGACGAACCGACCATTTCCCTACAATTTCTGGTCAACAATTCCCCATTCGCAGGCAAAGAAGGAGAATTTGTTACCGGAAGACAGATCCGCGAACGATTGCAACTAGAACTCGAAACAAATGTCGGTCTGAAAGTGGATTTTTCTTCAAATGAGTATATGACTGTTTATGGAAGAGGCGAACTTCATATTGCTATCCTTTTGGAAAACATGCGTCGTGAAGGATATGAACTCCAAGTCTCTCAACCAAAAGTGATTATCAAAGAAAAAGAAGTGAGATCTGACTTGGGTATAATTAAAACAAAATTTGAACCATTCGAAGAGGTTATCATCGACACGCCACAAGAATACTCTGGCACTATTATCGAGACTCTGGGAAAAAGAAAAGGCATCATGATTGACATGAAAAAACATAGCAATCAAACACGCATGGTTTTTGAAATACCAACCCGTGGGCTCCTAGGCTACAGAAACGCATTCACGATTGACACCAAGGGTGAGGGTATCATGTCTAGTCGCGTTATTGGCTTCAAACCCTTTGCTGGCGAAATCGATAGGCGCGAAACTGGTTCGATGACTTCCATGGTATCCGGAAAATCTTTGGGCTTTTCATTGTGGAATCTTCAAGATCGAGGACGACTTTTTATCGGTCCCGCTACCGAAGTGTATGAAGGCATGGTTATCGGCGACACCGCCAAGGGCGACGATATGGACGTCAATCCAACCAAAGGCAAGCAACTCTCTAATATGCGCTCATCGGGTAGCGACGAAGCTCTGATGCTTACGCCACCGTTCAAATTGAATATAGAGAGAGGCCTAGAACTCATGCGTGATGATGAATACTTGGAGATCACCCCAAAAAATGTACGGCTAAGAAAAAAATTCCTAACGGAATTAGATCGAGCAAGAGCAAGGAGAAAAAACCTTTAAGCCATTTTACTTTCTACCTGGACCAACTTCGATTTCAGAGTAAGTTATCTTTTTAGAACCAAAAAATAGGTCTTTAATGTCGGCAAAAAAGGAACCGACACCGGCAATAAGCGATTGACCTGGTGACCCGACTTTGTCCATCGCAGAAGCTATCGCCTTCTGCGGAGTCGCGTTGAATGAAGTGAATGACGACAACCAAAAAGCAAAAATAACCATCGTAATGCCAAACGAACTCCAAAAAGCATATCGCTTACGAATATGTTCCGGTTTTGCCCTCAAATTGTCTATTCGTGATTGAAGATCCATAATACAAGTTTACAACCTTCAGAAACAAGGTACAAGTAGATAAATACATATCAACACGCTATATCTCATCTTGCTACTTGTATACACCTATTCTCTTTCTAGCACTATAACGTCCGCATCTTTGCCCTCGAGATCCTTCTTCTTGAGCATTAACTTTGTTTCCGGCTTCGGATTCTCGCCAGATTCCTTCAGAAATACCTTGAGAGCGTCCTTGTTGCCTAGATCGCCATAGTGCATAGGAATAATAATCTTTGGGCTTATATATACAGCCAATTTGTATGCTTTGACAGGATCCAGGACACCTTCTCCGCCAATCGGAACAAAAAGAATGTCGACATTATCAATGACCTCATCGGTCTCTTTTGGCAATTCTACGGTGTTTATTGCCCCCAAGAAACAAATATTCATACCTTCAAGACTGACTGTATAAACGGTATTGATACGTTTTTCTCCATCATAATTTGTCTCCGAAAATAGTCCTTTTACAAAAACACCTTTAACCTCATATTCTCCAGGACCACTAATAACAAAAGGCTTTTTGTCACCAAAAGTTACCTGATCGATCCCGTTCATGTCGGGGTGATTGAGACTAGAAAGCACAATATCGGCACCAAACCTAGAGGTTTTCAAATCAGAGTCTTTGGAGATGGGATTGAAAGCAAGAATAGTGTCAGCAAATTGAATTTTGATGAATTCTCCGCCCAAATAATTGATAATCATAGCTGAATGATAGCAATATCTAGACAAATATTCAAATAAAAAAATATTGCCAAAGAACATTGGATTGGCCTAGAAAATATCACACAAGCGCAATACAAAATATAGCGCCCTTATTTTTGT
>CAZYES010000016.1:0-18568 GCA_964646515.1 uncultured Candidatus Saccharibacteria bacterium | reverse complement strand
TTTTGTAGACAAGATGCCAAAGAAATGATAGATTACGAACACGGCATAGGCCGTTTTAATAGTCTCACGTCATCCCGCAATTGACATTAATAAATAAAAAGCGGAGCGGAGATAATAATACATGTTCAAAAAATTAAGAGAAACTTTAACTGGTCATTCAAGTAATAAGAATGACGCAAATAGCAATAAAAGCAAGATTCAGAATCCAGATACAGCCGACTTAGATACCACCAAAGAGGTACTTTCAAAGGACATACAAGCGCCGGCCAACAATCCTGTTGTGGCTCATTCAGATACAATTGACGACACCAACTCTGTTCCTGTGTCAAAAACACCAAAAAAATCAACTACGGTCAAAAAAACTTCTTCAGAAAAAAAATCTCAACGGGCTGAATCATCAATAACCAAAGTCTCAAAGAAAAAAGGTGACATGGACCTGACCGACGAACAAAAGTCGAGTCTCATGGGTAAACTCGTTACCACCATGAAAAACCCGCCAATTATTGGCGACCTAGTCGAGGGAGCTGTAATTGCCATAGAAAAGTCTGCCGTATTTGTTGATCTCGCACCTTTTGGCACTGGCATTATTTATGGTCGTGAATTTATAGTAGCCCGTGACGTTATAAAAAAGATCAATGTCGGCGATATCGTAGCCGCCAAGATAGTCGACAGTACGCATAAGGAAGGATACTACGAACTTTCTCTCAAGGAAGCCAGACAAGCGCTCATCTGGAACGAAGCAGAAATCGCCATAAAAGAAAAGAAATCTCTAGACCTGCTAGTGAAGGAAGCCAACAAAGGTGGCTTACTCATCGAGTGGCAAGGTATCATTGGGTTTTTACCTGCTTCTCAATTGAAAACGGAACATTACCCACGCATTTCCGATGGCGACAAGGACAGAATTCTAGAAGAACTCAAAAAACTCGTAGGTACTCGTCTAAACGTTTCGATTATTACGGTTGACCCCAAAGAAGGCAAACTAATCTTCTCCGAAAAAGGCCAAGAGACAAAAGAAAAAGAAAAGATCGTTAGTAAATACGAAGTTGGTAACGAATGTGAAGGTACGGTCACTGGCGTTGTCGATTTTGGTGTCTTCGTCAAATTAGAAGAGGGTCTAGAAGGACTTATCCACATCTCCGAAATTGACTGGGGCCTTGTGGACGATCCGCGTAATTTTGTGAAAGTCGGTCAAAAGATCAAAGCCAAAATCATTGAAATAAAAGACGGCAAGATTTCTTTGTCACTAAAACAATTGAAAACTAACCCCTGGACCGAAGCGGCCAAAAAATACAAAAAAGACATGCCCGTGACTGGCGTAATCATCAAATTCAACAAGCACGGCGCACTAGCTTCAATCGAAGAGGGCGTGGCTGGCCTTGTACATATCTCCGAATTCGGCTCCGAAGAAAAATTGAGAAAAGCTCTTGAGCTCGGTAAAACCTATAATTTCAAGATCACTCTTTTTGATCCAAAGGAACAAAAAATGGCATTATCTTATAGCGCCTACAAGTAAAAGTAGAACAAAATCAAATACTATTGAAAACGCTCATGGCTTTTTCTCTACCTTCTTTAACGATCATTTCTGTGGCCTGAACGATATTTTTGGATATTTTTTTGATGATTTTCAATTCATCATCCTTGAATGACCCCAAGATAAACTTCTCTATCTTCAGATCACCATGGGGCACTTTCGCCTGTCCTTTGGTATTGATGGTGGCCGTACCAACCCTGATACGCACGAAGGCTTCTGTCTTTATAGATTTTATAATTGACTCAAGACCATTGTGACCGCCAGAACTTCGGTTAAAAGAGATCTTGATACGACCAAGGGGCAAATTGAAGTCATCATATATAACAATCAATTTTTCTGCCGACTTGGCGCTTTTTATCAATTGGACAATAGCTTTGCCAGAATTGTTCATGAATGTTTCCGGGGCGATAAAGATGACCTTCTCTTTACCTATCTTCCCTGTTGCAACCATTGAATTTAATTTCTTATTCAAGACAAAATCATCGCCGTACTCTTTTCTAACTACGTCCAAAATAATACGACCAGTATTATGGCGCGTATCTTTGTATTTGTCTCCGGGATTGCCTAATCCAGCAATAATGTATGACATGGTAAAAGTATAGACGCGGATTCAGTAAAAATCAACTTTGTGAATGTTGAGAAAAACATAAACTTGTGCAGATCTCAATTCCATATTACAATGCCACCATTATGTGGCAGAACTCCGAGCAAAAACAGGCAGAAAAAACAGAGAGCCCTTGGAAAAGCGTCAAAGAGTGGATACAAGTCATCGCTATTGCCCTAGCAATCTCCCTACCAATACGATTCTTCGTGGCTGAGCCATTTGTGGTAAACGGCGCCTCCATGGATCCTACTTTTTCTACCGGCCAATTCCTCATCGTTGATCGTCTGACTTATCACTTTGAACAACCAAAACGCAATGATGTCATCATATTCCAATACCCCAATAACCCCAATATTTATTACATCAAACGAATCATCGGCCTACCGGGCGAGACCATAGATATCAAAAATGGCAAAATAACAATAATTAATGCCGAAAATCCAAGTGGATTTGTTCTGGATGAATCATATATAAAGAGCGACCATGCATCATACGACACTTTGCATCTTGTACTGAACACTACCCAATATTTCGTCATGGGCGATAACCGCGCACAGAGTTCAGATTCACGAGTTTGGGGACCGCTAGAGTCACACTTCATCGTCGGTAGACCGGTTTTGAGATTATTACCAGTCAATATGATATCGATATTTCCAGGAAAATATGAGGTCGGCCAACAGTAGTAAAAATGAAAAAAACTACCCAATCTAAGTTTATACAGTTTGAACACCTCGATAAAATTGGCGAGATCGCCTATTACTATGGTTTCAATGCAACAAAGAGTCCAACTATTACCAAAGCCGATATCAATATAGCCAAAGATATTCTCGAAGGAGATAGCATAGACGACAAGACCGAGGGACACAAAAGATTGCCCCTGCATGTAGAAGAAAAAATCGCCTTGATCAGAACTTACCATGAGCAAAATATGCAAAATTTGCCACAACCAGTTTTGTTGTATTTCAAAGACCCATGCAGAGCCTACCCACATGTCAATATGTCACCAAAAAGTAATTACCATCATTATGCCAACCTAGAAATCATTGGCCAATCTGGTTCGATCGGTGAAGCCACCCTCATCCAAACGGCCAGAGTCATGCTGGCCGAAGAAGGATACTCAGATACTACAGTAGAAATAAACTCCATTGGTGACCGCGAATCGATCAGCCGTTTTATGAGAGAACTTACCGCCTATTATAGGAAAAACTTGAATGAAATGAAAGCCGAATGTCGCCAATTATTCAAAAAAGATCCTTTCGAACTTCTGTCTTCCAACGAAAATTCTTGCAAAGAATTGAATGAAAAGGCTCCGCGTTCAATGGACTCTCTAACCGAAGAGAGTCGTCGACATCTGGAAGAAGTACTGGAATATCTCGAGGTCCTAGAGATACCGTACACCATCAACAATTCCCTGCTCGGCAACAGAAAATATTGTACCGAAACTATCTTTGCTATTGTCAATAACGAAAGCAGTCGTAGTTCAAAAACAAAAAACCAACACATTTTGGCCATAGGCGTCCGTTACAACGGTCTGGCCAAACGTCTCAATGCCAAGCGCGACATCCAAGGCGTGGGTATTTCTCTTTTGATCAAAGAAAACGGCCGTGGATTGAAAAAACCCATTTCCAAAGTCAAACGTCCAATTGCTTCTTTTATCCAATTGGGCCTAGAGTCAAAATTGCAATCACTTCCCGTTATCGAGAGTCTGCGTCAAGTAAAAATTCCTCTCAAATTATGCTTGGCAAAAGATAAACTAGGTGCGCAAGTCTCTTCAATAGAAAAATCTCATACGCCATATGTGATCGTCATGGGCAAAAAAGAAGCAGTGGGACGGGCAGTCATCGTGAGAGAAAATGATACTCATTCACAGGATGTCGTACCCCTAGATGATCTGCCCAAATACATGAAAAGGATTGAGGGTAAATTCTACAAAAAATAAATACCATACTCGAGGGCGTTGCCCAAAAATAATACCCGTGCTATATTATTGGAACCATGATCAATGCTGAAGTAACGCGCAATCCCGGAGAAAATGCCCTAGGCGTTATCCGCCGGTTCACCAGAAAAGTCCAAGGTTCTGGTGTTATACAGCGTAAACGCAGTCTTCGATTTAGCGGACGAATACAATCGCATTATAAAGTGAAAAAAAGAGCCTTGACGCTTATCGAACGTCGTAAGGCAATGTCTGAACTCATAAAACTCGGCAAAGCACCCATGAAACCTGTTCGTAAATGATGTACTCACGATTCAAGATAACTAACGCAACCAAAGCCACGCTTCCCCGCGTGGCTTTTCGGGCAATCAAAGACACTGTTCTAGGCAAAGATTATGCTTTGAACCTCATCATGACAACTCCGTCCAAGATAAAAAAAATGAACACTATTTACCGAGGCAAAGAAAAGCCCACTGATATCCTCAGCTTCCCGATCGAAGAAAATGAGGGCGAGATATATATGTGTCCAAGTGAAGTAAAGAAAGAAAGAAAGAAGTTTGACCGTTCTTATGAAAATTTTCTTATATTTTTGTTTATCCACGGTTGTGTGCATTTGAAAGGATACGACCATGGTAGTACAATGGAGAGTGTGGAGAAAAAGATCCGTAAGCAGTTTCGTATTTAAAATATACGAAAAGCAGAGTAGATCAACATTCTGCCATCTTCGTCTGGCATCCAAAAAATCCAATGGCACGAAATATTATAACTGGCATAGATATCGGTACTTATAATGTCAAAGTAGTTATTTCTGATTCCCGCGAAAAAGACAACCGCGGTTTTCCAAAGATTATAGGTATTGGCAATTCTGAATCGAGAGGTCTGCGTCATGGTTATGTCACCAATGTCCGCGATGTTGCAGAAAGTATACGGAAAGCCGTACAAAATGCCGAAGCAAAAGCCGGTATCAAAGTAAAAAAAGCTTTTGTAGGAGTTTCTGGCATAGGTCTCGCTAGTACGACGGTCTCGAGTTCGGTAATGACCTCGCGTGCTGACGCCGAGATAACAAATCTCGATATAGAAAAATTACGTGAACAATGCGAGAAAGATATCCCCAATGCCACGATTACCAATCGTAGAATCATATACGATATACCTCTGCAATATAAGATCGACGGCATACAAGCTCTGGGTTCTCCACAAGGCATGCGAGGTAATAAGCTGGAACTAAAAACGTTATTCATTACCTGTCTTGACCATCATGTCGCCGACCTCATATCTGCCGTCAATGAAGCGGGCATAGAGTGCGAAGACGTCATGGCAGCACCGATTGCCGCCGGCTTTGTGACTTTATCCAAAACCCAAAAAATTGCTGGCTGTGTCCTCACTAACATTGGCGCAGAGACAGTATCGATCGCTGTCTTTGAAAACAATATTCCCACATCGCTGGAAGTGTTCCCTATCGGTTCGACAGATATTACTAACGATATCGCTCTGGGACTACGAGTACCATTGGAAGAAGCCGAGCAGATCAAAGTAGGTGTTATCACTGGCAGTTCATACCCGCGCAAAAAGTTAGATGAGATAATTGCGGCGCGCCTTTCGGACATTTTCGAGCTTATAGAAGCACATCTGAAAAAAATAGGCAGGAATGGTCTCCTGCCCGCAGGTATTATCATCACCGGTGGTGGTTCTGGTCTAAATTCTATAGATGCCATGGCAAAAGTATCTCTGCGCTTACCTTCGCGAATAGGTTCTATTGGTACCATCGAAGGCAAGCCACTATTCAAGGACGCAACTTGGGCTGTCGCCTATGGCCTCTGTATTTGGGGCATTCATGCCGATGAAGGACCGGAAATTGACGCTTCAATGGCATTCATAAGACACGCGTGGAAATCGATCATAAGATGGTTCAAACAATTCTTACCATAAGCAAACTCACATGATTTTACCTGGCCATTTAGCTGGCGGTTATCTAGCAACCAAGACACTTGTACTACTAACAAACCCAGTCGTTTCATCAAACGAGATAACTATTCTTTTTTTTGTGGGGCTTATAGCGTCGATTGTCCCCGATGCTGACCTTATCGCTTTTTTCTTTGAACATAAATCCACAAAACCGAACAAAATAGAGAGCCATCGAAAATACCCGACACACGCACCTTTTTTCTGGTTTATCGTCAGTCTTTTTTTCGTTGCAAGCGGATATGCGTCTGGTTCTGTATTCATCCAATATATCGGCTGGTCAGTACTCGTTGGTTCTTGGAGCCACTTCGTCTTGGATTCTATAGAGGGTGGCATTATGTGGCTATGGCCATTTTCTAAAAAAAGAATGTATATAAAAGAGACTAATGATTCTGGAGAAAATAAAATCCACAAAAGACAAGGCACACTCTCTTATCATGTCCAATTCATATCGAAAGTGTATATAAAAAACACCTCTTTTTATATAGAAATACTCATAACTTGCGTGGCAATATTGGTGATATTTATGACAATATAAGTTAACGTAGATCAGAGTTTACCATATTATCCCTTGCCATAACTGATTTATAATGATAATATAATTCCAGAAACACCCCACCTCACATACATCAAGAAAGGACTCGTCATATGTTAAAAATCTATGTTGAAGAATTGCCAAGAAGAAACAGGGGTATAGCAATATTGAAGATCACTCGTGACGGCCCTCTGCCATCAAAGACGAAGATCAATTGGTATCTATGTTGGAAGACTGGCCAAAACAAGCCGTGTCGCCGTAGATTGTACCTACAAGAGATCCTACTGCGAGAAATACAAGTACAAATAAAGCGACCTGCTCTTGCCTGGGTCGAGGTAAAGCGAGCTAGCAATAATACTTTTATTTCCAAGTCCAACAGAATCGCCGTTGAACCCGAACCTCTTTTGAGCAAAAAATCATTGAAAAATATCGGTGTGTCGTGCCTAAAGGGCCTGCTGATAATCATCAACGTGATCCGGCTAGCAAAATATAGAGAAACATAATTACCAAGATCTCCGCCCATGGAGGTCTTTTTTTTGAAATATAAAAGGCTTGTACCATTGACTTGTAACAGGTAACGTGTTAGTATAGTACCAGAATAAACATACCGTGAAATTTCCTGTGCTAATGGGAAACGGTACTTTAAAGAAAATCATGGCTTCAAGCCAAAATAGAAATCATTGAAAAATGAAGAAAAAAGATGCGGTTACAAAAACGATTGCCAAGACTCCCAAAAAGGAGAAAGGCAGTGGTGTGACAAAGACGACTGCGGTCGCAGAGACCAAGCAGTTCCAACCATATGACCAACAAGCTTGGTCTTGGATGTCCGGCCAGTCCATACTAGGGGCTTTCAGTCCAATATTGTATATTGGTCCCAAAGTCTCCGCAGAGATCGCCAGCATCCTCGGACGTCCGATCAACCTCGAAGAGGCGAAGTACTTGGTACAGCCTGACGGCCCAGTCATGACCTGTGCAACGGAAGGGATACGGTTCCAGCCAGTTAAGTATGTACCCTTCACTCCGCGCAACCTCAAAGAGGCCATCTCGTCAGGCAAAAAGCTGACCGAGATCGATCTCTACTGGGGTGGGGCCTTTTATATCGACGCCAAGGAAAACCTTCCGATGGCCTTCAGTGGATCTGTCTGGCACTTCAAGACTGGAAAGGCTCGTGAAGGAGCATACGAGTGGATGAGAACGAGCCCGTTGGTCATGATGGCCAACAGCATGAAAGATAAGTATGGCGATATGTCCTGGGGAATCCCGCTGGAAGAAGCTCTGGCGGTCATAGACTCGAGAGCCAAAGCTCTGGAGAGAAAGAAGAAAATCGACGGGCTTACCAACCGGGTTCTCGCCCCTCGCTCAAATCGTTTCAACAGTGTCGGGGACGCCTTCAGAAACGCCAAGCACGATCACCAGGAAGATCATCGCAGTCAAAAGGCGCCATACAAGCGTGACCACCGGCCGGTCGAGATCGAAGACAGTGCCGATTGAGTCACTACCGTAGTACATTTCAAGTCGACCCCAAGCATCAATTTGCTTGGGGTCTTCCTTTTCACTATTGAAATATTACAAATAAGTGCTTTAAGTAAGTGCAACGCTTCGTTAAAATTATGTGACATCTCCAGTTGTAATTATGATTAAAACTAGAGTATGAACCCTTAAAAGGGTGTTGCAATTAGCCTGTAAACTCTGTTGCGTTTAGAATGAGAATTCACGTACAACCCCTTGACAATATTCTTATAAATGCTATAATGACGAGAAAATAGGATTTTGACAATCACACAAACAACTGGCCTGGATAATCCAGACCACCAAATACAGAAAGATCAGAGATATGGCAAGAAAAAAAGCACCATCAGTGGCAACGCTTCCGCCCCCAAACGCTGGAGGACAAGCGCCAATACCCCTACCCCCCACAGTAGCTCCGGCTACTACCCAGCCCGTCGCACCGCCAACTACGCCAACGCGTAGGTCGTCGGCAACAACGGGAGGAACGACACCGCCAACGCCCCCCGCATCAACGACGGTTACGCGGACAAGGACCACCAGGGTCACTTCGCGAAGGCCGTCGGCAACGACAAGAACGCGAAGGCCCTCGACACCCACACCGCCGGTACCGCCTATAGTGAACACAGCGGGCACTACGCCCGCTACACCTAGGGCGACTCCGGCAACGCCACCACGGCGTAGCGTGAGCAAGAGGATCTGGTGGGCAATCCTCGGATTGCTCATACTCATTGCTGGGCTTGCTGGTCTCTGGTATCTATTCAACCACCTGCCCTCTTGGGGCGGTTGGTCGGACAAGAACAAGAAGCAGGCAGTGACCTTGGGGAGTTCCATGAACCAGGGGTTGAGTAACTCCATGAACCAATCGGTTTCCATCACGGGCAACTGCAACACGGTGATAGGGCCGACGATAATTAATAATTATGTCGGTCCCACAATACCCGTTGGAGATATGCCTAACGAGGAAATAGAGTACAAGTATGTGGGATCACCTCCTACCAAAGTAGAGGTTAAAGATAGTCCCACTCCAGCACCATCAAAAACTGTTCCCGATGCAAAGCCCGCTTCTCAAGCCGGCCCCACGTATGACTGGCAGGGGTCGTCACCCCAGACACAGTACATGCGACCAAATCCACAAACACAAACTGTTCAATTGGAAAGCGTGGTGGTTCGACAACCCATCATGCCAACATACAGTTACTCTGTGGGTATAGGTTACGGCTTTGGCTCTCCGATAGGTCATCGATACCACTACAGTGACTGTGGTCCGCGATACAGCTATGGAAGTTGTGTATCGCCACCACGATACCACAAGTCACCGTGTATCCCTCGACAGGAGTTTCGAGGGCCGTACAGCTACAATAGTGGCTGTGGCGCAATCGGTAAATCGCCACCACGTGGTCATCGTCGCTGATGGCTACGAATCAAAGATCCCCAACAATTTGCACCGTAAGTGCAAATGTTGGGGATTTTCTTATATTATATGAACAATAATAACTCCATCTTGAAATACAAGGCCAGTCTGATTTTCCAATTTGTGTATGTGACATCTCCAGTTGTAATTATGATTAAAACTAGAGTATGAACCCTTAAAAGGGTGTTGCAATTAGCCTGCAAACTTAAGTGCATTTAGAGTGCAAATTCACTTACAATACCTTGACTTTTGTATTACAATATGCTAGAATATTAAAGAATTTAGTTGTATTGCTTGAACAAGCAATGCCAGTACCAAAAAGGATACTGCTTTGAAAGATCAATAAAAGAAAGGCAAATAATGAACAATAAATACCAAGGTCTAGCAAACCCCTATAGTGCAGTGCTTCTTGTGATTATGTTGATGGTGTTTGCAGTCGGAACCATACTCCTGTTCAACAGTCAGTTGCTAGGATTTGTGGTTTTCGCAATCGGAGCCGTTATGGCTTCGGGGTTCAGGATCCTGAGTCCTTCCCCCAGAGAAATCGGCCTGATAACTTTTCTCGGTCAAAAAACCGATTGGAAAGTCGAGGGCTTAACTCTCCTATTAGATCAGCTAGGTATCGACCTCATCGGCGTCGTAGTATTCAAGATGAGGAAAACCGAAAAAAAGTTCCCTATCACAAGCATAAGATGCAATGACGGGGTAAGAATGAAGGGCGAGGTGGCGATAAGCATCATGCCCGACGACGAAGACGACGAACATAAAACCGGCACAGAGAAACTCAGGGACTTCGATGATATTGGCCATGAGGAAGGATTCTTCGATCAAATCGAACAAATCTTGACCACGGCACTTCAAAGTATTGTCGAAGACGGCATCACGAACCCAGCCACTGGAGAAGTCGTGGTCAAAAAGAAGGACTGCACATATCGTTGGGTGGAAACACACCCGACAGCGATCGCCGCGGAATTGTTGAGGAGAATCAAAGCCAACAGGCCCCAAGGAGATACAGATGAACTCGATGACTCTAGAGGCTTGGGGGCTAAATTCTTGAAAATCCAGGTCCCGCTAACACCAATAAACAAGGCCGTGATCAACGCCGATGAGGATGCTACTGTAGAAAGACTACAGAGAAAGGCTGAGGTCAGAGACACTCTGACGATCAACAAACAGGTCAAGGAACGTATGAAAATGTACGAGAGAATGGGCGTTCCGAACCCTAACCCTGTCGATTGTCGCCAAGAAATAGTATTCGAGCGACTCGCCAAAGACAAAAAAGTAGACATCGTACAGGGCGGCAGAAATGTCAACGTGAGGAGCGTCGGTAACACAGACTAAAAACCCAGAAAGAAAAAACCTGTATGGCAAACACGAGTAAGAACAAGATATGGCTGTCGCTAAAGATCGTTATGATCTTCGCGGCTCTCATATACATCGTCGGTTGTAACTACAGGCGCTCGGACAAGAAACAGAGTGCCCGTACAGCAACCACTTGCGCCAGACTAATCGGGCCACAGACACAACCACAATCGTACACCAATGTGATCAACGTCACGGGTGAGTGGAGCGAAAAAAATAAGATCCCGTGTGGTTGGAAAATGGTGGACAGTTGGCAAGCTCCCCTAGACATCTGGATCAACGACGATCCAAATCGAGTATTCCCTCTCTTTCATGGTCACATGAGAGATATGGGAACCGTTAAATTCAAGAGATACCGTGTAAATCCAAACTACGAGCCCAAAACAGCTAAAGTAGTTTGTGTATACACCAAGTTGTCTTCTGACTAACGTAAACAACGAACAGGCCACAGAGATCTTTCTTTGTGGCCTGCTTTTATTACCTTACAACCAATACTAACGTATCGTCGTCGTTTGTCTCGTTTGCCCCAACTCTTTGACCGTATTGGATATAACCCATATTATCCCCCATGCCGATACCATTATAAAGAGCCCAATAACACCATACATCATAGTATTTTGGCTCTTTTTGCGACTATCGGGATCGTTACCGTGTATGATCATCTGAATAACACCATAGACAAAAACTAATACTGCAATACCAAACATTAGGCCAACAATCGGATAAATAATGTTAGAAATTATAGGGTCAACAACTCTCCCAAAGGCAGTCATGTCGACAGCCGCTAGGGCGCTGGGTACAAACGAAAGAAGAGACATAGACAACTGAATTATTGAACTACGGGAATCTGATTCCCAGGAAGACCACCTGTATTAACGATTGTGCCAAGATTTGGGATAGGTTGATTGGTAGGAGTGGTTTTGAATGTGTTCGTCAAAATATTTACCAAACCCCACACAGAGACTATTACAAACAAACCGACTATACCCCACAAAACATTGCCACCAGCTTTTGCTTTTGCGGCAGGATCGGCTCCTCTGACAAGATATATGACAACATTATAAATAATAAAAATAACCGCCAAAGCAACAAGCAAATAGGCAACTATATTGCCAATACCAATGATTTTGGAAGTTAAAGAGTTTACATCAGTAACTAACATGGTTCCTCCCTGTTGAGCGGCTACTTCTGCCACCGGAACCATAGATACCATAAGAAGCGCGACAATTTTTTTCATATTGATTTAAATTATAATAATCTATTAATTAATAGAACTTTTTATAGTATAACATACCGACAAATCATTTCCCTGTATGCCTGTGGATTACTTTAATATACAAATATATGCCATGCGCCTATTCACCAGCCCCTAAAAAGCGTCTAGGGGTTATTTTGCGTACCTGAGACAAAATTGGCATTGGGGAGTTGTACCGGCGGATTTGTATTCGTACCAAAAGTATTGAGTAAAATATTGACAAGCCCCCAAAGAGAGACGATTATGGCCAGACCCGCTATGCCCCACAAGATATTCAAACCAGCTTTTCCCTTTGTGGCCGGATCATCTCCCTTGATGAGATATATAACAATATTATAAACAACGAAAATAACTGCAAGAGCAACTAGTAGATATACAATAACATCGCCCAGAGTGGCCAGTCTTGTAATCAAATTATTTACGTTATCGATTTGGTTCATACCTGTATTCATGTTCGTATTTATTATCTAGGAAATAGATTGTTAATATTGGTCCAAGACCCAGGTGAGCTATCTTGACCCAGGTCAAAAGTGGATATAAGTATATTCACTAGGCCCCACATCGATAGTATGACAAAAAAACCCAAAAGACTCCACATCACATATTGTGCCGCTTCAGATCTCTTGACTTCTATTGGCTGAATAAAATATTTTACGACGTAGTAGACAAACATAACAACAGCCACTCCCATAAGCAGAGCCAAGATCTGGTTCAAATATCCGGCAATGAGAGCAATAACATCCGACAGTTTCTTGTTAGTGGTCGCAAACGCCATTATAGGAAACGAAGCTACCAAGATACCAGTAATATAATATTTAATATATTTCACTTTGTATATTGTTATGGGTTTATAATGGACTAGCTCAAAGATTACTAACACTTTGAATCACACCCGGACTGACTGTCCCTGTTGCGGATATAGTATTGATGACGATCTCGACTAGCACTCTGGCTCCGATAACTATGGCGGTTCCAACAACTATCCATAACAGCCACTTATGTAGTTCTTTTATCTTGGCAGAGTTGCCTTGGGCAGAAAAGATAATGTACTGAAAACCTACATAAATAAAAGCCAGAACGGCAATAAGAACAACGATGTAACTTATTATTTCCACAAAACTCATAGCCAAACCACCTATAGAGTTTATCCCCCTACCTTGCAATGGATTGGTTAAAGTAAAAACTGATTGAGAACCTGGGTTGGATTGTTCACTAGACTCTCTAGGATTAGATTGGACACTAGATTCTCCGGTAGCTTGCACTATAGCCACATCAGCATTAAGGGTTAACAAAAACGCAGTAGATAAACACAACACAAAGACGCAAGCAATAAAATATCTAAGCGATTGAAGTTTGGAATAGTTCATGATTAATTTGGTTTACTTGGTTTACCTAGCAAAGCACTAAAGCCAGAATCCCCCGTAAGCCAACTCAGTATCTGGTAGACAATAAACCAAGCGGACAGCATTATTATAAACCCCAAACCGATATTTTTGAATATCTTGCTGGCTTCAGTCCTTTTGCCTGGTTGCGAGCCACTCGTAATATACAGAAACCCTGCATAGCAGAAACCAAATATAGCCACAACAACACCGGCGACCATAGCGACATTGATCAGATGCTGAATCGTCTTCATCAGGCCATTGAAATCACAAGGAACATACTTTGGATCCTTTTCAGAGTTGGCTTGAGCGGGACCGTCACAAACAATCAACTTAAAACCTGGATCTTTGATATTGGTCGATTGTGGAGAATTGATCGTATTTACTCCTTCGGCGTTGGCAATAAAAAGATTGCCATTGGAAGAGGCCAGAATTGCGAGCAAAAAAATAACAGAAGTTACCATAATCCTCAATCTCGGATATGTTATGCGCATGAAATTTGTAATTATAAATTTTTTCATGATTATTGAACGGCCTTCCTAAGAATTACATCATACTGGTCTCCGCCGTCCCGTAGAGCCTCTTGTATCGTCTTTTTGCCACTAGTAATAGACTCGATAACACTACTCAAAATCTGTCTCGACGAAGCAGGATCGGCGTCTAACCAAGTCTTGGAAATGAGAGCCTCTTGATTGAATATAGAGATATAGGGGTCAGTCGAACCTTGGGCAATGAGCTCATTCATGACAGTTGGCAAATACATTGTCTCTGATAGACTCGAGAGATACTGTGGCTTGGTCAAGATAGAAACAATCTCATAAGCAGAATTGGCTTTGGCCGAAGCGCGGACAAAAGAAAAACCGTACAGACGACCGTAGGTGGTTTTTTGACCGCCCGTGCGCAATTGCGGTAAAGGAGCAACGTCATAATTTAGATTTGGATTTTTATCACGAATACCGGCAAGCTCTGAAGCAAAACCAAAATAAGTGGTCAAGACTCCTGACAAAAATGCTGACTTGTCATTGGGCATGGCACGATTCCATGAATAGTTGGCATTGGAAGGATCAACAAACTGGGTAAAATATTTTATAGCAGGACTAGGATCGGCCGACACGCCAACCTTTATGGTACTTGCGAAAAACCCATCCCTGCCCAAGGCCGTTACGGGATTACCAGACTGCAAAAGCAAAGAGCCCAAGAGCTCTCTGGCGTTGGTAATATTACTAAATACTCCCATGGCGATAGCCGATTTTCTGATATTGCCATTCTGGTCTTTGACCGTAAGCTTTTGACTCAAAGAATAAAATTCATCCCAATACTTTGGATACGTCGCCAAACCGGCAACATTAAACGTATCTCTGTTCCAGTACATAACCAAGGGATCTATGGTAAACGGTATAGCCAATACACCATCTTCTGACAGGTATATATTGGCTTCTTGAATATAACTATCCATGAATGCTCTCTGTGGAAGAGCTGTATAGGGCACAAGCGTTAACTTGTCTTTATGAGAGAGAATTGAATCTGCCGTAATCAGGATAGCATCTGGACCAGTGCCCCTAGCTAAGGCATTGACAAAATCCGAAGAAAAAACATCCGCGCTTTTTTGAACATACGAAATAGAGACGCCTTGCGCAAGACCATTGTTTATGTCAGAAACATATTTGTTGAATGTATTGGCTGGAAATGTGCCCCAGACTGTTATCGGAGGTAGAGATGTACCTCTATCTTTACCTTTGTACAGAGCAAAAGTGGCTACTCCGGCAACAATACAAATCACAAATACTGCTAATGTAATAATTTGAAATTTAGAAATTTTCATTTTGAATTTCTCGATTTACCTTTTAAATATCATGCCATAATGATGGTCCTCCGCGTCGAAACTCTGCTCCAATTTGAAACCAGCTTTTTCGAATAACACCTGCGCCTTCATGGCAGGAACAAGCGTCTTGGGGCTGAGAGCGGACGCCTCGCTCCAGTCGACAACCAAGACCTTACCCTCTGGCTTCAAAATACGTTTGATCTCCAGTACAAAATCATCGGGCTTTTCGACCTGAAAAAGTACATTGGAAGCAACGACGCAATCGGCAATAGCTTCACGAAGTTTGGTGCCTCCAATTTTTTCTACATTACCCCAAATGACTTCAATATTGCGTAAACCTTGCGCAACGCCTACCCCGCGCAATCTCTCCATCAGATCTTTTTGCACGTCAACTGCATAAACCCTGCCACTCGGACCAACTCTTTTGGCAACTTCAAAAGTATAAAAACCAGATCCTGCGCCAAGATCAACAACCTTCATGCCATCTTTCAGATCCAATTTGCTTAGATTGGATGCGGGGTTTGAAAACATAGCCACATTATACAGTAAAATGTGGGCTATAGCACCAGAGTAGTGGGGATATCTATTCATTGCCAATATCCCTGTAATATGTAATGACGCCTAGTTATAAACAAATAAGCGAGGCCAATGAATCGCCTTCTCGTAACTTCATCACCCTGACTCCCTGAGTAGACCTTCCTAGAGTCGGAATCTCTTTCAAATCAACACGGATAACTTGACTCTTTTTGGACATGGCGACTATTTCTTCGTCATCATCAGTGACAACTTTGGCAGCGATTAGGCGTCCAGTTTTTGGCGTTACATTCATAGTAAGAACACCAGAGCCTCCACGATTTTGAACCTTGTATTCGGATAATTTGGTCTTTTTGCCATAACCATTTGCCCCCATGACAAATAGTGAAGGATTCTTGGCTTCTCTAGAAACAACACCGGCAGAAATAACACTATCAGCAGTGACCTTGTTTTTGGCGTCTTCTTCCGCAAGACGTATGACTCGAACACCTGTGGCATTTCTTCCCATTTCACGCACATCACTTTCCTTGAAATGTATCGACTGGCCTTCTCTAGTGACAATGACCACTTCATCATTTTTGGATACAAATGAAGCAGATATGAGTTCATCGCCACGATCAAGAGTGATTGCGATCAATCCCGAACGACGCACATCCTTGAAATGTTTGGCTGATGACTTTTTGCCTGTACCATTCTTGGTAACCATCATGAGAGAAAGTCCTTCGGCTTCTTTCTTATTCTTGGGCATAGGAAGAATCGAGGTCACCCGTTCTCCATCGGACAATGACAAAAAATTCATCACCGATTTGCCTTTTGTCGCGCGCCTACCTTCTGGTATGTCATACATTTTTATTTGATAGGCCTTGCCTTTATCTGTAAAGAAAAGTAGATCGTTATGAGTAGTAGCAAAAACGAGATGTGAAATAAAGTCTTCTTCTTTGGTATCTAGATCGACGACACCTACGCCACCACGCCTTTGTTTGCGGTATTCCGAAGGATCTGTACGTTTGACATAGCCACCTTTAGTAAGCACGAGCACTGACTCTTCATCAGCTATCAAGTCTTCCGGATTGAAATCCTTTACACCGTGCTTCACGATTTTGGTCCTTCTATCATCACCATACTTTTCGCGAATATCCTTTAGCTCGTTTTTGATGAGAGTTCGCACTCTCTTTTCACTACCGAGAATCTCTTTCAGACTAGTAATCAACTTTTGTATTTCTTCTAATTCGTCGAGGACTTTCTTGCGCTCTAGACCGGCAAGTCTCTGTAGCTTCATTTCGAGAATAGCTGTGGCCTGTTTGTCGGTAAATTTAAACTTCTTCATAAGGCCAGAATGGGCTTCTAGCACATCTTTGGAGGCGCGAATGAGAGTAATAATGGCATCTATATGATCCAAAGCTTTCTTCAGACCCAATAATATATGCTCACGGTCTTCTGCTTTCGTCAGGTCAAATTGGGTACGCCTCCTTACTACTATAATACGATGCTTTATAAATTCCTCCAGAATTGATTTCAAAGAAAGTGTATGGGGCACCCCATCGACCAAGGCAACAGTATTGACATGAAAAGCGTCTTCGAGTTGGGTATGTTTGTAGAGTAGATTGAGAACTTTTTCTGGATATGAACCTTGTTTGAGATCGATCACTATCCTGATATCTTTGTCAGATTCGTCGCGCAAACCTTTCACGCCTTCGATGACTTTCTCACGAACAAGATCGGCCATGCGAATAATAAGATCGGATTTATTGACACGAAAAGGTATAGAAGTAATAACAATCTGATACTGCCCTTTCTTGTCTTCAACTATTTCTGCTTCGCCACGGACCGTGATACCGCCTCTACCTGTAGCGTAAGTGTGATGAATATCTTTCTCGCCGTACATAACCGCGCCAGTCGGAAAATCAGGGCCTTTTATAAATTGCAAAAGGTCTTCAGTAGTGGCCTCTTTGTTGTCAATCAGGTGAGTAGTGGCATCTACAACTTCGCGTAGATTATGCGGAGCGATATTGGTAGCCATACCCACGGCAATGCCCAAAGTACCATTCAAGAGTAAGTTGGGAACAGCCGTTGGCAAAACAACCGGCTCCTTGCGAGTACCATCATAATTTGGACGGAAATCAACAGTATTTTTATCAATATCGCGCAATAGTTCAGCTGACAAACGAGACATCTTGGCCTCGGTATAACGCATTGCGGCAGGAGGATCACCATCAATATTGCCAAAGTTACCTTGTCCTTGAACAAGAGGCGAACGCATAGAAAAATCTTGCGCCATCTTTACCATAGATTCATAAACAGCGGCATCGCCATGAGGATGATAGTTCCCTAGAACGTCTCCGACTACCACAGCCGATTTGCGAAACTTGGACTGAAATGTTAGCCCCTTTTCGTGCATGGCATAGAGAATCCTGCGGTGCACAGGCTTCAAACCATCCCTGACGTCAGGTAAAGCGCGCGCAGTGATAACAGACATGGCATAGTCAAGATACGATTCGCGCATCTCTGTTGTGATGTTACGCGAAATAATGCCAGTTCCTGTGCCTGGCGCTCTCGAACTTGACTCTGGCTCACCTTTAACAATCTTTTTGGCAACCATAAAACTAAATTAAAAGAGATTCCTGCTCTTTTATTACTATATATTATAGCAAAAAACAGAAAGCCCCGCCAGTATTTGTACTAGATGAGTACATCGGTAACAAGTGGTCTTTTCCACAGGCCATTTCAA
>CAZYES010000015.1:0-18699 GCA_964646515.1 uncultured Candidatus Saccharibacteria bacterium | reverse complement strand
ACAACACTAGCCAATATACCAATAATCGCTATGACAACCAGCAACTCAATAAGCGTGAAACCTTTATTATACTTTTTCATATTATAAATTAACTAACTAATAAACTTAGACTATTAATAATAACCCTTAATTAACGACCTAAAAAGGTTGTTGGTACAATTATAACACTTAAACAAGCCTAGCAAGCAACAAAGCCTGTGGATAACATGTTTATTGCCCCAAACCACCTCCGACCTAAGTTTTTTAAATGTACTAGCCCTGTTCTGGTCACATTACTGCGCGCCAGCAATATTATAAATAGGCATCAAAACTGAAGCCAAGAGCACTGCCACGCCACCACCCAGAGCAACGATCATGGCAGGCTCGATGAGAGAGACGACCGAATCGACTGCCGTGGTAACCTCACGAGTATAAAATTTCGCCAAAGTCTTCAATATGGAACCAACTTCCCCAGTCTCTTCACCAACTTTGATCATCTGTACCATAATACCAGGAATCAGAACAGGATTGTTAGATAGCGACTCCGAAAGAGTCTTGCCACCTTTTACCGATTCTACCGCTTGACTGAGAATATCTTCATAAACTTTGTTATTGACAACAGTCGAGGTCAACTCCAGAGTACGCACGATCGGGATACCGGCACTCAACATCGTATTGGTATTATCAGCCAGACGAGAAAGATAGAGTTTTCTGTACAATGAACTGAAATATGGGATATTAAGTTTGAAATTGTCGAAAGCCGTTTTGCCGGCAGGCGTACGGATGAAGCGCACGACAAAAAATCCAATGACAATGGCAATACCCAAGATCACAAATCCGTAACTTACTAGAAAGTTACTAATACCCATGATCACTTGCGTATATACAGGAATATCGGCGCCAGATTCTTCGATAATAGGTTGGATCTTGGGGATAACCATGGTAAACATGAGAATCATCACCACAAAGAAAGTAACCACGACGAATGCCGGATATATGAGCGCGCCTCGGACCTTGGAAGAAAGTTCAAAAGTCCTATCTAGATATTCGGCCAAATACAAGAAAGTCTCATTCAGTTTGCCAGATTCTTCACCCGCTTTGACCATATTCACATAAAATGGACTGAAGATTTTGGGATGCTTGGCCAAAGCCTGTGAAATAGAGCTACCACTCTGTATATCATCGGCAATAGTCTGCAACTTGCTACCCAATATCCGGTTTTCCGTCTCACTAGCAAGCAAACGGAAAATACGCAAAGCCGAGACTTGTGCTTCGAACAAAGTCGAAAGTTGTCTAGAAAGGATTACAATGTCTTTACCGGAAACGCGATCAAAAAAAGAAATATTCTTGGCCAAAAACGAAGAAGGAGCATCGGCCTCTTTGATAGAAGAAAGAACCAATCCTCGCCTCTGCAGTGAAGAAATGGCAATATCAACATTGATGGCGTCAATCGCGCCGACTTTCTTGGCTCCAGTATTGTCGATTGCTTCGTAGTTGAAGAGCATACTATATATTATACACTATATTATTTCATCATTCCCCTTTTTGTTGATAACGAAAGACTAGATCATCCTGTCCAAGGTCTTCGGATTGAGCGAATGCATATACGCATTCTCTACTGTAATCTCGCCCAATCGCACCAACTCTGCCAAAGAACGATTCATGTCAATCATTCCCTCTTGCGAACTCGTCTCTATCACTGAATTCAATTCGTGAGTACGGCGCTCGCGGATCAGATTGGAAACAGCGTTGTTATTGATCAAAAGCTCATAAGCAGGAATGAGGCCACCAGAAACCCTAGTTACCAAACGTTGCGAGAAAATACCCATGAGAGATGCCGCCAATTGTACACGTATCTGATCTTGCTGATTTGGAGGAAATGAATCTATGATACGGTCGATAGTCTGCGAAGCGTTGTTGGTATGCAAAGTAGAAAAGATCAGGTGACCAGTCTCCGCCGCCGTAACCGCCGTGGCGATCGTGTTAGTATCGCGCATCTCGCCCAACATACAGACATCTATATCCTCGCGAAACATAGCCGTCAAAGCATTGGAAAAATCTGGCGTGTCAATACGGACTTCACGTTGATCGATGACGGATTTTTTCGATTCAAAAAGATACTCGATCGGATCCTCGATGGTCATGATATGTTCCGAGCGGGTCTGGTTGATAAGTTCGATCATTGCCGCCAAAGTCGTAGTCTTGCCAACACCGATCGGTCCTACCACCAGAAAAAAGCCCTGTGCCTTTCTGGTAAAAGACTCCAAAATAGGCGGTAAATTGAGGTCAGACAATGGTCGAATCACTTTTGGAATCAGCCTCAAGGCAATCGAGATAACTCCCTGATGGTAATAAGCGTTACCACGGAAACGGGCATTGGTTAAACTGTATGAAAAATCGACATTCTTCTCTTTTTCCAAAATTTCTTTATTGGCTGGCGACAAAAAGATATTGCAAAATCCACTCATATCTACAGCCGTCAATAGTGGTTTTTTTGTTAGTGGTACCAGATTGCCACTAGAACGAATCACCGGTCTGCGACCAGCAGACAAATGTAGATCCGAAGCATTTTCTTTCAAGATCAAATTTACCAAATCATCAATCTCTTTTTTATAGTCCATTTTTTATGATTTTATTTCCGTAAGAGCCAAAATACGGATATTATTTTATAAACTACAACGATTTCTCCTTGGTCTCTAATATTTTTTCGACTTCCGCCACGACTTCCGAAGGAATCGTCACTGCTTTCACGATATATCCGTCAACGCCTACCCTCTTGGCGCGAACCACGTCGTCTGGAACACCTTGATTGTTGGTAAGAATAATAACAGCAACATCTGTGACAAGTTTTTCTTTTGTAGCCTTTTCCAACATCTCCAAACCATCGATGCCTGGCATGACAACATCGGCCAACAAAACATCGGGCTTGAAACCTTCTCGTAAAATCCTTAGACCGCCTTCGGGCGAATCGGATGTTTTTACTTCATAGCCTGCTTTGGTAAATTTCGAAGCATACAGATCCAACAAAAACTTGTCGTCATCAACGAAGAGCAACTTCTTCTTTGTTTGTTCGTGGTTATTTTTCATACTCTTATTATACACTTTTTGTCATATACGCAAAACCTTATATCACTACAGTTTATTGACCTCTTCAAGGGGTATTTTCTTCTCAAAAGCTTTGAGAATAGCGTCCTCCTTCAGGGTAAGCATCCCCTTCAATCGAGCTAAGCGCAATAGTTCCGATTCTACCGGATTGGTCAAAATAGCTTTTTCTATATCTTTATCCATGGCAAACATTTCAAAAACCGCCATACGACCACGGGTGCCCTTGGGACAATCTGAAGTAGGTTTGATCTTGTAAACTTTGTCAGAAAATGGAATTTGTTTTTTGTATTCTTCTGGTAGATCGACAAACTGGCGATCTATTAGAGCTTTGATGCTTCCTTCGACTGGGGTAGCTTCACCACCGCCTGGTGGCAAGAGACTCACCAATCTCTGGGCCACCGCAAGTATCAATGTCGGCGCAATGAGGTAAGGGTCGACGCCCATATCGATAAGTCGCGGTATAACGCCCGCCGAATTGTTGGTGTGCAAAGTAGAAAACACCAAGTGGCCGGTGAGCGCCGCTTGCACTGCCAGTTGTGCCGTCTCTTTGTCTCTGATCTCACCAACCATGATAATGTCTGGGTCTTGACGAAGTGTTGTTCTCAAGCCATTGCTAAAATCATAGCCGATCTCTGGACGGACTTGTGATTGGCTGACGCCCTCTATGGAATATTCGACTGGATCTTCCAAGGAAAGCACGTTGTAGACTTCCCTGTCCATCTCGTTCATGATCGAATACAATGTCGTAGATTTTCCAGAACCTGTCGGACCAGTAAGCAAAATCATGCCATACGGCCTAGCTATAGCCTTGCGCAGTAAGTCCAAATTGCGTGAAGACAAACCGAGCTGATCTAGCCTGCGCACGCCCTTGGTTTGATCCAAAATACGCATTTCAATCTTTTCTCCATAATAGGCGGGAAATGTGGAAACACGAAAATCTATGCGTCGCCCATCGATCCTCGCGGAAAATCTTCCGTCTTGTGGCTTGCGCTTTTCATCCAGTCGCATATTGGCAATGACTTTGATACGCGCCACCACGGCACTATGAACCTGTGTCGGCAAGACTAGGCTGGTACTCAGAGCGCCATCTACGCGAAAACGTACGCGCACTCTGTCGCGCATGTGTTCTATGTGCACGTCGGACGCTTCACCTTCCACGGCATAACGAACAATCGTGGCGACTATTTTTACCACTGGCGCATCTTCGATAATAACAGTTTCTTCGACCACGCCCTTTTTTGCAGTTTTACCACTGCCGTCCATTTCGTCATCTTTTTTCTTGATGATTTCAGATGGTTCAATCGACAGTTCCGTCTCTAGTTCTGACAGGGCCTTGGTCACTTCACCGGTCAATCCCCTATAAGTCTCCATGACCTTTTCGAAGTCGCTTTGCGTAATCAGAAATATCTTGTAGGGAATATTTTTCTTGGTTGCCAAAAAATTCAAGGCATCGCGAGCTTCCATATTATCTGGATCAACGAGACCAACTTCCAATGTCCCGTCTCGAAGCCCGATCGGCGCAAAAAGATAATGAGAAGCCGATTCTTCTGGAATATAATCTAAGGCTTCGAAAGGCACCGAACCTTCTGTAAGCGTACGCACAGGTATGTTCAAAAACTCTCCGCGGGCCACCACAATATCATCAGGCTTGACGCCACGAGAAATGAGAGCATTGTCTAGAGATATACCTTCCGCCGTCTGTTTCCTGACCTCGCGGATATCTTCTCTGGCAATTAGGCCTTTTTGAAGGAGAATATCTAGTACTGACATATTATTGACGTCGTGCCGGCACCTTAGGCATCCCAGGCAATGGAGCAAAAGGATTATCGCGACCGACTTCAACAGGCGGAATCTGTACCGAATAATCTTTCAATGTCTGGAAGCTTGGACTGGCAAAGAGTGAGGCATCGATATTGAGTGAATTGATTTGGCCCAATAGAGACATTATGCGATTGATGATGACCTCCTCTTCACGGCTAGTCTCTACCGAAAGAGTCTCCGAAGATGTAGAAGGGTTGCGACCATTGTAATAGAAATAGATCGTGGCCAAGACAGCGACAACAATAATTATGTAAATAATATTCTTTTTTGATGATTTGGGATTGTTCATGAGATAGACGTTATTATTGTTGACGTAACCAATATGTTTTCAATTCTACGTTAAAGTCATAAACACCATCGTCACTGGCGACAATAGCAAGGTGCGATAGATCCATAATACGCAAGTTGGCCTCGAGGTCTTGCAGAAATTCTTGGAACTGAACATAAGGAGCACTGACGGCAAACGTGACCGTGACGACATCTAATACTGGAGTCGGTATGATGCTTGATTCAGAACCATAATCGTAGGAATTGTCGAACGTACTATTTTCGACTGGAGCATAATTGCCACCTGATTGATTTTTGTCATCGCTAGTAGATACGATCGCTTTGATATTTTTCAATGAAAACCCGTGGCGCACGGCGACACTATTCAAGTCAATAATCAAACGAATGTTATCAACCGTATTCGGTATCATCTTGGCGAGTTTCTCCTGATCATCTAGAGATATATTTCTCCAATCACTCAAAACTTTGTCACGAACCTTGATCAACTCGTTTGCGCTATCCAAAGCCGATATATATCGATCATTGACCGCACGCACTTCTTTGACCGCATCGTACATACCTTCGGTTACAGTAAAGTAAATACCTACGGCAAGAATGATTAGAATTGTAGCGGTAGTATTGCGATTCATGATTATTTGAAAAAATTGAAAGTTATATGTTTGGGAATAATTGAGTCAAACAAATTGCTACATCACTCGGTCGTAGAACTGGCCTGCGGTAACTCCTGCCCGTTGCCATTGGTCATGCTACTGATCAACTTTTCGTAGGATAGGCTATTTGGATTGATCGTGGCGGTAAAACCAAAAGAAACTGCTCCACTGGCATCTAGACTGGGATCGGACATGATCGGATTTTTTACAATATCTCTCAGGCCATACTGCTCCAACTGGCCAAGAACATCCGATTGGAAAGCCACTGCCTGCAAACTGGTACCATAGCCATCCATATCAACTTTGAGATCTGATGATTGGTCATTGGGCGCAGAAACATCCATCGACAAAAACCTGACGTCTCTGATGGTAAACTGGGAGATAATGCTGAATATGCTTGAGACAGCCAGATGTTTGTCCAAGAGTTGTTTGGCCAAATCGATCTTCACATTCTCTCGCTTGAGCTGTTGTATGAGATTGGAATCAAACTGTTTTTCTTTTTGGACTAACTGTTTTTTGTAATTTTCCTGCTTACTAACCAAATATTCTTTCCAAAGATACATGCCCCCGACCGCTCCCAAAGAAATGATGAAAATCATGACGGCAAGGATCATGAACAAACTGGAACTTCGACGAGGAGTAGCCTTGGCCACGCCGACGCCTCCTATCGAGGCAACAGATTTCTTAGGAATAAATGAGGTTTGAAATTTTGTTTCCATGGAGAATTCTCCTATATTATAGCAGATATCCAGAAATCAAGGGTGTGTATAACGTCACTCTATCTCTGACAATCTCCTCAAAGCCACGCCAATAGCAACGGCAAATTCCGGTCCAGCCTGCATAAATTCTTCGGAAAGAAAAGCGGGGGTTTCTAGTTTGCCAAAAGGATCGGCATAGACGACATTGGTCTGAAAACTGATTTTGGCCAAATCAGTAAATCCCCGAAGCAAAACACCGCCACCGGTCAAGATAATTTTGCTGATGTTTTTTGAATATTTCTTATGATATCCTAGAAGTGTGGCATTGGCCTCGTAGAAAATATAGTCTAGATTGACTGTGATAATCTCGGTTAGCTCTTTGTATTCCGGCCCGCCCTTGAGTCCATGAGTACGTTTTATGGTTTCCGCTTCGCTTATGGGAATAGACAAAGCTTTTGATAATGCCAAGGTGATATCTTGACTGCCTTTGTTGATAATATGGGACGAACGCAATATGCCACGCTCGACAATATAAAGCTTGGTCGATTGCGCGCCCATATCGATAATCATGTTTGTAGAAACACCCTGCTCGATAACCGAGCGAATAGAACTAAAAATCTCTATTTCATAAAATCCCGGCTGTAGATTTGAGCCAGACATGATCGACTTGTATTGGGTAATATAGTCATTGTGAATGGCGACAACCAAAACATCGAGATTCTTTCTCTCTGTTTTGGCAGATTCATCATTGGTATCAGTAATGTAAGAATCCTCCCTCGGAATAATGGAATAATCTAGAAGTACCTCATTCAATGGTACGGGGATATACTTGCGCGCCTCTATAGCCACAATGTCACCAATCTGTTTTTCTGGCACTCCAGGGATAGTGATGAAGCTAAGCAGACTAGAAGACCGTGGCAAAGCAACACCGCAAATATTGGTCGTTGTCTTGGATTCGCGGAGAATATCGGTAACAGCTTCGATGGTTTTGTCTACCGGTAATGAAACTGATCTGCCCACTTCAATAGAGGCATATGGCCCCAATGCCAATTCACCGTATGTCTCCAGGACAGCACGACCATGCTTTTTCTTTATCTGCACCACCTTGATGGCCGAAGAACCAATGTCAATGCCAAGAACACTGGAATTTTTTTTGAAAAAGGAAAACGAAGATAATAGAGACATGTAGATATTATAACATTTAACTATAAAAATAGTGATATAGTATCGATCATTGAAATATGAACTTCATAAAATCATTACGCGCTTTCATATTGGATTCCCTCTTCCCTATATCCAAACAAGAAAGGGAGCTTTTGAATTACTCGCCGAAAGAAGCTTACTTGAAATTACCAAAAGCACCGAGACCGCCAATAACCAACGCCTACTCTGTATTTGCTTACAAAGATCCGCGAGTAACAAAGTTAATCTGGAACATTAAATATAAAAAAATATATTCTTCAGTGGCAATCGGCGGTTATGCATTATACCAAAAGATACTTGAATCACACGCAAAATCGCTTGTTATACCTATGCCCATGACGCCGAGGCGACGCAGAGAACGTGGCTTCAATCAATGTGAATTACTGATAGATGAGATCAAACGTCTTGACGCTAACCAAGAACTCACATTCGACTGTAATCTCTTATTACGTACGCACCATGTTTCTAGACAAACGCTAAAAAATAGAAAAGAGAGGCTGGAAAGCGCCAAAGGAATTTTCTCTGTGAATGAGAAAGCGGTCCAAAAAAATGAAAGTTTCAATCATTCATCCTGCATGCCGACGTACGATCAAACAAAAGACAAAACTATCCTAATAATTGATGACGTTATTACCACGGGCAGTACGATGCAAGAAGCGATGGCAACATTAAAAAAAGCCGGATTCAAAAAAGTATCGGGCCTATCCCTAGCGCACTGATCACAACAGTATTTTTACGAATCTGCGTTTCCCTATTTTGATAATTATAGTCTCCGTAGGAACAAAATTTGGATCAGTTATTTTGGGGCCGTCCACGATCCCAACAGCGCCATCATTGACCAACCGTCTCCACTCGGTCTTTGAAGGCACGATGCCCGCTTTGATAACCGCCTCAGCGAATGAACCATTACCAGTAAATTTGATCTCCTGTATATCGTCAGGCACACCACCTTTGGCAAAAGTTTTGTCGAAAGCCTGCTCGGCCTCCAGAGCGACCTTTTCGCCATGAAATCTCTTGACAATATCAAAAGCAATACTCGCTTTGGCGCGACGTGGGCCATCTTTCATCAATTTTTCTCTATCGGCCATAGGGATCCTAGTGCAATTCAAAAAAAGAGGATCGATCATCGGATCCGGCAGAGCCATGATCGCGCCAAACAATTCGTTCCCCGGAACATCGACAAAAACTCCTGTGCCATTGGATTTTGACATGAGTTCGCCGGTCTTTGGATTGGCGATCAAGTTCAAGGCGATGACAAATTTGTCTTTATTGTTAAATCTTTTCTGGAGAACACGTCCAGCCATGGCGTTGAAAATCTGATCGGTGCCACATAGCTCGGCATCTACATTCATGGCCACGCTATCATAGCCTTGCATCAAAGGATACATAAACTCATGAACGTGAATAGGCGTATTGTTATTCAGGCGCTCTCGGAACATGTCGCGTTCGAGCATTTGTTGAACGGTGAAATTGGCGGCCAATTCCAAAACATCGTTGAAATTTAGCTTGGACAACCAACTCGAATTGTATTCTAGCCTAGCGGGATTTTCTTTGTCATCAAAGTCCAGAAGCGGTCGGAACTGCTCGACCCAACCAGCCACATTTTTCTTTACTTCTTCGGCCGTGAGTTGTTTTCTGGTAGCCTTTTTGTCAGACGGATCACCGATGCGCGCGGTAAAATCACCAAAAAGAAGAATAACTTCGTGGCCAAGCTTGCGCATTTCTTCCAGAAACATGACGTTCTTGGCATGGCCAAGATGAATAGAAGTTGCAGTTGGGTCAAGTCCAATATAGATCTTGATGCGCTCGCCCGAAACCATCTTTTTTATGAGTTCTTCCTTGGACGGCAAAACCTCCATGACTGTGCCACGAGCAAACATTTCTTCTATGCGAGCTTTATCGGTAACAACCTTCATGATTGGTTAGTTGGGTTTGGTGTCTTTTTATAATCTTTGAATTTGTGCCACTTGCCAACAACAAAGAAGAGATAAATAAACTCGAGAATACCAATAGTATTGACTACCAGCAAAATGATAAACCACCACTTTTCATCTCGTCGTGCCGAATGCCAGAGTGCCATTCCCTTCAAAGCAATGACAACGAGAAATACGATGGCTACGGCAATACTCAGGCCAATAGCTTCTAACGGGCTAAGGCCCCAAGAATTTGGATACAATGTATCATACATGATATCAATTTAATCTAATAACAATGTAAGTGTAACACAAGGAGACCACACTTCATAAGTTTATGATTACGGTGTGACAGCGTAGTTATATATGGCGAATTGGTCTATGAGACAACCAACACCAGAGGTAGAACCCCAACCGCCAATATGAAAAGGTCCTGCGGCAGAAGAAAAAGTAACGGTACCTGCAGTATTGTCAAGCTGACCGTTAATATAAATGGCGGTGCCACCTGACGACCAAGAAATTAGTACATGTGTCCAAGGGGCAGAAGGATCCAATGACAACTTCTTTTTACTCACAAGACTACCAGAGTCAACTGGCATGAGAATTTCTCCACTTGAAGTTATACGTATCCATTTTCCTTTTATATAAGCTAGGTAGTTATTGGTAGCATTTAATGTCCCCATTAACTTAATCCAAAAAGAAACGCTCCCTCCACCATTTTTATTAAAATCAACATATTTATAAGGATTTATCGAACAAAAACCAGCACTAGTGAGTTTTATAGCTTTACCTATTATACCATCACCATAAGAAGACACTGACGAACAACCAAGATTCCCGTTAGCGTTGCCTGAAGTATCGGTCAATGGGTTCAGTATCCCATCATCAAAATTGTAGATCGCCACAGCATCAGCACCAAAGGCATGATAATTGGAAGAGTCAAATTGCAATCCCGCTCCAACGGTAGCCTTCTCACGAGCGCCCTTCAGAGAGACGAGCACAATAGACGAGAGCACGCCAATAATAGAAATAACTACGAGAAGTTCAATGAGAGTAAAACCACGATTGTGTTTTTCCATGATATCTATATTAGACCTTTAATGACAACGATAGTAACAAAAATATTCGACAGGATGACAAAAACAAAAATGATACGCGTTGGTAACGGAAGATCCACGGTCTTGTAACTACTTTTTTTCATGATAAAAATTGTAGGTTATTTTCTTGATAATGATAATTATAACAGTACTACATCCCATTGACCACCATCATAGTGCTAGGACCAAAGAAACCTGTGCCCTTGGTTTAAGTTCATTGTAACACAACATTATGAAGACCGACCCAAATTATCCACTATAGAAAACAGGGATTCTTTTATTATCTTCAGACAAAGTTGGAAATAATATTGGCCCTATACACGAAAAACCACTCAACTTCGTACAGGCAATTCGATGAAGAACGTAGATCCTTTCTCTGGGCCATTTGACTTGTACCCAGCAATGCCCCCATGGGCTATCGCAACCCCTTTTACGAATGATAGACCGTAGCCAGCAGCCTCAACATTGATCCTCCTAGAGTTTTCCCCCATACCACCGGCGGTAAATAATTTGGTTTTGTCTTTATCTGATACGCCAACTCCAGAATCTTTCACCGAAAAAGTAACCTTCTCATCCGAGTGTTTGAGATTTATCCAGATGTGTCCGTCTGGACTATTATACTTTATGGCGTTGGTTATGAGGTTTTTGAACGCTTCAGCTATTTGAACAGGATCGCCTACTATGTTGTAGTCGCCATCCTCTACCGAGCTTTCATAAGTCAAACCTTTCTTCTCGGCAATCGATTTTTCTTGGGATATTTCATTGAGCGCTATCTGCTTCAAATCCATAGGAACCATACTAAATGGCAATTTCCCCGTGGCCGCACTAGCTCCACGCAATATGCTCTGGACATAGTTGACGCCATTCGTTGATTGTTCGAACCCTTCCTTGAGTAGAGGAATGAAAGGTTCGGGAGCCGTTCCATAGTCTCCACTCATCAGCTCTGCAAAGATATTCCTATTTTTACCTATGAATCCCTTGATCTGATGGTTCATTATATGAATCAAGTTCTCTTGGCTTGCGTTGGCAATAGTCAGAGCTTCGCGTTGTTCGACTTCCCTATAAAGGGTCCTCAACAACAAATAGGTAAACCAGAGGGCAAAAAGCAGAATCAACAAATTAACAATTGCGTCTGAGAATGTCTGTGCTCGCAGAATATTTATTATAAATATGACATCGAACGCTCCGGCAAAAAGTTGAACCGCAACATTGCGGATATTAAATAGTCTGTAATGTAAAGCTGCATAACTAAGAACTAATGGACAAGCCATGAGCATAAATACACCTATAAGAATACAAAATTCGGGCAAATCATATCCAAACATTAGGGGAAAATTTGTTATACCCCCACCAAAACCTAGAATTGCCCCAACAAGCAGATAGATCATCCTAATTTTGGGTTCTCCAGACGCTTTCGAGATGTTAATTGCAAGAATGACCAGGCCTATAACTACAAACCCTATGTATCCTATGGCGACAAAATACGGATACAGCGGACCAGCTACGGGCCAATATTGAAATATGGGCGTACTCCGAGTCCCAGACACATATAAATCAGAAAAACTAAAAGTAGCGAAATATGCTGTGATAGCATAGCATATCCACAATAACATCTTCCCTTCTTTGAGCCTCGCTTGACCAACAATAGTTAATACCCAATGCAAAAATAATACTGGTATGAATATAGCGCCGAAATTCAGCAGACGTGCAAATAACAAAGCGGTATCAGAATTATCAACACCAATCCTTAAGAGTCCGAACCATGAATATATCCAGATAGCAAATGCCAAAGTCATTAGCGCAAATAGCCTAGTCTGCTGATCTCGATGGTCCTTCCATACGGCAAAACCACCAAATCCAGTGAAAAACAGAGCAGCTATTAGTATCGATGATTGGTAGATATCAAACATATGTTTATTGAATAAAATCTGATCCTGTCTTTTGTCTCTGGCGCAAGTTCACTGCCGACTCAAAAAAGAAGAATATCTTATAAAAAACGAATGTTAAAAAATGTTTCTTCATAAGCCAATCCTCAAAACTATTTTCAAGATCTGATATCTTGGCAACCTTTTTGCCATCTTCCCGTAAAAATTGTATGTAAATATTTGCAAAGTATACCGGTATCACACGTCTACGTTTCATTCTCTTACCTATTATATCATCTATATTAGCTATGGGACCACGATTATTTATTATATGGCTGGGATTCAAATTCAACATAGCATCACTGAGACCATTCCATTCGATTATCTTGCTTTGGGGATTGAGATGGTGAGTATTTACAGATAAAGGCTCATCGTCAGACGGGTCGCATCTTATCCATTCGCCCTCAATATTCACAAAACAATACACGTGTTTTGATCGCCGAGAAATATTCCGTGAGAACTTCGGCAATATGATCGGACCAAAATACTCTGGACCAATAACATCCATCACACCATACCCGGCAGGAATGCTTGTCGCTCTCAACAACGCCACCAAAAGATTGGCGTTATTCGTGCATGTGCCACCAGCCTCGGCTAATGTAGCTGAGGCCTTCTTTGACCAGTTTCCAACCCTATAATGAGTGTGGTCTCTCACGAAATAAAAAAGTGCTTGAGCTAAACTACGTTGATCAGAATATCGAGCTTTATAATCCAAAGCAATTTTGACTATAGCCTTGTTGTTAAAATCACAAAAATGGGTCTCGAGTAAATATTCATTTAAATTATCATTGGATGGCATGTATTTTTCTTAAAATGGCATGAGCAATTTTTTCTCTTCCAGTAACTTTTTCTGATTCACCATCACTACCAATCAGGTATGCTTCATGCTCTGTAAACTTAGGATCATATATATTGGCAACGATTAAATCAGCTTGCGATTGATTCAGGCTTTTTACGGCGATCTTTTTCAATTCATCTGGCGTTATACCTACCTCCAGCTTAAATTTAACCAAAAAAGAAGAGGGGGCTAATTTTCTCATCTCATCAATGATTTTTTTAGTAGGTACAAGTTCAAGAACAAGTTTCTCTACATTAGACTTAATTTTTCCTTTATGTTCTTCGGCAAGTTTGAAATCTGAAACTGCGGCTGAATGAACAATCACGTCAAAATCCTTAGATCTCAAGCTTTTGTTGACTATGGAATCTAGCTCATCGAAATATTTAAATCTGATTATGTGCATATTTTTAGGAATACTCTCAGATGAAATATCGATTGATGGTCCCAACAACAGTGTTACATCATCCCCAATCTTTGCAGCCAATTTGGCTATGGTAAAACCAAGTTTTCCTTTGAAGATATTAGTGATCACCCTGACAGTATCTATGGGTATCCACGTCGACCCAGCTGTCACCAAAAACTTTTTGTTTTTTGAGAGCTTTTTTTTCATATAAAATTAGATGAGGGATTCGGCCTGCTTAATTATGTCTTCCACCTCAGCGACTTTCCCTTTTCCCTCATCTCTGCAAGCCAATATTCCTGAACGTGGCTCAACAACAAAAAACTTCTTCGTCTCAAGTAAAATCTTTATATTTCGTTGAACAAGTTGGTTGTTCCACATGTTTGTATTCATGGCGGGTGCAAGTAGAATTTTTGTGTCTGGCAGACTAGCAAGAACAATAGTGGTCAACAGGTTGTCGGCAATACCATGAGCCATCTTGGCAATAGTATTGGCCGTAGCCGGAGAGATGACTATCAGATCTGGCCAATGTGAGATTGTTATATGTTCAATAGTGTACAAATCTTCTGGCCTCCAAAGATCATCGTAAACTGAGTGATTGGTAAGAGCCTGAAATGTAAGCGGAGTAACAAACTTTTTAGCTCCCTCTGTCATAACTACTCTAACTTCTGCCCCTTTGCCTATTAGCGAATTAACAAGCGAACACGTTTTGTATGCCGCTATCCCGCCAGTTACAGCAACTAAAATTTTCTTTTGAGCGAGTTTCATGATATTAAGATTTTACCATAAATACCAAAAAGGATCTCCTGCTATAGCAACCTTAACACGAGCCGTAATAGAAATCATACAAAGATAGTTAGCCGTATATTAACTCATTAGAAAATATAGACGCGTCAGCAGAAGCAAGTTTCGAGGCACTAGTTTCCGGATGATCCTGCAAATACGTGGCGACAAGATCATACCCCAATGTATATCCTGTCCAGCGTGGAATAATATCTGGCTTTGAACCAAAAAACCAAAGGCCATTATCATATGTCAGTTGTTTCCATTCTTTTGAAGCTTTCGCGAGAAATATTTTCTTTTGTTCGGTAGTTAACGCGTATGACCAGGGTGACAGTTTACTTCTACCAGTTGCTTCAATGGCAAAATGATCCGCAAGACCTTCAAAAATCATAGCTTCAAGCAATGTGTCGCCCTCAACTTGTTTTTGCCAACGAATCGTGTGATGCAATTCATGAGCTAAAGTAAACGCGAGTTCTTCTTTAATAGCTTTTCTAAAATCGGGGTGTCGTGGATTTAATGAGATAAAGATCAAGTTTGCATTTGGAGAAAAACCTCCAATACCACCGATTTCATCAATGGTTGCCTTGGGATTATCATACAAAACAATATCGACATCACTGATCGGCAACAATTTTTCAACTGACGCTACGGTGGCTTCAGCAATCAATTTCAACTCTTCGGAATACGGCCTAACATCTTTTGAAGCAGATAAAATGTGGATCTTTATAGACATGCCAGCATTATACAATATTATTTGGGAATAAAAAAATTCTCTTTGGCATCTTTCGACACCAGAGAGAATTGTGCTCGCCACCACAAAGGCGCGGCTTAACGTCCACAGGTTCCACCTCCGCTACACGCGCCACCACTCCGGTTGCAACGAGGATCGGGGCCATTCCTGTAAGAACGAACTGACACCTTGACTCCTTTAGGAGTTTTTGGCATTTTTCGTGTTTTCATAGAACCACCTAAATTCCCTTCAGTTTGTTACTCCTTCAGGCGAAGAAGTGGGGAGTCGAAGGGTACTTCTCACTCCACTCAAACGATAACATGTCCATTCTGGAATGTCCACGATACTTATTTGATAAATCCATTATCTTTAAGTTCCTTTATAAGAAGAGATTTAAGTTGTTCTCTAATTGTATCGTTAAAATTCTTATGAAGTGGATCTAGTGAAATGACAATACTATAAGAATTAGTTGATGATATACCGATACCACCCATTTTGTCACTTGTGGCATTAGGATTAAAACAAAAAACTAAATCTGCATCTTTTATTAAGGACGATTTATCAATCGAAGCAATAATAGATTCAGTAATAGATTGAATTTGATCTTGGTAAGGCAATATTTCCTTTGAGCCAGTGAGAATGTGAATATTAATAGACATTTATTAATTATACAGCATAGTAAGAGAATAAAAAAATCCTTGCGATGATTTTGCATCGCAAGGAATATGCTGAGACAAATGGTCAAACGCCAGTGTTGCCACAGGTATGACCTCCTGTACATGTATCCGAACGAACTCGGATGTTTTTGTACTGACGAACTGACACCTTGACTCCTTTAGGAGTTTTTGGCATTTTTCGTGTTTTCATAGAACCACCTAAATTCCCTTCAGTTTGTTACTCCTTCAGGCGAAGAAGTGGGGAGTCGAAGGGTACTTCTCACTCCACTCAAACGATAACATGTCCATTCTGGAATGTCCACGGTGTTCATTACCATAGCCGAAGTTGACGGGCATGAGTTTTTCCGACAATACCCGCATAACCGACAACCCACAAGTATGATCCTTGGGTGTAATGTCCACCACAATAGGATCAAGATACTGTAGATCACCCTTGAAGCCTTCCCTGATTACATCACTTTCTTCCGCTTCAAGTAGCCAGTCAGCATACACGAGATTTTTCGGATCAAGATAAAAAATACCATGACTTTCCGGACTATTAATCTCGCTCATTTCCATCTTCAGCTTCGATCTGTGGTAGCGCCATGTCATGGCCATAAACTCAGCCTCGTTGAACGCTTTCAGCGTCGCATCAGTAAAGCTTGGCCTGCAGGCCGCGCCAGAACTGATTGCCGGCCTCTTTTCTCTAGACCAGATGATAGCCAGCGCTACTGGAGGACCATCGAGTGTCAGATCTAGTATGGAAACGTTGTAACCCAATCGCTTCCACTCCGAAATCCTACATCTCAAGTCTAATGGTAAACACTCGTGATTAATCGAATTAACTCGACGTTTGGAATACCATGTGACACTGAAGGCATCACGTTCGATCAACTCATAGAGAGCTGTGTCAATAGCTACTTCCTTATCGAAGTGTGCCGCCACTCCACTTGAACTCGCTTGATAGCATAACTTCAATTCGCGCTTCATTTGTTCGGTGGCGTAGTAAGCAATCTCCATGGGAACCCAGATCCGCTCGCCAGTCGCTCGTCGTGAACCAATTACCCAGTTTATTTTCCTTCGAGGATCAAAGCGTGTAATCCCCCTTAGGTTTTTGAATTGGGCTCCTGAGTAAGGAACCAGAACGCGAGGATCAAGAAATGGTTCGTTTAGGCCGTTAGCGCTTTCTCTTCGATCGCTTCGATTTTGTTCAAGCGCATATCGCTCAAAACCCTCCGCCAGAACTTTTAGAAGCGCCTCGCTAGAAGTGGAACCTGTCGCGAATCCAACACTTTTCCTTTTCATAGACGCCGTGAGACGACCAGGAATAGGACGATATGACGCAGTGGCTGACCACATCGGCATTACGTAACCATCGACCTTAAGATCCAGAAACAACACATCCTTTATTGGTTTCTTGTCTCCGACAAGAATATAGCGCAATCGTTCTGCTTTCTCCGAAACTTCCTGGTCCGGAGTCGAGGTCTGCGCATCGACACTGAATTTTCCCATAATGAGCGTCGCCAAAACCGCCTCATCTGGAAACATCAACCCTAGTTCGTTTGCCAGTGCTTCATCGGCAAACCCACAGCACTCGACAATTCCAATATTCTGCTCAGCGCAAAATACGTAAGTGTTTTGTGCGGCGTGTCCAGCCTCAAGCAAAGTCAAACGATATCCAAGATTCGAATACTTTGTCGTCGAACGTTTGAAATCTGCCGCAATGCACAGGATGCAGGCCGCATTTTCTAAAATCGTTTTAGCATTGAATACTTTGGATAACCACACGCTTGGATTTTTACCCGATATCGTTGTCAAGCTTCTTTCTTCGGGATTCCATCGATATATGCCCTTGGGCACTTGTTGATTGTCATCGGGGACAATTAAATACAGATCAAGTGGATACATTCCGCCACCAGAAGCCACGCTCCAATGTTTGTTTTTCCCGACACTGTATGTGGCTTCAAGTATTCCAGATAGTTGGGCCATTGGAATCTGTCCAGATCGAAAAGCTCGTGTGGACCTGCGATTCCGAATCGCATCTAGAATACTACTCGCGATAGGGATAGATATTTTAATTGTCTTACCTTCACGCTTTCGTAACCGTTCAGAGCGGAGCATATCCGAAACCCCATCGACACCAAGGTCACGCGAGAATTTCGCCGGATTGGCCGAATCTTCGTGGAACTTTAAGTAAAGATCCCGACTATCGCAAACAATCCCTTGTTGTTCAAAAAGTGACAGGAATTCAGTCACTTCTTCTAAACTAACCGTACGCAGTTTGCGAGTTATATCAGCAACATCGTTGAATCCGTTACACAAGCGCAGAATTCTATCGACAATGGCACTTTTGCCGCTTAACATTATTAGGCCTTTTCGGCCCACAAAACTTAGCGTGTTTCTCTTACTCCGATAGCCGTACAATACGACCAGCGGACGATAATCTTGTTCTATCATAATCACCTTTTCGCATTATTGATTGTCAGTGAGCTGTTCGTAATTTGACCTATACCACACAAATGGCTTCGATCGTTAAATCTGTTCATCAGCATACAACGATTATATACAATATATCAAACCAAACACTGCTTGTACTCACCTAGTACAAAAACT
>CAZYES010000014.1:0-19217 GCA_964646515.1 uncultured Candidatus Saccharibacteria bacterium | reverse complement strand
TTATTCCAGGCAATATTCCTCTCACTGAAATCAAAGACAAGATGGCTATGGAGAAAGGTTACTATGAATGGGACAGCTTTAAACAAGGAGGTTCGTTTGCCGGTGCCGTAAGCCAAAACGTTGACCAACCCCGCCTTATCCTAGTCCACAAAACCCAAGAACTAGACGACCGTCCTGAACTAGCCTCCACTTTAAATATCAAGGGTCAAGACGCTAAACTTGCTCAAACCCTCACTCTAGAAGATTACATTATCTTTCAGAGGAAATATTTTGAGGAAACTGGCAAACATTTAGATGAAGAGAAGGCAGTCTGGGTAGCTACCCGCTCGGGCACTTGTCTCGTCTACTCCTTTTGGGACCCTGGCAATCACGGGCTCAACGTGAGTGCCGGTGACCGGGCGGGTCAGTACGACATACTGGGCGCCCGTCCCTCCCGCTGTTTTAAATAACCATAGGTAGTTTGTAATTTGATTGTCTTTAATTTATTTTTCTTTTTTAATTTTTATTCCGGATGCAATGTTTTGCAAAACCTTCCCAGTCTGTTAAAGTTGTATCATGGATACTATAAAAAAAGGACATTTACATCCGATTGCACAGATTGTCCGTGAGGTTCACAAAGTCTTTCATGATATGGGTTTTGAGATTGCCGATGGCCCAGAATTAGAAGATGAATTCCACAATTTTGACGCCTTGAATATGCCCAAAGATCATCCCGCAAGAGATATGCAAGATACCTTTTGGATAAAAGGGAATAAAAAATCTGACGCCAAGTCACAAGAAGTAACTAAGTCTGTAATATCAGATCCGAATGGCGAGCAACAGAGATTCGTTTTGCGTACACATACTTCCTCAGTCCAGATCCGCTATATGGAAACTCACAAACCGCCAATAAGAATAATCGTGCCGGGAAAAGTCTTTAGAAACGAAGCCACTGATTCGACCCATGAGGCGCAATTCCATCAGGTTGAAGGATTGTTCATAGAAGAAAAAGTCTCGTTAGCTCATCTCAAGGGAACACTAGAGATAATGTTTTGCAAATTGTTCGGTAATGATGTGAAAATCCGTTTTCGCCCAAGTTTTTTCCCGTTTACAGAGCCTAGTGTGGAAGTTGATATGATGTGGAAGGGCAAATGGTTAGAAATGGGCGGAGCTGGACTGGTTCACCCAAATGTTTTCAAAGCAGTTGGTATTGATCCTACAAAATGGCAAGGCTTTGCTTTTGGCTTTGGCCTCGATCGTATTGCTATGCTTAGGTTTGGTATAGATGATATTCGGTCTATCTATAGTGGTGATTTGAGGTTGATCAATCAATTTTGATAAAATGAAGATCTCTTATAATTGGCTACAGACATATTTTGACGAAAAAATACCTTTGGTGGAAAAACTAGGTGAGCTTTTTACGTTTCATGTCTTCGAAGTCGAGGGTATTGAGGAGGTCAAAGACGCTCGTGGTAAAATTATCGATTGGGTTCTTGATGTGAAAGTCTTGCCAGATCGTGCTCACTATGCTCTCTCTCATAATGGTATCGCCACAGAGGTTTCTATGATTGCCAAACTGACTATCAAAGACCGATATGCGAGCGAATTGTCGGCAGATATTGCAGAGAAGCCTAAGATCAAAATACAAAATGAACATGTAGATACGCCATTTTGTAGGCGATACGTTGGTAGGATGGTGGATATTTGTGCCACAAAAGATAGTATTCCGAGAGAATCACCCGCCTGGTTGAAAGACGCTCTCCATTCGATAGGTCAACGCTCGATCAATCCTATCGTAGATGTTACCAATTATGTAATGTATGATATTGGCCAACCGATTCATGCTTTTGATGCCGATAAGGTGAAAGGAAATATCAGTATTCGTGTCGCCAAAGATGGTGAGGAGATCGAATTGCTTCCGGAATCGACGGTAGTCGATGGTGAACAGGCGTCAAAAGAACGCAGTATTATATTGACTTCTGACGATTATGTCATTGCCGATGACCAAGGTCCTTTGGTTATCGCTGGCGTCAAAGGGGGCAGACGTGCCGAAGTCTCCGAGTCGACCACTAAAATTATTATTGAGTCAGCCAATTTCGATCCTGCTTTTGTGCGCCGGACTTCTACCAAGTTTGATATACGTAGCGATTCCTCGAAACGTTTTGAGAATGAGATTACGCCAGAGCTGGCTATTCACGGTATGAACAATGTTTGCGCGCTAATTAAAAAAATAATGCCTTCAGCCAAATTTGGCCCTATAGTTGATGAATATCCTATTAGGGCTAAACAGACTGTTTTTCAGTTTGATCCGGCTTATATCAAAGAACGTCTAGGCATGGAAGTACCATTAGCCGAAGCCAAGAATATCTTGGAGGGTATGGGTATTGTTGTTGAAGAAAAGGACCGTGTGCAATCTGGACAATCTCTAGAAAGAAAGGGCGCGATTGTACGGCAAAAGCAAGAACCATTGATGATATCTACAGAGAGCACGCATAATAAACCTGTCTGGGTTCTTACCATTCCTTTTAAACGATTAGATCTTTCTGCTCGCGAGGACATCGTGGAAGAAGTTGGGAGAATATATGGCTACGAACGCATTTGGGGAATAATTCCGGAGAAAAACAACATCGAAGTGCCGATTTCGCAGTCTTACTATCTATCAGAAAGAATCAGAGATACTTTGGTCAGCGTTGGATTTTCTGAGGTCAGCCTGTATTCACTAGTCTCGAAAGGCCATATCGAAATTGCCAAACCTCTCGCCAAAGACAAAGCCTTTGCCCGCGATAATCTGATCGATGGTATGGCTATCTGTATTGAAAGAAACGTGTCCAATGTCGATCTATTGGGGCTTGATATTATCAAAGTCTTTGAAATTGGTCGCGTATTTAGCAAGGACAAAGAAAAAGTTCATTTAGTCATTGGCGTGTCGCAACCAAGAAAAGTCAAAGGTCTGAAGGGGAATATGATCATAAACGATACCATTCAGATACTAAAAGATAGACTTGGTATTGAGATTGATGGCAGAGATATTATGACAAAGAACACAAGCAATTTTTCGATTTCTGAGCTTGATATGAGTGATCTATTAAAATCTTTGAAGCCAGTCAAATCATATGGAGATATAGATTTTGAGGTAGTTTCTAATAATCGTTACAAAAGTTTCTCTTTGTATCCATTTATTATTCGTGATATTGCGGTTTTTGTCCCAGAATCAATCCAGGCAAATACAGTCTGGGAGTCAATAAAAAAGGGTCTGAATAATGCCCAAGCGAGTACCTTGCTGGTTAGATATTCATTGTTTGATGTTTTCAACAAAGATGGGAAAGTCTCTTATGCATTTAGAATGATTTTTCAGTCAATGGATAGGACCCTGACAGACAAAGAAGCAAATCAAATTATGGCAACTATTGGTTCTGTTATGAAAGAAAAGGGCTGGCAGGTAAGATAATGAATACTGTCCACACTTTTTGCTCAATTTTCGCTTCCAATTTGATGGTCAAAATGCTATAATTTACTCACGAAATGAGGATGTCATTTTTTATTTATGCCCAAAGATACTAAGCAAAATAAGGCTCGAACGCATGCTTCTTCTGGAGCTTATGACGCTTCGGCCATTACCGTTTTGGAAGGTCTAGAGCCAGTTCGCAAGCGTCCCGGTATGTATATAGGAACCACTGGCCCCGATGGTCTGCATCATCTGATAACTGAGATATTCGACAATTCTCGAGATGAAGCCATGGGCGGTTTTGCCAATGACATTGAAGTTGTTTTGTTGCCAGGCAATCGTGTGCGCGTAGTCGACAATGGTCGCGGTATTCCTATCGATGTCCACAAACAGACGAAAGTTTCTGCCCTAGAGACTATCATGACCACATTACATGCCGGAGGCAAATTTGGCGGAGAAGGTTCTAGTTACAAAGTCTCTGGAGGTTTGCATGGTGTCGGCGCGTCGGTCGTGAATGCTCTGTCTATTTATATGAGAGTTGTTGTGCACAAGGATGGTGGTATTTATGTACAAGAATATTCCAAAGGCAAACGCAAATCCGCAGTCAAGAAAGTAGGTTCATCCAAACTCCATGGTACCATCGTCGTCTTTGAGCCAGATCCAGAGATTTTCAAAGAAGGCATAAAGTTTGAATGGAACCGCATTGTCGGGCATATGCGTCAGCAAGCCTATCTAGTTCCGGGATTGCGTATAAGTGTCATCGATGCCAGTGGCCAGATTTCTGGATTTGGTTCTGACGATGAATTGTTTTATATACGCGAAACTGGAGTAGAGGCGCCATCTTACACTTTCTTTTTTGAAGGAGGTATTGTTTCACTTATAAAGTTTACTAACCAACTTTTGAAGCCTTCCCACAAAAATATTTTCTATGTTGAAAAGAAGACCGAAGGCGTCGAATCAGTCGGCGTAGCTTTGCAGTATGCCGACGACGTCTCTTCTCGCGTTTTTGGTTTTGCTAACAATATTTACACGCCGGAAGGGGGGACACACATTACGGGTTTCAAGACTGCTCTTACTCGTATTTTAAATACTTATGCCAAAAACAATAATCTATCCAAAAATGGCGAGGATACTTTCACTGGAGACGACGCTCTCGAAGGTTTGACGGCGATTATTTCTGTTAAGTTGCGTGAGATTCAGTTCGAGGGTCAGACCAAGGCCAAGCTTGGCAGTATGGAAGCGCAAAGCGCTGTTGGCGCTGTTTTTGGCGATGCTTTTAATGCATTTTTGGAAGAAAATCCGGAAGATGCGCGAGCAATAGTCAATAAAGTTATTTTAGCGATGAAGGCCAGAAAAGCTGCCAAAGCTGCCAAAGATTCAGTGTTGAGAAAGGGCGCTCTTGAAGGCATGACATTGCCTGGCAAATTGGCCGATTGCCAATCTGATAGTGCTGAAGAGTCTGAGTTATTCATTGTTGAAGGAGACTCAGCCGGAGGTACTGCCAAACAGGGCAGAGATCGTCGAATTCAGGCCATACTGCCTCTTCGTGGGAAGATATTGAATATTGAGAGGGCTAGATTGGATCGCATGCTTGGTTCAGAAATGATCAAAAACCTCATTCTAGCTTTTGGTACAGCTATCGGTGATACTTTCGATATTTCCAGATTGCGCTACCACAAAATCATTTTAGCGACTGATGCCGATGTCGACGGCGCGCACATTCGTACGCTTCTTCTTACCTTGCTTTACCGTTATTTTAGACCACTGATCGACAATGGCCATGTCTATATAGCGCAACCGCCTCTATACAAAGTAAAACGCGGTAAAGAAGTGCTTTATTTCTATGATGAAGAAACAAAACTCAAGGCTCTAGGTAAAGAATTTGACGAAGTTAGTGCTTCTGAAGCGTCCGAAATAGAGACAACCAAAGATCAATTGGTTTCAGCTACTGGCGTAGTCGAGACATTGGTAGATGGTAATAAAGAGACTGGCGACGAGAAAAAACAAGCCAAGGTCTATATTCAACGCTACAAGGGCCTTGGCGAGATGAATTCTGATGAGTTATGGGAAACTACCATGGACCCACGAAGTCGTATCTTGAAGCAAGTGACTATCGAAGACGCCCAAGAAGCTGATAAAGTTTTTGACATGCTTATGGGTGACGATGTGCCAGCCAGAAAATCATTTATCCAGTCAAATGCTAGATTAGCGACCTTGGATATTTAAGTGTTTTAGTGATTATTCTTTGTTTTCAGTGCTCGCTTCCATCATCTTTTTCCGAGCATCTCCTTTGTTTTTGCTTAGACTAACAACCTCACCTGTCGAGCTTATGGTTGCATACACGCCATCTCCCACGATATCTTCAGCCACTTTCTGGGGGTCGCCCAAGATGTCTTTGGCGGTAGTTTTTTTTACTTCTTGTTCTTGTGGTGTCGTAACTTTTTCTGGATTCATTTTATTTTTGTAAAGTTGTGAATTTCACTTGACACAACTAATATATTATGCTAATAATAATGTAGAACCGTTTATAGTATAGCATGTTATCTGTAATCAACGAAAGAAAGGAAAAGCCATAAATGAGCTATAGATTATTTAGCTTTGACGGTGGAATTACCAATGAACCGATAGAAGACTGTGCCAGATGGATACAGAGATGGACCAAGGACCCGAGCATTGATTCACTGGTCATTGATATCAATAGCGACGGCGGTTGGGCTCATGCCACGTTCTATCTCTTGAGGCAGATCCATATAGCCTGTCGCTCTCGCAACATCAAATTCGTGACAGTGGCTCGCCAAGTGTCTTCAGCTGCAGCATTACTCTTCCTTTCTGGTCACGAAAGACTTATCGAACCAGGAGGTGTTGTATTTTTGCACGGAGTCGATTTGACTATACCAGTCTGGGCTATCAGTGATGATGGGCGCATACCACCGGATGATCTCAAATCATGCAAAAGGCTTCAGCTCGATGCAGAAAAGTGGATTGCCAGTAGGACTCGACTTCACGGGGATGACTTGCATAGAATCATGCGCACAAAAGAGGGCCGTGTCTTCAATGCCAGGGATGCTCTCGATAGTGGTATCGCCACGCGAATTGCCAGCAGAGAGGAGATTATCTCTGGTTTGGATAGACCTAGCGATTCTATCTAGTGTTTCGTATTTGTCACAGTACCATTTGGAGATTTTCTCCGAGTGGTACTTTTTTATTTTCTTCCGACGATCTCGTTCTCCAATTTTTTTGTCATCTCTTCGGCACTCATTTGCCCCACTTGACCTTTATCTCTGCTCTCTAGGGTTATTTTATTCATAGCCATATCTTTGTCGCCAATAATTATGAAATAAGGGATGCGTGCGTTTTTGGCATTTCTGACTTTTTTGCCGAAGTTTATTGGGGAAAGATCGACCTCGGAACGAATCATTTTATTACGAAGTGAATCGTGTATATTTCGTGCGATATCATGTTGAGCTTCGGTTACGGGGATGATTTTCACTTGGACAGGCGCAAGCCACAGGGGGAAATTACCGCCATAATGTTCAATGAGAAATCCGATGAAACGTTCGTGTGTGCCCAATGGCGCGCGATGGATACAAAGAGGAGTGGCTTTCTTGCCTTCTTTGTCCACATATTCAAGTCCAAATTTCTTTGGTACGGAAAAATCCACTTGATTTGTTGCTAGAGTAAATTCACGGCCGATAGCACTCCAGACTTGCACGTCTATTTTGGGTCCGTAGAAAGCAGCTTCGTTCGGTACTTCTATGTATGGTATTTTTGAATCGATGAGTACCTGGCGCACCATGTCTTCGGTTTTTTCCCATAGGATTGGTTCATCCACAAATTTTTCTCCGAGCCTTTTTGGGTCATGTGTCGAAAAACGCATGACGTATTTTTCTATGCCAAAGATTTTGAAATATTTTATATACATATCGTTGACGGCCCTAAATTCATCGGCAAATTGTTCCTCTGAACAATATATATGAGCATCATTCATGTTCATCGCTCGGACGCGCATCAGGCCAAAAAGCTCTCCAGATTTTTCATGACGATAGCAAGTACCATATTCGGCCAGTCGCAAAGGTAGGTCGCGATAGCTCTTTGGCCGTGTGGCATATATTTTGTGGTGGTGCGGACAATTCATGGCCTTTAGATAATATTTGCCACCCTCATATTCCATAGGGGGAAACATAGATTCTTTGTAATATGGCAGATGGCCACTTTTCATATACATCGACTCTTTGGCGATATGAGGAGTTTTGACGCGGACATAGCCGGCTTGAAATTCGGTCTCTTTGGCGAGTTTTTCCAGTTCCTCAATTATCACCGCGCCATTTGGCAACCAAAGCGCCAGACCTTGCCCTACATCTTCATCATATTCGAATATGTCCATTTCCTTGCCGAGTTTTCTGTGGTCACGCTTCTCGGCTTCCTTCATCATTGCCTCATATTCCTCCAGTTCTCTTTTTGACATAAATGCTAGACCATATATTCGGGTTAGCTGTTTATTTTTCTCGTCACCTCGCCAGTAGGCACCAGCTAGATGCGAGAGTTTGAATGAACCGGTCTCGATCTCTTTTGCCGGTGACTGTACATGACCTCCACGGCAGAGATCGGTGAAATCTGTCGCTTTTTGTTCGTCACTGGTTGTTGACCTAGATGTGTATATGGTGAGAGGTTCTTTTTTGGCTATTATTTCGTCGATCAATTCCAACTTGTAAGGATTATTTTCGAATAGCTTACGAGCCTCGTTGGCTTCTATTTCTTTGCCACTTATTTCTTTCCAAGAAGGAAGAATTTTGTGCATGTGTTTTTCGATATCTTTTAGATCGGCCTCTGTAATGGGTTTGGAAAATTCAAAGTCATAATAAAAGCCATTGGCTATACTGGGGCCAATAGTCGGCTTGGCGTCAGGATAAATTTCGAGAACCGCTGCACAAAGTAGGTGTGCCAGAGTGTGACGATAGTGTTCTATATAGTCTGGGTTATTTTGGGCCATGGTTTTTTGGTTATTTATAATTTTTTAATAATAAAAATACCGAACATTACGCAAAATGCGTTTGCTCGGGCGGAGAATGATCTTAATTTTCTTCGCGGTTCCACCGGGCTTTTTGCATGAGATAAACGGTGATGTCTTCTTATGCAAACACTTTTGAAGGATTGGGCCTTGCGCACGGAGGTTATGTCCTCTGTTTGCGGTTGGTGACCGCAACGATCTCCTTGTGTTCAATTGTACTAGAATGAGGGAGAGAGAGTAAAGAGTTGACAAATCACTCGAAACGTAATGGTCTATAGTCCTTTTACTCTTTCCACCACGAAACCTTTCTCACCATTTCTTGTGTTGATTGTCGCTTTGATCACTAGGCATTTGTCTGGCACTATTATTGTCTTGGCCTCGCTATAAGTTCTAGGAAAGACAACGGCTTCTGCTGATCCAGAAAAATCTGAAATACTTATGAACGCCATTGTTTCATTTTTTTTGGTCTGTACCAATCTCACGTCGTTTATGATAGCGGCAAAAATGATACTTTTTCCTTCTTTGCCGTTTTCCATGGCTCGTTTGATATCCACGTCTTTTTTCATGATAATTTCACGATATCTCTCTAGTGGATGTCCAGATACATAAAGTCCCAGAAGCTCTTTCTCCCAAGCCAATTTATCGCGCATCTCTGCTTTTGGCGCAGGATTTAGACGAAATTTTGGTACGCTGGCCTGATCGTTCATGTTGCCGAAAAGAGATACTTGATCATTATGATTGCTGGTACTTTCTTTATTATATCCCAATATCAGATCTATATTTGCCATCATTACTCCACGATCTTCGTGGAAGCAATCCATGGCACCGGCCTTGATGAGTGCTTCGAGTGATTTTTTGTTTAGGTTCCGGTCTTTGACGCGATCTAGGAAATCTGCCAGTGATTTGTATTTTCCATTTTTTTTTCGTTCCTCAATAATGGCCGTCGATACTCCCTGACCGAAATTTTTGATCGTGACTAGTCCAAAGCGGATACGGTATTTTGTTTTTGAAGAATCGGAAGCAGTGGGATCTTTTACTACGGTGAATTGACTGAAACTCTCATTGACGTCGGGTGGCAGTACTGGTATTTTCAAACGTTTACATTCTGCTATTGTTTCTGCCACTTTATCAGTGTTTCCTTGTTCTGAAGTTAGGACTGCCGATAGATATATCTCTGGGAAATGGGCTTTTAGGTATGCCGTCAGATATGCTATACGGCCGTAAGAAACCGAATGTGCTTTGTTAAATCCGTAGGATGCGAAAGGCTCGATCCATTTCCAAACCTGATTGGCCTTTTTCTCTGACCATTTGCTATTGCTCATACAACCCTTGATAAACTTTTCTTTTTGTCTAGCCATTTCCGCTGGTATTTTTTTGCCTACGGCTTTACGGAATTTATCTACTTCGATCCAACTATATCCAGCCAGTTCGTGCGCGATCATCAATAGATCATCTTGGTAGACCAAAATGCCATAGGTTTTTTTCAAGATTTTTTCCAAAACTGGATCCAGATATTTTATGAGTGAAGGATTATGTTTGCGAGCAATATATTCTGGAATAAATTGGATAGGACCTGGTCGGTATAGGGCTACCATGGCGTTGATGTCATGAATGGTAGTTGGTTTTAATTCTTTCAAAAATCTTGTTATGCCGTCACCGTTCAGTTGAAATAGATCGATAGTCTCGCCACGTGTCAGCATATCGAAAGTCTCTTTGTCATTGATAGGTATAGTGTCTACTTTGATTTTTGTGTTATCGATTTTTTCTATTCGTTCGATAGTATCGGCGATAATTGTCAGATTCTTCAATCCCAAGAAATCAAATTTTAGAAGACCAGCTTCCTCGATAGAATACATATCATATTGGGTAATTATCTTACCTTCTCCTTTGGGGTCAAATTGTAGAGGAGTATAATCTGTGAGTGCCGTTGGGGAAATGACCACACCGGCAGCGTGTACGCCTATGTGTCTCGAGCAACCCTCGATTTTTCTTGCCATATCGATGATGCGTCTAGTCTCCTCCTCTTCTTTGTAAGATTTTTTTAGTTCGGGCACGTCTTCCAATGCTTGCTTGATGGTCATAGGGAAGCCTTGCGAACCAAAAGGTATAAGTTTGCAAATGCGATCGCCTATTTCATAAGGGAAACCCATAGCTCGTGCTACATCTCTTACGGCCCCGCGCGCGGCCATGGTGCCGAAGGTCCCGATCTGGGCGACTCTGTCTTCGCCGTATTTTTTGCGTACATAGTCGATGACTTCATCGCGACGATTATCGGCGTAATCCATGTCGATGTCTGGTGGTGATGGGCGATCTGGATTCAAGAAGCGTTCGAAAGGTATTTCGTAAACTAGAGGATTGATATTTGTGATCCCGGCCAAAAAGGTAACCATCGATCCGGAGACGGAGCCCCTGATATTTGACAGGATATTTTTTTCTCTAGCGAATCTGAGCATATCGGCAACGACCAAGAAGTATGGCGCATAGCCCTTGTCTTTGATGATTTTAAGTTCATACTCGGCACGATTTGTGATCATTTCTGTCTTTTCTATGCCTTTTTGCGCAAAACCTTCATAAACTAGGTGTCGGAGTTCTTCGTCGGGAGTGCGCCCATTTTCGACTTTAAATTCCGGAAAGACCCATTTGTTAAGGATTATTGATAGGTTGCACATCTCGGTGATCTTGGCGGTATTTTCTAGAGCCTCGGGCATTTTATCGAATAGTTCCAACGCGCGTTCACTGGAGATGAAAGAGAAATCATCCTCATCTCCATCGGAGACTTTTTCTGATGAATCGCTATGCGAATTGACGCGCAATAACGTTTCTCTAGCGAAGCGGTCTTCTTGTTTTATATAGTAGACATCATGAGCGGCCATTATGGGGATATTTTGTTCATGAGCAAATTTTGCCAATGAGTCCATAGCGACATCATGGCCGTCTATCTCCGGATGGCGGGTGATTTCAATGAAGAGATGGTTGCCAAATACTTTTTTGTAGAAGTCTGCTATCTCCCGCGCCTTGTCTTTGTTGCGATTTTTTATTGACACAGCGATCTCTCCTCTGAATGAAGGGGAAATAGCAACAATTCCATTGCTATATTTTTCTATGAGCTCACGGTCAATTCTTGGTTTGTAATAGAAACCTTCAAGGTGCGAGTAGGTGACAAGTTTGATAAGGTTCTTGTAACCGATTTCGTCCATGGCCAAGAGGACCAATCGAAAGCGACGGTTATCGATGCCAGCCTGCATATCTTTTCTTGTCCTCGTTGCTACATAAAAATCGACGCCAATTATTGGTTTTATATCATTTTTTTGACAGGCTTTGTAAAATTCTATAGCGCCATAGAGGTTTCCGTTATCAGTCAGAGCCAGCGAAGTCATGCCCAGCTTCTTGGCTTCACCAACGAGTTCGTCTATTTTCGGCAGAGCTGTTAGTAGGGAATAGTGAGAATGTGTGTGGAGATGAGTGAAAGGAATCATAATGATAGTTTACAGTTTACAGTGCAAAGTGCAAAGTTATAAATCGTGGTAAATCTTTGCGGTGACTATGCGCCGAGTATTTTGCGCGGTAGACTTGGACCATGTCCCATAAAGGCAAATTTATTATTGGTATTGACGAGGTTGGTCGTGGACCGATAGCTGGGCCAGTTGCCGTTGGCGCTTTTGTCTTTTTGGGTGCTGGTGCCAAGAGGTTATTTTATGGAGCGAAAGAGTCCAAACAATTAAATGAAAAAAAGAGGGAATATTGGTTTGCTAGGATTAGTGATGCGAAAAAGAATGGTCTAGTCGATTATGCTGTGGCGTTTCAGAGCAGACGGACGATTGATCGCAAAGGTATATCTCAAGCCATCAGAGTAGCTCTGTCGAAATCGCTCGGAGAGATTATTAAGAGGAATAAGATCAAGAGCGAAAACGCGCGAATTTTGTTAGATGGTAGTCTAGTAGCTCCAACTGATTATAAATACCAGAAGACGATAATCAAGGGTGATGAGAGGGAAATGGCCATTGCTCTGGCTTCAATCTGTGCCAAGGTGTTGCGTGACAGAAAGATGATTGAGTTAGCAAAGAAATATCCAAAATATGGATTTGAACGGCACAAGGGGTATGGAACGAGGGAGCATTATAGGGCGATACGCAGGTGGGGGGTAAGCGGGGAACATAGGAGGAGTTTTTTGAGGACGTTGTTCTGATTTCAATTTTTTATCAGTGATTGGTTATAGAGGGGAAATAATAAACACATTACTTGTGTCTGTTCTATGGGGTACAGGTCACCTTGGCTATGTGTGGGTTTGATGTGTACGCCATATTCTTTATTGTATGTGATGGGGTGTTTTCAAGCTATTGAACCATTACGGACGCCTTGACTTTGGTGTTGTAGTGTGATATTCTTTGTGACAAAGACTTAAAAAAGTTCCTTTAAACCAAAACAATCAATAAAAGAATTGATATGAAAGTTGCTAGTCCGACCGAGAACTTAGCGGTTACTCGTCCCGATCTTGCTAGGGAGTATTCTTCCAAGAATCGTCTGCCTGCTGATAACATTTTAGCAGGGACAAGGAGTATGCTTCGAAAAATCGCTTACAAGCAAACGAGGTTGTGGCCGGCACTGGAATGCGATTGTGGTGGATATGTTCCGAATGTGACCATCAATGGGAACAGGAGGGCGCTCAGCGAGTCATCGGCCACGGCTGTCCAGTTTGCGCGAATGAAGCGAGAGCTGATTCGCTACGAAACAATCGATGACCAAAGAGTTTATTGTTCTGTATTACTGAACAGTCACAATGGAGAAGATGCAAGATGTCTTCTCCACTTTATTGGATTTACGATTATGAAGATCGCAAGTCCTGAGAGTTCAGTTCTTTTAAATAAATGGTTTTAGATAGGTGCACCATTGAGCACCAGTACAAAGGATATTGATGAAAGATATATATTCAGTAATGCAGGAATCACTCGGAATTTCCGAGACTGCAGTTGCCAAGAACCTGACGGAGCGCCGCCTGGTCCCGATTCAAGGGAAGATCTACGGCGATATGGCTGATGGAATCATCAAGACCATGCTCGCTCTCGATTTCAAGGAAGTCGCGCCGATTACCCTACTCATTGCGAGCGGTGGCGGCGACGTCGGTAGCGCCAAACATATTTGCGGCGCTATCAACATGGTACGTTCGCCGGTCGATGGATTGGTGATCGAGCGTTGTGCGTCCATGGCGGTGGACATTCTGCTTTCATGCCGCGAACGCCGGGCATTGCCCACGGCCGAATTCTTCGTCCACTTCACCCGCACGGGTTTCGAATGCGTGCGCGACAGCGACGAGATCTCCGATCGCGAGATCGCTATGATCAAGAAGCAGATGACGGACGACAAGAAAGAACGCGAAGACCTCTATATAAAGCGCCTGAAGAAGAGTCGTGAGGAGATTCACGAGCTGTTCCGCTTGGGCGAGAAGTACCGGTCCCTCGACTACACGTCCCAGGAAGCTCTGGAGCTCGGCATTATCGACAAAATCGAGACCGACTTCAAGTTCTTTGGGCCAGAAAAGGAGGCGAAGTGATGTCTCTCAAAGATCAGGTGGATAAGTTCCGCCAGAGCTTCACACGGCAAGGCTTTAATAAGGACGACATTGATATAGCACTCGATCTGTTTGCGGTGCTTGCCAGTCTTGATCAGGCCTTGTTCCCGGGGAATATTGCGGGCATAGAAATGTGCCTTGTACCCAGTAAAAAGAAGTTTTATGCCCAGTACTGCAGGCCCGTTAAGGGCAAGCGGAAAGAGCATTACACTATCTTTGTGCCTGGCCAACATGACCTATGGAAAGAAGACTCCAAAATAGTCTTCATCGAGGAGAATGGCAAACGTGTCACAGTTTGTCCGGCGGAAGAACGCCGTAAGCTCACAAGAAAGGAATTTGCCGTTACAACGGCGGTCCATGAGGTTAGACACCGGCTCCAGTTCCAACACGGAAGACGTTTGAAGAAATTCAACGCCTGGACTTGGAAGCAGGCAAAGCATCCGCTCCTCCGGAAGCTTGGAAAGTTCGTTTACCACCTCAACGCCGAACAGAGAAGACTCATGATTCGAGACGGAACCAGAAAACAGTTCGCCCGCAAAAGGACGGACGCTGAAGAATTCGATTCGATACTCATCGAGTATCTCGTTCTGCACCGACTTCCGAGTATACGCAGTCGTGATAATATTCTGAAGTTGTTGAAGGTTGGACCAAAATCAGTTCTTTAGACAATGGCGAGACCGGGGAGCAATCCTCGGTCTTTTTGCGTCCGATTTGACGAAGTGGTGAATAAATGATAATATATGCTCTGAAATAGAATGAAGGATTTACCTTCTTTTTACAAAACAATAACTCTCAACAAAGGAGCAGATAATGATTGAAATTGAAAAACTCGTTGGACCTTACGGCATTCCGGTCTTATATCAGCGAATGCCTGAAATGGTGAAGTCGGTCGCGATCTCGTGGGTTGTATTCACCGGAGCAGCCGATGATGAATCTGTGGGCAAACCAGGATTGTATCACTGGTTTGAGCATGTTCCGTTTCGCGGAACAGCCAAGTATTCCGGCGGCTATGCAGCTACAAAGGGCTGGGCTACCAAATACGCTGGAACTATCAATGCGTACACGAATATGCAGAGTACCGTCTATGACAGCTTTGTCCCTCTGGAAGTCTGGCGTAAAGCTTTTTCGGTGGTGACTGATATGTTTGCACGTCCCCTCGTTCGCGAGGAAGACGTCAATGCAGAGCGGGACATCATCCGGCAGGAGATTGCCGGGAATCTCGGCGATGCGCTTCGGTCGGCACAGATGATGAAGATTCCGGAGATAATGTTTTCTGGACATTCATTTGGGCACGCAGTTGTTGGCTCTGAGGAGACATTGGATGCTATGGATGCATCAACACTGCGAAAAGCATATAAGGCTGGGTATGACCGATCCAGGGCAGCGCTCGTCGTTGTTGGAAATATTCCCAAGCCAGAGCTTATGTATGAGCTCGAGAAGTTATCGGACATTTTGCCTGACAACGGACTGTCAGCGCGGCGGAGCTCGGTTGACCGAGGACCGTTGCCGAAGTGGAAAGCAGGAGAGACAACGGTGATTGAAACCGAGTTTAAGACTTCGGTAATACTGATGCTGTTCCATAGAGCGAATTCTGGAGCGCAACGGGCCTTCTACGACGTTAACATCCTTTCGGATCTGTTCCAGTTTGGCGGATTAAGTTCTCCGCTGTACCGGATCGTTCGCGAGGAGCGCAAACTCGTCTACCAGACGTTCTGCTTTGGTCGCTATAATCCAGAAAGAAATTACTTCGGATTCTGCGCTCTAGCTAAGAAGGAGAACATCGAGGCAGTGCTTACAGCCTTTTGCGATGTCGCCAAGGATCAATGGGCGCGAAGCCAGGAAAGGCTTGAGGAAGTACAGCAGGGGGTGAAACATCTGTTCAGCATGCGTTCTATCGACCCGTCGGATTTCAGGGATACGGCGGTGTATCGGTATACTGCCGCAGGCGAAGTCGTAAACGACTCTGATTACGAGAAGACCTTCAGCAGTGTCGGCCTCGATCAAGTCACGACGCAACTTAACCTGCTTAATCCTGAAAACGCTCATACCCTAATCTTTAAAGGTTTGGGCAAGTAAGAGAATTCACCGCTCACGAAGACCGTTTGGCTTTCGTCGGGCGGTTTTCTTTTGCGTAAATAGTTACCAACTAGGATATCTGGACTCATCGCCCTACCTCTGTCATCCTTTGTAGTATGGAACCGAGACCACCCACTCCGATCAAATACTGCTTCTGTGCTCGTAAGTCGACCGAAGAGGAAGACAAGCAAGTGCTCTTGATCCTATTTTGTAGTTTGACTCTACTCGAATACCGCTCTACTAAGGTGTCTCAGTGGGTCTCTCTACGTTTGATGGGGTACAGATCAGTGGTGCGTTTGTTTGACCAAATCCGAACCTATTTTGAGCGAAACTGACGGCGCGCTTCGCGCGCCAAACTGAACGCTCTGGCGGGCAAAAAGGAAAGGGACGGGGGGGGGGGGGTAATTCCGCCACGCTCTCGTTTCGGTAGTGAAAAATTTTGCGAAAATAATTTTTTTTAAATTTCTTGGCAAGTTCTACCAGAAATAAAGATCGGGCTGTTTCCGTATTGCGTGATTACAATTCCATTGCCACAAAAACTTCCGTTGAATCTATCTTCGGTGAGATAGTCACCAAATCCATTTTTATCAACGGTTATCAATTGATTATTTGTCTTAACCTTGTAAATATGTTTTCCATAACAATCGTTAGAGTCTTCTGCATAGGTAATATCCTTGTTTCTTAACTCATTGATAACACTCCAATCGTTTAGATAGCCTTCCGATTTTCTTTCATTGGTAAAGTTAATTTTATTCTTGTATGGCTCTAAGTCAGTTGCTCGAATAAAAATTCGAGTTCCTTGGCTATCAAGTGCGCAACCCCAATTATTTTTCTTTGATAGATAAAATATTCCACCGACTATCAAAATCAAAATAATTATTGGTATTATTATTTTTAGTGATTTCATACTTTTAAATTTTTCATTTTATAAACTTAAAAGATTTAAGTATCTCACTCATGTCTGGTTCGGAAATCCCGTGAAAATCCGTCCCTTGAAAGTGTATAGAAATGTTTTTATCGTTTATCAGATAAACCGTAGTTTCTGTAAGAGTATTAGTTGGACTAATCGGCCTTAACATTTTCTTTGCTAAAAATCCATCAATGTAAGCAGAACCTTTGTCTTGTAGACCTAACGATTTATATTCATTTTGCATTTGATCAGAATCCTTAAAAACTAAGATGCTGAAAACATTTTTTCTGCCGGCTGAAGTTCGATTGAACGAGGGATTGTCAAAAAGGATACCATAAACCGCCCCACCAAAAGGTTGTTGTTCTGAAACATTAAGTGTTGGCGGATACTTTACCTCAAATCCATACTGGTTAGTCTGAAAGGTTTTCCAACTGGCGGTGTTGATAATACAAGACTGATCATAAATATATTTCTTGGGCACACTACAACCGCCGAAATTTTCACATTTTCCGGTTTCAGTATTTCTGTATCCGACATAAAGCATAGCACATGGCTTAGTGTTTAAAAGTAAAAAATAAACTCCACCGACTACTAATAAAACGACTACTGTGATTATCAAAGGAATCACAAACCTTTTTTGTAAGATTTTCGTAGTGTCTTAATAATAGTATATTTCGTGAATAATTAAAATAGATTATTGATTCCTTACTAATTCCGCAAAATTTTTCGCTACCGAAACGAGGGCGTGGCGGAAAAAAGAGGGTGGGGGTGGTGGGAATCTTTCCCTACGGGAACGGTACAGGCTTCGTATTTTCTCTCCTTCGACTCAGCCTCGACAAGCTCGGCTTCGCTCAGGATCGAAAATATACTCAACCTTTTCGATTTCCCACACGCAAAGCGCGCAGGCGCTTTGCTCCCGGAACATTGTCAGTATTTCATTTCAATTTTTTGTGCGCCGTTTTTGGACAATGTTGGAATCTTTCTTACTATGAATAATATCCCTACTTAGCACAACTAAGCTGTTTATTATCTTTATAGATACAGCCGTAAGCATAAACGTAGTTTTTATCCTTTCCTGTTCCTTGTACTTGGTCATACTGAAAACTAGCTCCATCACTGTTTTCAATTTTCCTTCCTTTGTAAAATACGAAGTTTTTGTCGTTTGCATACGCTCCATAGATGACAAAACTTGATGGATCAGCTCCGGCTACAATGTTATTTTCGAAATACACTTGGCTTTTATCTTTCGCATAGTATCCATTGCCGTACTTATACGAATCAAAGATCGTAAATGTACTAGGATCTGAATTTGTTAAAACTATTCCGTTGTAATAAGCATGTGTGTTGTCAGTAACATACGGTGTCTCTGCAAAAGATTTCATCGATGAGTAATCGGCTGTCGTCACTTTGCCATTTAGATATTTGTGATTTTTATCCTGCGCAAAACCATCTTTAAGAACTGTGAATGAATTCGTATCAGCTCCATCTATCTTATTTACTTCGTAGATTTCACTTTTAACTTCATCATGTGTATGGGTTGCAAAATAAACATTATTTTTGTCTTTCATATAAGAATCACCCAAGATCTGAAAAGTGGGTGCGTCCGCACCTGATATCACTATTCCATAACGATAGACATGATTCTTATCTTTAGCGTATGTTCCTACTTGAATAACTTGGAAACTCGATCCGTCAGCTCCTTCGATTATTCGGCAATTAGGATAATATGCTTGGTTCTTATCGAAAGCATAATTTGGATCGCTATCGTTAAAAGTTGGACCATCGCTACCGTTCAATTTACTTCCTGCACAATATGCGAAGTTCTTATCAACTCCATATTCTTGTCCAGTTGATAATTTGCGCTCACTAAAGCTCCCTGCATCTGCACCATCAACCACTTGAGGCGTTCCACGACCACCAAATAATGTTGCCGAATAATAGACCTTTCCTTGATATTTGAAATATACCGAATCATTTTTGCTAAAACTTTGAGGATTTATTTCTCTTATTCCAGCACCGCCACTGGAATTATTTTTTGAGAAGTAATAGACACCACCTCCTATAACTAACACCGAAATTACGATTAGTAATGGTACGGCGAAACCTTTTTGAGAGTTTTTCATATGCCAAATACTATACTACATATTGTATAAATATGTGAGGGGTTATTCGCAACAGGCGGTTCACGGTCGCGCCGGGAAGCGTGTGGATGTCCGCTTTCACAATCAAACAA
>CAZYES010000013.1:0-20141 GCA_964646515.1 uncultured Candidatus Saccharibacteria bacterium | reverse complement strand
CGAGAAATCGCAGGAGATTTACTCGAGTGGTCGAAGCGATAGCGTAGACCACGAGGAATCGCATCGAGTGGCCGAAGAGGTAGCAATACCTCTTTTTTTATGATAATGTCCTTTCCAGACAGTTTAACCCCAACAATAGAGGTCAATATGATATATGTTCTGATATCGGTCGTAGTTATAGCTGTTATAGCCACTTGCGTTATCGCAAACTTCAACAAAAAAAGACGAATGAGGCGGTATGAACTGCTTAGGCACATAAACATGATCACCGATCCAAATGGTTGTGCTTCGGCAAAAGAACACTTGCAATTCTGCCGACACATTTCCAGTTATTATGGAATACCACTGATCGAAGTCGGGTTCGACGGTGGAATGGAAAGACTCCGATCGGAGGTAGCAAGATCGCTCGAGCGTGCGGCATTTCGTAGAGAGCAGGCTCTCAAAGGAATAAGTACTTTCATAAGAAATACTTGATAAGAATAGCCCTGCATTGTTGCCACACCTGCAAAAGGTGTGGCTTTTTGTCATATGCCGTTGCCAAAAACTATATGAGCAAGTATACTGACCTAAATATGTTTAAAAAAGATCATACTGGAAATAAAATGGGTTCAGATGATATTGTCGTAGACACAACGGCAGATCAAAAAGACATTCCTACCGAGACAAGCCTCGATCGATCGGATAATACCCTTGACGATTCCGTAATTGCCGAGGAGAACTCCGTTGAAATCATAAAAAAACTTCGTGAAAAACTAAAAAAATGTGAGGCCGAAAAACAAGAATATCTGACCGGCTGGCAACGCGCCAAAGCCGACCTTATCAATGCCAGGAAACGCGATGAAGAAGACCGTAAAAACTTCGTCAAATATTCAAACGCAAATCTTATCCTAGAAATTATCCCCGTACTACAAAGCTTCGATATGGCCATCAAAAACAAAGAAGTTTGGGAAAAAGTAGAAAAAAATTGGCGTGTAGGAGTCGAGTATATCTACTCGCAATTACACAAAGTGTTGACTGATAATGGGCTAGAGGAGATAGATCCGCTCAATGAAAAATACGACCACAACCATCATGAAGCAGTGTCTCACGAGCCCGTCGATGATCAAAAATTGGATAACGTAATAATCCAAGTAATACAAAAAGGCTACTCTTTGAACGGTAAAGTGTTAAAAGCACCAAGGGTAAAAGTGGGAGAATTTAAAAAGCCATAAATAATGGGCGGTGTAAAAACAGGTGGGGGTATTCATTATCTTGAAAAAAAGAACAAATTAGATTAGAATGCTCGCATAAACGCCATGCTAACTGCTTACAAACAACCTCAGATTTTATCCCGTATATTCACGGATCCTTCTGGTCGTCAATTTCGACTAACTTTTGTGATAGTGATGATCGATGGGGAACTCAAAGGTCGCCTGATCGATGTCCAGCCAATATCTGAACCATCTTTCGTTTACTCACAACTAACTGGCACCATATCAGACGACACACTTTATTTGCCTGTCTTTAACCTAAAAAATACACTACCAACAAAATATATACCTGCTTTCACGCCTATTGTCTCTCCGTATATTGAACTTTATTTCCTTACTAGCCAACCTACGAGAGCGCCTTCTTCTCTATAATATAAGCAGAGAAAAACTCTGTTGACACAACAATCGAGTGTTGCTGTTTGTTGTCGTCGATCGTAAATATAATGACAATTGACATTTAACAACTATTTAACCAAAACAATAAATAAAATATATGAGCAAAATTATCGGAATTGACCTCGGAACAACATTTTCTGCGGTAGCAGTTATGGAAGCGGGAGTTCCCAAGGTCCTAGAAAACGCAGAAGGCGCACGCACAACGCCTTCGATCGTCGCCCAATCAAAAACGGGGGAAAGATTGGTGGGTTTACTGGCCAAACGTCAAGCTGTAACTAATCCAAAAAACACCATATTTCAGATCAAACGCTTCATAGGACATAATTTTAGTGACTCCGGTGTACAAAAAGATATCAAAAATGTCTCTTTCGAAGTTAGGAAATCAGCCACGGAAGGTATAGAGGTTAACATGTCTGGCAAATGGATGCGTCCAGAAGAAATTTCCGCTATGATCATCCAAAAACTAAAAAACGATGCCGAATCGCGACTCGGAGAAAAGATCACTGAAGCAGTCATAACCGTACCCGCTTATTTCAACGACTCACAACGTCAAGCCACCAGAGACGCTGGAAAAATCGCTGGACTGGAAGTAAAACGCATCATCAACGAGCCAACAGCAGCCGCCCTGGCTTATGGTTTCAACAAAAATAAAAACGAGCAAATCGCCGTATTTGACTTTGGTGGTGGAACTTTCGATATATCAATATTGGAAGTAGCCAATGTCAATGGAGAAAATTCTATTGAAGTACGCTCAACCGATGGAGATTCTCATCTCGGCGGTCGAGATATCGATGCCAAGATAGTGGATTGGTTGGCAGATACATTCAAAAAAGAAAATGGCATCGACCTAAAAAGTGATCCTCTAGCACTACAAAGATTGGATGAAGCCGCCGAGAAAGCCAAGATCGAACTTTCTACCGCTATGCAAACAGAAATTAACATTCCATTCATCACCTCTGGCGCAGATGGGCCAAAACATCTACTCGTAACTATAACTCGCGCCAAACTAGAAGAAATATGCGCCGAATTTATAGATCGCGCCATGATGATTACCAAGCGCGCAATGGACGCATCGCCATTCAAGGTTAATGATATTGATGAGGTCATATTGGTCGGCGGACAAACTCGTATGCCAGCCTTACAAGAGGCTGTAAAGAAGTTCTTCGGCAAGGATCCTCATATGGGAGTGAATCCAGACGAAGTGGTTGCGGTGGGCGCCGCTATTCAAGGCGGAATATTGGGTGGTGATGTCAAAGACGTACTCTTGCTAGACGTTACTCCTCTTTCTCTGAGCATAGAAACTATGGGTGGTGTGGCTACAAAACTGATTGAAAAAAACACCACTGTACCAACACAAAGATCTCAAATATTTTCGACTGCCACAGATAATCAAACATCAGTAGAGATACATGTCACCCAAGGTGAACGTGCCATGTCAGCTGACAACAAATCTCTTGGCAGATTCATCCTAGACGGTATTCCACCTTCACCTCGCGGTATGCCACAAATAGAAGTCACCTTCGATATTGACGCTAACGGCATATTGAGTGTAACCGCCAAAGACAAAGCTACGGGCAAAGCCAATTCTATCAAAATAACCGCCACCTCTGGCCTTTCCAAGGAAGAGGTCGAGCGCATGAAAGCTGAAGCGGCCAAACACGAGAATGAGGACAAAGTCAAACACGAATCGGTAGAAGCAAAAAATATCGCCGAACAGCTGATCTACACTTCAGAAAAAGCCATGAAAGACGCAGGCGAAAAAGTCCCCGCAGAATTGAGAAAAGCTATTGAAGATAAAATCTCCGATCTAAAAACGGCCAAAGATAATGCGACTCCTGATTTGACAGCCATCAAGAAAGCCACCGAAGCATTATCCGCAGAGATCCAAAAAATAGGGCCATATATATCACAGAAACAATCGGGACCACAAGATAGTCAAGCTGGCGCCGGTAACAACACGAACTCCAGCGGTGATAGCAATAGTCAAGGAGGAAACAGTGGCCCATCAGACGATCAGGGAAATGTTAAAGACGCGGAATTCAAGGAAAAGAAATAGTCATAATCGCTAGCCTTTGCCATATATGAAAGATTACTACAAAACACTAGGGATTGATAAAAATGCTTCAAAAGACGATATAAAAAAGGCGTTCAGAAAATTGGCGCATCAATATCATCCAGACAAGAACAAAAACGATCCAACGGCAGCGCAAAAATTCAAAGAGTCCAGCGAGGCTTACGCCATTTTGTCTGATGATCAAAAACGTAGACAATATGACATGTTCGGCTCTACTCAATCAGGCAATGCTGGTTTTAACGGCCAAACAGGCAATTATGGTGATTTTAGTGGCTTCGATTTTTCACAGTTTATGAGACAAGGTCAAAATGGATTTGGCTTTTCGCAAAATGGCGTTGAGTTTGATCTGGGAGACATATTCGGTGAATTCTTTGGGGGCGGAAGAGGTGGTCACAAAAAAGCCAGAAAAGGCGCCAATATTACGGTCGATCTCCAACTAACTTTCAAAGAATCCATTTTTGGGCTCGAAAAAGAAATTTCATTGAATAGGCAAAACGCCAGCGGTAAAAACCCAGAAGAAAAAATCACCCTGACCATTCCACCAGGAGTAGAGAATGGTCAGGGATTTCGCGTCGCAGGCAAAGGTGAAGACGGCGAGGGCGGCAGGGGCGATCTCATCGTACGCATTTGGGTAAAAGAACATCTACAATTCAGAAAAGAGGGATTCAACCTAATCATGGAACTACCGATCAGACTAACTACAGCTATGATTGGAGGCACAATAGACATAGAAACACTCGATGGTCCAATAGAATTGAAAATACCCGCCGGTACTTCCCATGGTGAAATCCTTAGAATCCGCGGTAAAGGCGTCCCATATTCTAGCGGAGGACTTTTTGGCACCCACCCCAAAAGGGGAGACATCTTGATCATTACCCGTGTTATTATGCCAAAAAAACTCTCTAGAAACGCCATAAAAATCATCGACGAATTGAGGAGAGAGGGAATATAGATATACCAAAACATCCGTGAATATTTGTCAACTGTTTAGAAAAAACCATATTCTTGTTATCATTGATTCATGAAAAAAATATTATTATCCGGCGTCAAACCAACAGGCCGACCGCATATCGGCAATTATTTCGGCGCCATGAAACAATTTGTAGAGCTTCTAAACTCCGACGAATATGAATGCTATTTTTTTGTCGCTGACTACCATGCTTTGAATTTGATTCAGGACAAAGAAGAAATGAAACGTAATACGATCGGACTAGCAACAGATTATATGGCTATGGGCCTAGATCCAAATAAAGCCACTTTGTTCAAACAGTCCGACATCTCTGCTCACACCGAAACTACATGGATTTTTGATGCTATCTTACCGATGCCCTACCTAATGCGCGCACATGCCTACAAAGACGCCTTGGCAAAGAACAAAGAAATCAGCGTCGGCACTTTCAATTATCCAGTTCTCATGGCTGCTGACATTTTGCTCTATGATACCGACATTGTGCCTGTTGGCCAAGACCAAAAACAGCATGTTGAATACGCTCGTGATATCGCACAAAAATTTAACAACACGTTCTGCAATGGAAATGAGTTTGGAAAAGGCGGAGTCTTCAAATTGCCAGAACCATTGATTTTGAAAGATATGGCAATCATACCTGGAATTGACGGGCAAAAGATGTCAAAGAGCTACAACAATACAATTCCACTATTTGCCAGCCGTGAAGAAATAACAAAAACCGTCATGAGCATTGTCACTGACTCTGGCGACTCTGAAAGTGATGGTATGCCAAAGAACGTCTATGCTATTCATAAACTATTCAAAAAAGAGAATGACCTAAAAGAGCTCTACAACGCCAACAAGGGTAAATACAAAGTTCTAAAAGAAGCGCTCATTGAAGATATCGATTACTTCATCAAGCCCTTGAGAGAAAAACGCGCTGAATTGGCCAAAGATGAAAAATACATAATCGAGGTATTGAAAGATGGCAGTAAAAAAGCAAATCTAGTGGCATCGAACAAATTGCAAGAAGTCAAAAAAACCATCGGAGTTTTGTGATAAAAGGCTTTTGGCCTGCGCACCTAGCATCATAGATATAGATTTATGTCATTCACCGTCAAGACAAAAACTTTCGAAGGGCCTCTGGATATACTTCTGGATCTCATCGAGAAACACAAGTTTTTCATAAATGATATTTCGTTGGCCAAGGTTACCGATGATTTCATCGAGCATATAAAACAATTCGAAAATATGCCCATGGGTGAGTCGGCGCATTTCATCCTAGTGGCCTCAACATTGCTTTTGATTAAATCAAAATCACTTCTTCCAGAACTCGCGCTAACAAAAGAAGAAAAAGCGGATATAAAAGACCTAGAGACAAGATTGAAAATCTTCAAGCGCCTCAAGGAGGCCAGCAACAACGTGCGCCAACTATTTGGAAAAGAGATCATTTTTCCTCAATCACAATCAAAAATAATCAACCCCGTTTTTGCGCCTGCTCCAGAATTTACCTTGGAAAAAGCACTTTCTTCGCTTAAAGACTTGATCGATCGTTTGCCAAAAAAAGAGAAACTACCAAAGGTAATGGTTAAGAAGGTTATGAGCCTAGAAGAGGTGATAGACACTTTGACCACACGCATTACCAAACACCTACACATGAGTTTCAAAGAATTTACCAAAGACCACAAAGAAAACCGTGTGAGCGTCATTGTAAGCTTCTTGGCAATGCTTGAATTGGTCAAGCGCGGTCTACTCGTAGTCTCTCAAGAGTCGACCTTTGGCGATATCAATATGGAGACCAAAGAAATCGGTATACCTAGATATTGACATACATCTATCAGTAAGTATGGCATTTCTGGGTATTATTTTTTCTGATATAATCGAGCTATGAACATACCACAGAAAATAGAGGCTGTTCTTTTCTGGAGGGCCGAACCAGTATCAATCAAAAAACTCTCATCGCTTCTAAAGATCGATGACAAATCGACCCAAGCGGGCTTGGATGAACTAGAATCTTTGATGAAGGGCAGAGGACTTACCTTGGTCAGAACCGACGATGAAGTCATGCTAGGTACAGCCAAAGAGCTCTCATCACTGATCGAACAGCTAACCAAAGAAGAATTGGCTCGCGAACTTGGCAAAGCTGGATTAGAGACACTGTCGATAATCTTATATCAAGGGCCAATCTCAAGAACAAACATAGATTATATTCGCGGAGTAAATTCACAATTTATCTTGAGAAATTTGCTCATTCGTGGACTAGTCGAAAGGATAGACAACCCAAAAGACATGCGAGGTTTTCTCTATAGACCTACGCTCCAATTGTTGGCACATTTAGGAATCTCCAAAATAGATGAACTGCCAGAATTTGAAAAAGTAAAAAAAGAAATCGATGAATTCAAAAACGCCCAACAGGAAACATCGCAATCCGAAGCCAAAACAGATTGACCTGACTAATCAGACACCTACAAATGTCCTCATCCAGAAAAAAAATAGATCGCTTCTTCCTCACAACGGTTGTTCTTTTGACTGTTTTTGGTTTCGTCATTTTCTTGTCTGCCTCATTAGGACTGCTGGCGCAAAATGGCGCAAGTTTCAATACGGTTGCCACAAAACAAGCAGTAAGCCTCGTCATTGGTATAGGTCTTTTTTATTTATTCTCAAAGATAAACTACTCTTGGTGGCGCAAATCCGCTCTATTCATTTTAATCGGCGCCATTTTAGTAAATTTGCTTCTATTCATACCTAGCTTGACTTTTCACTTTAACGGCGCGTCCCGTTGGATAAACATAGGGGCTTTTACTTTTCAACCTTCCGAATTATTGAAAATCGCTTTTGTCATATATCTGGCAGCGTGGGTTTATTTTGTACGAGATAAAATCAAATCTATCAAGCTCGGATTATTACCTTACATAGTGATCGTAGCAATTTTGAGCATACTTCTTCTCGCACAAAGAGACACGGACACATTAGTCATCATCGCCGGCACTGGGCTCATTATGTTAATAGTGGCCGGAGTGCCAATGAGACATGTGGGCATCGCTGTTGTGCTCATGGGCATAGTCCTAGCTTCAGTCTTGTATACGCGACCTTACGCCTTACAAAGAGTACAGACGTTTTTAGACCATAACTCCGATGCGCAAGGAGCTGGCTATCAAATCAATCAGTCACTGATCGCCATAGGTTCTGGAGGGTTTTGGGGCCGTGGTTTTGGTCAAAGCGTACAAAAATTTGGATATTTGCCTCAACCTACAGATGACTCCATATTCGCTGTTGCCGCTGAGGAATTTGGTTTTGTAGGTAGTATTGGACTATTGATGCTATATGTCCTTTTTGCTATTAGCACCTTTAGGGTGGGGAATCGTGCCCCGGACATTTTTGGTGGATTGGTCTCTATAGGTATTGCCGTACTTATCATCATCGAATCATTCATGAATATGTCAGCCATGCTCGGACTTTTGCCACTGTCTGGGATACCACTTTTGTTCGTGAGTCATGGCGGGACAGCTCTGATGATCACCTTGATGATCGCGGGCATCGTGGCAAATATCTCGAAACACGTAAGATGACACAAAAGAGCATACAAGTAGTAAAACGCGCTGTATATCCAACCAGAAAGATAAAATACTGTCACAATTGCCTTGTGATATTCATAGATCCATATTAAAATAACTATTATGAAAATATTACTTACCGGTGGTGGCACAGGAGGACATTTTTATCCGATTATCGCTGTTGCTCAGGCAATCCAGGAAAAAGCAAAAGAGTACAGAATCCTGCCACCAAAGCTATATTATATGGCTCCAGGCAAGTACAATGAACGCGCCCTATTCGACAATGAAATAGAATACGTCGGCGTCCCCGCTGGGAAACTAAGGAGATATTTTTCTTTACTTAATATTACCGATATATTCAAGACTGTCTATGGATGTCTCTACGGACTTTTGCGTATGTATTCCATATATCCCGATGTGATCTTCAGCAAAGGTGGCTACGCCAGTTTTCCTGCGATTTTCGCTGCAAAGATCTTACATATACCAGTCGTAATTCACGAGTCTGACAGCAAACCGGGTAGAGTCAATCTGTGGGCAGGGAAGTTCGCCAAAAGGATCGCTCTATCATATCCAAGCGCGGCAAAATATTTCAAAAACACCGATCGCGTGGCATTCACTGGCAATCCTGTGAGAAATGAGATCAAAGAGCCTCTTTCAAATGGCGCGCACGAATTGTTACAATTGGAAAGCAACACGCCAACTATTCTTATTCTCGGGGGATCACAAGGATCACAGACGATCAATGATATTATCCTTGAAGCGCTTCCAGAACTACTAAATCGTTATCAGGTCATACACCAAACTGGTCGCTCCAATCTCAAAGAGATCAAATCCACAACAGAAATAATTTTGAAAGATAACCAATACTCATACCGTTATCACCCTTATGACTACCTGGACGAGCTCAATCTGCGTATGGCAGCTGGTGTAGCAGATATCGTAGTTTCTCGAGCCGGTTCGACCATATTTGAGATCGCCATCTGGGGAATACCATCGATAATAATCCCTCTACCTAGTTCTATATCTCACGACCAGACCGATAATGCCTTCGCTTATGCCAAAACTGGCGCAGCCTCAGTCATAGAAGAAAACAACCTAAGTTCTCATATACTCATAGAAGAAATAAATAGGATAAATGACGGAACATCGATAAAACAGACCATGAAGGAGCGCGCCAAAGCTTTCGCCAGACTGGATAGTGCTTCAACTATAGCCGGCGCCATCCTCGATATAGCACTTGAACATGAAAAATAGTGGTGCTATAATACCTATCTAATAAAAAGTCGTAATTATCAGTTTATAAGTTTGTTAATCATATAATCATATGGAACCTCAAGCATCGGGTATCAAAACTTGGCAATGGGTCGTAACAGTAGTTGTTATAATTGTACTTATAATCCTCGGCATCATGGTCTTTGGCAACAAATCTTCCGAAGCACCAGCTGTCACTCCTACCGAAGACAACACGCCAATAACTGACGAAATCAGCGGAGTAAACAGAATAATCATGTCAGATCAATACCCCGGTAATGTGGTTTACTTTTCATCTGTTCAGCTAGCCCAATCGGGATGGGTTGCGATACACAAAGATGACGCCGGAAAACTGGGAGCCGTCATTGGTTCAATGCATTTCGAAAAAGGTATCAACCCCGGTAGCAAGCTCACTCTAACCGAGCCGACAATCGAGGGAGCCACTTATTATGCGGTTATATACACCGACACAGATAACAATAAATTCGACATCACAAAGAATCAGCCTCTCAAAGATTCAAAGGGAAGTATTATCATGAAAATATTCCGTGCCTCGGCTTCTGCAGACCTAGAGCTCAAAGGCTAACTCAAATAAAGCCCATAGATCATACAGATGGCATCATGCGATACATTATCGGTGGTGCCATTTGCATATTACATAATCAATCAAATCTATATATGTGACAAATGTCCAACGATTCGCATAATTTGTAAATTCGAATTATAATACCTCCATGAATATCACGACTCGTTTTGCACCATCGCCTACGGGATTATTTCATGCCGGAAGTTATCGCACGGCGCTTTTTGCCTATATCTTTGCCAAACAAAATAAAGGTAAATTTATCCTACGTATAGAAGATACAGACAAGGAAAGATCAAAAAAAGAATACGAAGACAATATCATCGACAGTCTAAAATGGCTAAATATAAAATACGATGAATTTTATCGCCAAAGCGAACGCGCGGAGATTTACAAAAAATATCTTAACAAGTTGGTTGATTCCGGAATTGCTTACATTTCCAAAGAAACCCCAAAAGAAAAACAAGACCGAAGCGAAGTAATACGATTCAAAAATCCCAACAAAAAGGTCACCTTCAATGACTTGGTCCGCGGTCATGTAACTTTCGACACCACAGAGCTGGGTGATTTCGTAATCGCCAAGAGTTTAGACGAACCCATATTTCACTTGGTAAATGTGATAGATGACCTCTTGATGGGGGTAAGTCACATCATCCGTGGAGAAGACCATATTTCCAACACTCCGAGACAGATCCTCATATTCGAAGCCATCGGAGCAAAACCGCCAGAGTACATACATCTACCGCTTCTTTTGGGAACAGACCGTTCGAAACTATCAAAAAGACAAGGAGCGCTTGCTATGACCGAATATCGAGAAAAAGGCTACATTCCAGATGCTTTGATCAATTATATGGCTCTTCTTGGCTGGCATCCTGCAGACGATAGGGAACTGCTCTCGCTCGAAGAAATCATCAGGATCTTTTCTATCGAACGTATACAAAAGGGAGGCGCTATCTTCAACGAAGAGAAGCTGAATTGGTTCAATCATGAATATATTGCAAAATTATCAGATCATGAATTCGTAGACTATTCAAGACCATTTGTCCCTGAATGGTTGCTAATCGACAAAGATCGATTGGAAAAACTCGTGCCCATACTGCGCGAAAAAATCATGGTATTCGCCGATATCAAAACTTTATTAGATAAAAATGGCGAGCTTAGCTTCGTCAAAGAATTACCAGACTATAAACCAGATATGCTTTTGTGGAAAAAAAATCCTAGTAGGGAAATGGCAAAGAAGCATCTATCAAAGATGATAGAGATACTGACAACCATCAACAATACAGATACCACGGGCAAATTTGATGCCAATACGATCAAAGACATCATTTGGTCATATGCCGAAACCAATGGTAAAGGCGATGTCCTGTGGCCTTTGCGTTTTGCGTTGACAGGTCAAGAGAAATCGCCAGACCCATTTACTTGTGCGTCGATCTTGGGTAAAGACAAGTCCATCGCGCGCATTGAAATAGCTATAAAAAAACTTACTCAATGAAAAAATGTCCGCTATCGATAATATACATCATTATTCTTTGCTCAGTAGCCTATAATATAGCCGGTGGCAAAATGATAATAGCCAAGGCCGAAACTATATCTGAATTGCAGGATAAGATCGACCAACGAAATCGCGATATGGCTAATCTGGAAAAAGAGATCAAGAGCTACCAAAAACAGATAGATTCGCTCAGTTCTCAGGCAAGTTCTCTCTCATCGACAATAAAATCATTGGACCTCACTAGAAAAAAACTAGAGGCAAATATATCTTTGACGCAGGATAAAATTACCGCCAAAAATTATGAAATACAAAAACTTGATTCACAGATAACAAACAAGGAAGGTAAGATCCAAGATGACATACGTATCATTAGCCGTTCCTTTGTAGAGATAGATCAAATGAGCGACCAATCACTAGTGGAAATGCTTCTCAAGAGCGACTCATTGGCACAGGCATGGAATTCTATGGACGAACTGGGAATAATACAGAAGAGCTTACGTGACCGCGTCGTAAAACTTAGCGAAGATAAAGCAGACCTTGAATATAACAAAACGTCAAGCGAAAAAGCCAAAGCCGAACTTTTGGCTCTAAATAACCAGCTCGGAGATGAGAAAAAGATCGTTCTTTCGACAAAAGCAGAAAAAGATACTTTGTTGAAAGAAACCAAACAATCAGAAGCGTCATATAAAGAAATACTTGCGGCCAAAAAAGCTCGTGAAGTAGCAATTCAAAAAGAAATAGATATATACGAATCGCAATTGAATCTATTGATCAACCCATCTTCCATACCACAAGCCGGATCGGGCATCTTATCCTGGCCACTAGATAATATCAAAATAACACAATATTTCGGTAATACCTCTTTTGCCACAGCAAATCCACAGATATATAAAAGCGGGTCTCATCCAGGCATTGATCTACGAGCATCGATAGGAACAGCCGTAAAAGCCTCACTTTCTGGAGTGGTCACGGCCGTCTATGACGCGGACATCAATTCTTCTTGTTCCTATGGTAAATGGATCATGGTCAAGCATACAAATGGACTATCGACATTATATGGTCATCTTTCTTTACAAAAAGTTTCAATCGGGCAAAACGTCTCGACGGGGCAACTGCTGGGATATTCCGGTAACACCGGTATTAGTACTGGTCCGCATCTTCATTTTGGAGTGTACGCTACGGAGGGTATTTTGATCAGAAAATTTACCGAGAGCATATATTGCAAAAATTCCATGATCCCATTCGCTGACCCAAGCGCCAAGCTAAATCCACTATCATATCTACCGTCTATCTGAACCGTTCCAGCCAACTCATCTGTGTATAACTCAAAAAACTTCATCCAATTATAAGTTAATATATAAGATATGATCAAAAGAAGAAACAACAATAGGGGACTCATAAGGACGATAGTCCTAGTGATCGTGGCGCTACTGATAATAAGCTACCTTGGACTAAATCTGCGCGACATAATAGATTCGCAGACGTTCCAAGATAATTGGGCATACGTAAAGGAGATAATCACTTCTATTTGGAATAATTATCTGTCTGGGATTTTCAATTTCATCTGGAATAACATCCTCGCGCCTATTATGAGAAAAATTACCTGACAGGGAAGTATCATAGGCTTTTCAATATAGTATACTACCCAAAAGATATATTGTGCGACATACAATAGACCCAGAGTGTTGAGAGCAAAGCCCAGCTAGTAAGGGCCTCCCTACCAACATTAAAGGTCGTTTATAAACAAAACAGAATCGTCTGTGATATTCCCTGCACGGGAGCTCACGGGCGATTTTCTAATCCAAACGCTACATGCAAACAATCAAATTGGCTTTGCTCGAATTTAACGAGGGTGAATATCAAGGAGTCAAATACTCCAATATCCAAGCTCGTTATAACGGCAAGATTTTGAAGTTTAAGCTCGATCGCAACAAGGTTGGCAATATATCCAATCTGCTCGATTCAGAGGTTGAAGCCGACATAGACATCGTCTCCGGCAGCAACCGCCTTGCTTCTCTCAAGATCGTCGCCGTCAGACCACTCAACTCTTAGGGTATCCCCTACTCCATTTGTTATCGAAGCGCCGGGCTTACTTCCTCGGCCGCTCAAATGGAGCATACATAAGCAACATCGTAACTAAAAAATAAAATAATAACGTGAACACAAAATTAAACATCAAAGTGAATAACAAATCACTTGCAATCAACAAAAACGTCGTACCAGATTCCTTGATATTCATGCTCTGCTCTTATTTCGACAATAATCCGACCACATTCTATTTCTGGAAGCATATTTTCGAGGAAGCGCTGAATCCCGAGGAAAAGTTGCCAACAATAAAGTAAATCTATGATCACTGAAAACTGCACTTATTCAGTTCCATTAAACGGTCAAGAGTCTGCTCCGGCTTCCGGAGACTTCTTCCAGTTTTCAGAATCTTCATGTTCGTCGGTCGGTACGAGCACGGTCAGTGTCGACCTCACTCCCCTTCTATTCGCATACGGTTTTGGGGTAGCTATGGCTTCCATGATATTTATCATCTGGCTGTTTAGAAAGTCTTAAATCTAATCTATGGATTATCTCGCAATACCTCAAGAGTTCATGCAGATCTGGTTCATACCACTCTATTTCATGGTGCCCTTGACGATATTTAAGTGGTTCATTATGCGAGACCATTAACCGATATGTCTAACCTCGATGTAGTTCTATTTTTCGGATATTGCAGTGGCTATGGCATAGCTGTGGGGCTTGTGTGGTCATTATTACTCTTTTGGTGGAGATCATAGTTGTTAGTTCCGAGAGCTCTCTCAAATTTTAGTAGATTCGTTTGAGGGAGCGTTCGGAGTTCGCACTCCAGGTCGATACATTAATGGGTCGTGTGTTTCGGCACCGGCACCAGATCAGCATTATTAAAATTAATTCAAGTAAATATGATTTCAAAATTGAAGTACAAGCTTGCTGGTGTCGTTGGAGTTGTTACCGGAGTAATCGCAACTGGCTCGTATGCGTTTGCGGATACTTTTGGAACTTCGACAGCGCCTACTTTGGTCAATAGCCTCGTCGGTGACGTCGCTGTGATCATTGGAGCTGTAGTTGGCGCGATTCTTGGTCTCTTGGCCGCCCTGTTGGGTCTCGGCTGGGGCATCAGGAAGTTCAAGCACTACATCACTGGCAGGAAGTTCTAGATGTATGCCGGCGCCTCGGAATTGCGAAGCTCCGAGCGCCGGCTACACCTGGTATGCGGGCGTCCCTCGCATGCCATATGAGGATCAGTATTTTTGACAATTTGTTCTGTCAAGGGGTGAGCTCCCCGAGCAAGAAAAATTTGCGTTAAATTTTTCTTGCGATAAATAACAGGCGAATCCCCTTTACAGAATAAATTTCAAAAATCACATCATTCCCATGTGGCATGCGATGAACAATCCCTAATTATTAGTTTTAACCTTATCTCATGAAGAAAATAATCTACACTTCCCTCTTTCTGCTCTCCTTGGTCTTTTTGGGATCAAGGTCAGCTCATGCCGCTACGGTGTATCAGCAAACTGATTATAGTTCAGGCGCTACTTATGGTATTGGTTCTGGTCAGTCCCGATTCTTTTTACAGTCTCTCGGTCAGGTTACATCAACATTTACGCTGGGAAAGGTCTCGTTTCGTTATAACTCAACATACTCTAGTGGTGGCGGTATTCGTGCGATCACCTGTGACAACCTGGTAACTGATATGTCTCAGTGTACGAATTTTGTTCTTATCTCTACTACCGGTGGTAGTGGTGGTCAGGATAGTTTGGGTAGCAATGATTACCTCCAGTATTTTACTTATTCAACAACTACGACCATTACAGCCGGGAAATATCTCTATGTTGGTATTGGTTCTTGGGGCCAAAACCTGACAGTCAAGCTTTACGGTTCTGTAGCTAATACATATGCGAATGGTCAGTGTCTTACTGGTACAGGCACATTCAATGCCTCTACCGGTGCCTGTTCCACAATAAATGATGCATATTTTATAGTTACCGATCAGTACGGTCAGACATACCCTCCTGTCGTCACTTCCACAACTCTAAACGCCGCGGCCGGCACGTTCAATGTTGTCGGCACATGGACTGCCTCGACAACTCCCTGCGCCTCACAGTATCTCGATGTGTGGCAGAACACTGGTCTTGAATCTCATCGTGAGCTTTCTCTGCATGGGGTCTTCCCTATCACTACCGCACCGATATATGCCACTACCACCGGTGTTTTCAATTTCACCTTTGACATCATAGACTCCAGCGTTTCGGTCGGCGCGACGTCTACGACTTATTCGCTAACTCCAAATCAGCAATTCAATGCTCAACTCTATCAATCCACTTGCGGGTATGATCCATTTACCGGTACCGGCGTGGCTCCTGCTCTGCTCACTTCTACTACTACCGCTACTGTGGCTACTACTTCAACGGTTATCGAAGGGGGCATTAACAACAATCCTTTCACTGGCGCGAATTATGGGAATAATTCTCTTCCGACTTCTACAGATATGCTGTCGTTTGTTAATGTCCCTAATCTTCTCGCTACAAAAGTTCCTTTCGCTTATGTCTTCCAAGTTTCGGCGGTGATTTATAATGCTGTTAACGGCTCGACCTCCGCCTCTGCTATCCCCTCCGGCTCGTTCAAGGTCAAATTTCCGGTGAAATTCGGTATCACCGGTGTAGCTACTGCTACCACAACAATCACCATAGATATGTTTTCCACGTCTACGATCGGATATTTTTTAACACCCTCGTATGTTGGTCTCTTACGAGGCTTAATGGTCGCCGTAACCTATTTCCTGACTGCATGGTATCTGTTCCATGAGGCAAGGAACCGCAAACTTCTATGACATTCGCAATCTTCTTCGTTCTATTTCTCGGTCTGTTCATTGTCGTCCTGAATATCCTGCCTGTTGCCGGTGCGCTTTCCCCGGCGATCGCATCCTCAATCTCTCTGATCATCGGTTACATGAAAGCTTGGAACTTTCTACTTCCGATCGACACATTATTCATCTGTGTGGGCACCGTCTTAACCTTCCATATCGCCGTGTGGGGATGGCAAGCGTTGAAGTGGGTCGTCTCTGTCCTGCGCGGAAACCAGTCGGGAAGTTAATTATCAGTTAAAACAAAATATAAAAATGAAAATAATCTACTCAGGTCTAGAATCATCCGGCAAGTCTCTAAGGCTCGCTATGATGTGTGTGAAGCTCGTCTATCGCAATTCCAAATGGTTACAAACAAGCGGTGTTGTTCGGCCCATAGTTTCGAATCTACGCTTTTCAGAAGATTTCTATAAATGGGCTGTCGAAGAAATGAAAGTCCCGATCGAGTACTGGGAAAATCTTGATGATCTTGTGAAGTATGAGCAGTGCGATGTCATTATTGATGAAGTCGGAAATTACTTTGATAGTCACCAATGGCAGGATCTATCGCTCGATGTTCGCAAATGGCTTACGCAAGGTGCGAAGTGCGGAATAGAGATATATGGATCTGCCCAGGACTTCGCTCAAGTTGATAAATCATTCCGTCGTCTAACAAACTTTCTCTATGAGATCCGTAAAATCGTTGGTTCTCCCCGGCCAAGTGCCACAAGGCCTCCTGTAGAACGTATATGGGGCGTATGTCTCTCTCGTGAGTTAGATCCTCGCTCATATAATGAAGATAAGAAAAAGTTTGCCAGTTCGATCTCTGTTCCATCAATGTTCCTCATTCAGCGCCGTTACTGCGAGATATTCGACACTACTCAAAAGATTGTTCGTGGCTCCTATCCAGCATTGAGACATGAGGAGCGTCACTGTGATTTCCCAGGCTGTGGTTTTGAAAAGGTTTATCATATATGAATGACACTCTTTCTAGACTCGACCTCTCTCACACATAATCAGAATCATTAAAAACTAAATAGTCATGGACAATCAGATATATTCTGTCGGAGAGCTTGGCAGGGCTTTCGACGAATTAAGAAAAACTAAATGGGGCGTAGATTTCTCAAAATATAAAGCAGTTATCTCCGGTCCAGTCAAAGAAGTGTACGAGTTCGAAAAAGACATCCACTTCGGCGGTCAATTGAAGTCACGAAATCGTCGCAAGAAGCGTGTCGGCAAGCGAAATCTAGGTATTCGTCGTCCATTCTCAATCTCACGCGCTAGGAAGCATATACGCCGTCTCATAGCCTGTAATTCCGGCCAATACCCTGAATATACCGATAAGTTCATTACATTCACCTTTGCAGACAATGTGACCGGATTGAAAGAAGCAAATGAGATGTGGCGAAAGTTCATGATGCGATTGAACTACCACATCGGACACGCTCTGAAATATGTCTCGGTAGTCGAATTCCAAAAGCGCGGTGCAGTCCACTATCACGCAGTATTCTTCAATCTTCCCTACATAGTCAATGACGAGCTCGCCGAAATCTGGTCTCACGGCTTTATCAAGATCAACGCAATTCAGCATATCCAATCGATCGGCGCATACGTCTCAAAATATCTTCAAAAAGGCGTAGTCGATGCAAGATTGTTCAATGAAAAATGCTACTTCACTTCCCGGGGTCTCAAGAAGCCGATAACGATCAGAACCCCACCCCTTGATATCGAATTCATAGATTCAGAAAAAATCGAGTACCAGTTAGAAGCCTCCTGCACACTCCCCTACAACCAGTGGACAGGTCATACCACTTACAAAAGATACAGAGTCATAAATTATTAGCTTAATCAAAAAACTACAATGGTCATAGAGCAAGCAATTAACAATTATCTTGATTGGAAAGTCATCAGAAGCCCTCGAGCAGCGGACATATACAAAAGCTATCTGCGTCGGCTGATGAATTTCCGAAATGTGGACACGAAGGACATGAAGAACACGGATATCGTGGAATTTCATCGATTTCTGGCCACCAAGAATAACCCGCCGACAGTGGCTTACTCCTGTCGCATCCTCAAAAATTTCTTTCGCTACCTGAATTCAATTCAAGAATGTTCGGTCAATCCATTCCTGATCGAAGGTCCAAAATATTCTCAAAAGCCTCGCGTTGGTGTCACTGACGATGAATTCAAGGCTATGTGTGCCACCCTCAATCCGTTCGAACTTCACGATCTGCAAAAGCTAACAATCCTGCACATGCTCTACAACACTGGCGTTCGCGTAAGCGAATTGTGCGAGCTGGATGTGAATCAGATCTCCCCCACTGAAAACCATACCTGTATTGAGACAAAGAAAAATAAGCGTATTCGTGTCATCGCCTGGACTCCGGATTTTCACCAAAATACCCTGATCCGTTGGCTCGGTAGTCGTATCTGCCTCAATCAAAAACCGAGCCTATTTCTGTCTCTTGATAAACCCGGCCGTGAACGTCTGACACCTCGAACTATTGAACGATGGATCAGAGAGATTACCACTTCAGCCGGCATTACCAAAAAGATCACACCGCACATGTTCCGACATGCCAAAGCTCACCGCATGAAGGCTCGTGGCGCAGATTTTAAAGATATACAGATGATGCTCGGTCACGTTAGTCCCTACTCTGCGCTGATCTATCTCAATTACGATCAAAACGAGATGTTGGCTAACGCACAGAAGTATATCTGACATTGTTCTTTCATAAGATGCTCCGTGCAGGAGTGGCGGAAAAGGTAGACGCTTATAACATTAAAGGATGTTTGGCACCATAAATGTTTAACCGGTGACCATAGACCATGCGAGGTGACTTACGAGTACAAATAAGAGCAAAGGATACCCGGAATCTCAAGCTCGAAATCTCGTCAAATCCTCGCCTCTTGCACAGAGCATCTAATGAACAGTTTACAAATTTTATTCATGTGCATGATATAATAATTCTCAATATGGAACCTACAACAAAAACTCCAACTAGATATGCCTTCATTGATGTACAGAACACCGAGGCCACAGCAAGCCAGCTACTTGGCTTTGTCATTGATTGGCAAAAGGCATATGGGCACCTAAAAGATACATGGAATTGCGAAAAAATCTTCTTCTATTCTGGTATTCAAGATGGCGATGATGATAAGGCCAGTGAATATTTGATACTGAAAAATCTTGGGTATCTCATGAACGCCAAGCCGTATAAGATCTATAAAAATCCGGACAAGGTTGTGAAAATTATCTGCTCAAAATGTTCAAATCAAATTGACTATAAAATTGAAGGGAGTGTGCGGTGGAAATCAAACTGTGATGCTGAATTATCCGTAGATGCAACAAATCTCGCTCAGCCTGGAGTCGAATTTCTGATGCTCACCGGTGATGGCGACTTCGAATATGTCATCCGAAATGCTGTAGAAAAAGGAGTAAAAGTCTATCTCGTCTCTAGTGCTAAAAAGGTAAAGATTGCGCCGAGATATTCCAAGTCACGCTTTTCAACGAAGCTCCGTGATCTGATTGCTGAAAAACCTGAATCAGTATTCCTTATTAACCTAGATGACTGGAAAATGAAGATAAAGAAGGCTATTTAGATAAAGGAAAACGCCGTACAGGCCGGCGTTTTCTAATGACTACTATAGTATAGACGATCTAGACCAAAAGTCAATACCATGAATAACCCCACCCATTTTTGCACTCTGCTGGTAATTGATTC
>CAZYES010000012.1:4280-21860 GCA_964646515.1 uncultured Candidatus Saccharibacteria bacterium | reverse complement strand
CTAGTACAAAAACTTGCAATTTGTACATAGATATGTTATAATATGTAGTAGATTAGACAAGTGTGTAATAACCAAAATTGACAACCAAAGAAAGGAAAATTAGTTGTGAAAATGAGTATACTATGTTCGTTCGTTTGCCTGTGTAGCTTCATTGTAAACGTAAACGCTCAGACGAATCTGCCAATCTTTCGAGCCCCGCCTATTTCAGTATCGCTTTCCTCCAATATGACCGTGTGGGAAACGATAGCAAGCAGTCAAACATATCCCAAGCACCTGATCAGTCAAGAGGGAGAAAGATCGGATCCTTACAGCTCGGCCCAAGGTCTTAAAGACTATTTCGTAGTGTATATCCCATCTCTCACCAATCATGGGACCATACTTACAATGGATCCACTTCGAACGAGTTACAACGGCGTCCAGACGTTTCCTGTGCATTTCAGGGATGTAATCAGCAACGTTGACTACTATGTGACGTTCGATTACGCAACTCTTACTGGCACATTCACCGTCTGTGGACAGAAGATCTGGATGAAGATCAGCTACGATCCAAATCTTACGCCTCGATACCCATTCGTTCAGTTGACGTTGGGTAACCAGGCAAGTTTCGGAGATGTCGGCACAGTGTATGATGACTTCCGCTTTGCGGTTGTTGAGACCAGTACTCCGCCGACGGTGATGCAACTCGCTATTGTCCATGCCATCGGAATCACTAATGTTCCGAATGGGATGTACATCGCAGTCAATGCCCCGGATGAACACTACACCCTTCAGTCCACAACTGACTTCAAGTCATGGGCAGACGAGCCTGTGCCATTCTACATCTTCGGCTATATCGGTATCCATTATTACCCGGCAGCAGATGTAGTAATAGGTAACAAGTTCTTTCGCTCAAAACGTTGAGACTTCAACACATCACGCTCCGCTGTGGCAAACTGCCACAGCGGAGCTTTTTGATGTATAACACTTAATACCTATACTTTTTATTTTTGGATTTCAAAAACGCCTTAAAAATTGCGGAAAAAATACCATGCCGAGGCAACATCTTACGATTTCACAAAAAGTGAAAATTGGCGGAGACGGTGGGATGAAGTTGTAACCTTTTCGGCAATAATTCCACTTGATTGACAAGTTGTGACTTGCCGACAAGTATGCTAGGATTATGACACAAGTGGCTTCGGCCTCGCGCCCATTCGCAAGGATGGGCGCAAACAGTTATATACCTAATTAAAAGTATTCTTTTTGATAAAATCAATTCCCTTGTCTACTTCCGAATCAGTAGTAGTGACAGCATTAGCTATCCAATCAGCGATATAGACGGCTCTCATCAGATGCCAATATTGTTCTTTGGTAAAATTTAATTTCATTTGTATAACAGAATATTCCTAATAGACAAAAACAACAGGTAATAAATGAATGTACCGACACCATGTCCACTTTATGGGGTACAGATCAAGGGCGGAGACGGTGGGATGAAGTTGGAACTTTTTTGGCATTAAATGGCTTATCTTAGAAACGCCCTAATCTTATGGATAGTCTCGTCTTCGTGCCGTTCAATTTGATGCTCCCAGACTCTCAAGACTTTCCATCCGGATCGGTACAGTTTTGACCGGTTCTTAACGTCTCTCTTCATATTGTTCTCAATCTTATTCTTCCAAAATGAAGGAAGCCTTTTCCTAAATGAAGTAAACCGATACCCGTGCCAAAAGTCACCATCTATAAAAACTGCCTTCTGTTTTGATGGTATGGCAATATCTGGATTTCCAGGAATCTTTCGATAATGCCTCTGAAAATATATTCCGGTCTTACGCAATTTCGAGAACACCAGCATCTCTATACTCGTATTCTTCGATTTTATGTTCGCCATTATCAGGCTCCTTTTTCTCTTTGAAAATATGTCGGCCATTTGGTTTGGAATTTGATTCTACCTGTGTGAACAATGCTTTGGCAACATGCCACATTACAACCGGGGCTATAGCATTGCCGATTTGTTTATAAGAAACCGCATCGGATCCGGGAAAGACAAAACTATCCGGAAACGACTGAATTCTTGCCGCTTCCCTTGGAGTAAACCGGCGATACAGTTCTTTCCCTGGATCTACCAACAGGACAGGGTCACGAGAATTTAAGCTTACTTTAGCAAGGTGGGAAGTTACGGTGAGACATGGTTTTTCTAGACTCTGTGCAAGCCCTCGCTTCATATTATTTTTTGCATTTTTCATACCCCTTACGGCTTTCTCAGAAAAATAATACTTAACGTCCGATGGTTTAAGGTTATCTATAACCCTACCGAGACCAATCCATTTAGATCCGGAGGAAGCATTCTCCGAGTGTGTTGGCTCCGGAAATACAAAGTCAAAAGCTACATCCTTGCGTATTCCTACTATGAACACCCTCTCTCTTTTTTGCGGTACGCCAAAGTCCGCCGCATTCACGAGCTTGTGTTTTACAATGTACCCTTGCTTTTCAAACTCTTTTTTAATGCCGTTAAATATCTCTCCATTACGAAGAACAAGCATGCCTTTGACATTCTCGGCAATGAAATATTTAGGCCGCCTTTCTCGTAGAATTGCTGTCATCCTCTTATAGAGAGTTCCACGTCTGTCAAAAGGATTCTTTGTGGGGTTGACCGTGCTGAACGACTGACAAGGAAAACCGCCGAGTAACAAATCAAACTCAGGCATTTTTTTCCGATCAAAGGTTTCAATATCGGCAACTGTCGCGGCATGTTGAAAATTACAGTTGTAGGTTTCAACTGCTTTTGCGTCGTTGTCCAGGGCAAAGACTATTTCGAACGGTAATTTTTCATACTTCCTTCCCAGGAATTTGAACCCGCCAAGCATACCGAGATCGGAACCCCCACAACCCGAAAAAATGGAAGCAATGCGGATGTACATGTACACCCATTATCGCATTTTTATCTCAGAAAGGTAATCCCCAGCTTCCGATTTCACGAGCACTCTGTAAGAAAGCGGCTCTACTACGATGTTTCCTTCACCGTATTCTTTGACAGGATTTCTTATTACGAATATTTTGGCAGATTCTCTGGTAAGAAATACTCTGTATATGTAATAGTTATCACCGTTATGTCGTGCGGTTTCCCATTCATTACTGCTCATGGGAAAGAAGGTGATGATTTCTGAATCGGGCATGAACGTCCTTATGGTTGTCTTAACCTCGATAAGTTTCTTTCGACTGAAATCTTCCAGATCTATAGATTGAATATCGTATCCCAAACTTGTATCATTCGATACTATTCTGACGAGTTCGGCCTTGTCAGGTCTCTTTCTTTTTATGGTTTCTTTCTCATATTTCAATACGACATGTTCACCGACTGAACCGACATCCCTCCTGGAGATTATCCACGGCTCTGTAGCGACATCTGCCGCTGTCATTCCTACTTCTTTTGCAGCAGTATCTTTGAATTCCTCAATCGTTTCCGTGGATGGTTCGAGCCGCAGAATCTCAATTGAACTCACTTCTCCATACCACATCTCCCACTCTCTGGCCGTTTTCTTTCTGACATCCGCATTTGAGATATAATCCTGTGGCACATCGAAAAATATTGACTTTTTCCTGTCAATTATGAAACTGGATGACCTCGATTCGTTATGGTTCAAAGAGAAAGAACCGTTTTCTTCGACATTCAGTAATCCGGCAAGATACATATATCCTAGAAATTCCCTGCCGTGCTGGGCCATTCTGCTTCCACCGTCGAAAGTATGCTGCTCTGATCTCAAAGAAATCATCTGCTCGGCCACCTGGCGAGGCATGACTATTCCGGAAGTAACTCTGGTATCGTTAAAAACGACGTTTGATATTTCCGGTCCTGAGACTCTTAATGTTTTGCCTGAAATTGCTTCAGCCTCCCTCAACATCTCAAGAATAAATGCTGCAGGTTTGAAACTCACGCCATGTTTCATCTGCTCAATGGTCTCCTGGGGTTTGTTTATACAATTGGGAAATTGGAATCTATTGCAAAATGTTTTAAAAAATAACTGGAAATTCTGGGTCGTTATCAAATTCATCGTCCTCGCACTGGGCTCAACTATGCCGTCATCATTGTGTATGACAAGCCCAAATAGTTTTATCATTTCGGTACGGTGATTCTTAATGGTTTTGTCTGAAAGAGCATGCAACTTTTTGTATTCTGCATCAAACTTTGATTCAAACTCCTCCTTTTTAGTGCCGCTGAGAGAAGCGACAAGTTGTACGAATATAGTCAGATCGTCTTCGATTTGTCTGAGCATTCGTCCCCGCGGGAAAATGTGCCGCAACATATATTCTTCTGGAATGTGATAAGTGGGCATGTTAATTTTTTACATAGTCTAGCAGTTTTTTACCAATCTCTCTAGCCAATTCTGGCGGCACCGCATTCCCAACCTGTTTGAGCTGACTGGTCTTTCCGCCGACAAATATAAACCTGTCCGGAAAAGATTGTATTCTGGCAGATTCGCGCGTAGTCGGAACACGGTTAAAGCGGTAGTGGAAGATATGGTTATGTCCCGTGTCTATAGTATAACTTGGTTTTCTACTGTTAAGCCGCGTCCACGCTATGTTTACTTTCCGCGTATTGTGCAGATGCTTCGGCAAGGACTTATAATTTTTTCCGTCAGGCACCATGGATATAATTTTTTTTGTCTGCTCGGTATGAACGGTAGCCACATGGTTGAAAATCCCTCTTGAGCCTTTGCGCATTTTTTTCTGGTAATCATTTTTTTGTGAAATGGAATAGGACGATCCGTCTGGTACTGTTGCTTCCGTCAAGTCGCTAATTGCATCATACACTGTAACCGGCGTAGAGCTAATAATTTCGGGGAAATTAAATTTCTTATCTCCCAAGACACCGACAAAGAAAACACGTCGACGTCTTTGTGGTACGCCGTACTCGCTTGCGTCTAAAATCTTCCACGAAACAGTATATCCGTGTCTGGAGAAATCTTCAATTATTTTATCTTTAATTTTTCCGCCGGCCATAGACACTAAATTGGGAACGTTTTCCATTATAAATATTTTAGGTCTCAAATAGGCGACAAAATCGACAAAGCTCTTGTAAAGTCTGTTTCTAGGATCATCGGGGTTTCTTTTTCCAGAAATAGAAAATCCTTGGCAAGGTGGACCTCCGACAAGAATGGCAATATCTCCTTTGCTAATAGAGAACTTTCTACAGATCTCTGCCGGGCTAGTCAGAGAAAGATCTGTATTATAGGTTTGTGATCCGGGATGATTCTTCTCAAAAGTATCCAGGGCGTCTTGCCAGTTATCTATTCCTAAAACAACGTCAAATCCAGCCTCAGCAAGTCCAAATGACAGTCCGCCACAACCTGAGAAAAGGTCTATCACCTTGTATTTTTTTGCATTTTTCGTTTGCATATTCATACTTAAATACTGATGATAACAGAGTATCAGAAATAATCATAAGAAATTTTCGCCTCCCATACTTTTGGAGAGTAGGTGGTGCGCAGGCATTTGGTCGATAGAGCGGGTTGACACCCTCTTGTTATCCCAAACTTTATTCACGACTAACACACATCAGTATTTCGAGAATGCACCTCTGTTGCGATCTTATCAAATTCTTCATATGTTGGCTCGAAACCAAATATGGATTTAAACGTGATACAAAACTCCGCCTTACTATTATGCTCAGACGAACTAATCAGGGATAGTATTTTTTGCTTACCAAATTTTTCGACTAGCAACTGAACAGCAAAACCGGCTTCAGTGTATACATCTTTTCCTCCGTTATCAAAATATTCAAGAAAACCCTTAAACTTATCTGGCTTCGTTCGCAATGAGTTCTGTCCGGATGTGTAAATAGCGATCCCTTCCCAAAGCCACTTTGGTTTTACTTCTCCTTTTGCCAGAATTGAAGAAAACGAATGACTCATCTCGTGCTTTATTAACATTGCATACTCCTCATCACTATATTCTTTATGATCACTCTCTTTAGAGAACTTAGCTTTATCTAAGACGTAAATGTTATTGTTTTCAGACCAACCAATCATCCAACCTTCCGACTTCTTCCCGAATAACGCATCAATTGACTTTCGATTGTCTACTATAATCAACCTAGGTAAATTTCTAACCCAGTTGATGCCGTAGAAATCATTCAACTCTTTGAGGGCAGTATCATAATATCCTTGTAGTTTTTCGTCGTTTTGACTAGTAATTCTGTAGATCATATTGCTGTTTCCGTGTCAATAATATTACCAAAAAAAGGAGGCGGGCACAACATGTGTTGTGTCCGCCTTTGAAGACGCCGAAGCGAAACGTTTAGCCGGTAACATTGCACGCGCAACCGCAGTTGCAATAGCAGGACATCGCAGTCTTGCCAGTACCGGTCAACGACCCGCTGGCTTGCTGGCTGGTAGGTTGCTTGTCCACGAGGAGCGAAGCATAACCGTACAGCCTGACTTTCGGCCGTTGCTCGTTTGAGCGATTCAACTTAATGTTCATAACTTAACTTTCTATGGCATGTGCGCCACATAGAGCCTACCACAATTGTGGAACTAGTCAATGGAGAGGAACAGCCATAAGTACCCTGTCCCTAACCAGTGCGCTACATAAGGTTATGGCGTCGCTGATTGGGATATCAAAGCGGGTCGAGACCTCCCCCACAGTGAATTGGTTGCCCTGTAGGGCTGTCACCAGGTCAAACGTGTCACGCGTCAAGATGGCTGGTGTGCCCATGAGAGACTCGTCGGCACACAACACCCCTATCGACTCGATTCGTGTATGAAGACCCGTGTTAACCTCCAGCTTTTGGCTGAGAGACACGGGCTTAACTAATCGATCGACTGAGACTATCTTAGAGACGGTCTTTGGTCGGGCATATGGATCAAGCGCGCTATAGCGCCCCGAACAACAGAATGCATCCACCCGACACCCACCGCTACAATCTGCAAACAAGGGACAGGCTTTGCAGACCGCGGGAAGCAGTTGTCCATCTCTTTGTTCGGTCATCGCGTTCCATGCTGGAACTAGTCCTGTAGACATTACGTTACCGTACGTCTTGTCCGAGTGAGAGCATGGCCGAATGTTTCCATCAGACCCAATCGTGCAGGTGGTGATTCCTGCACTACAGCGTCTTTCGGCGACAAACGGATATTTTTCAGGTGTGCCATAAGAACAAAGGGAGTAACATTCCAATATTCCTACGGTCATCCCGTGTTCCCTTTGAAGGACACACAGATCGTCCATAGATGCGATCATCTCTTCACGCGTGATCATCAGCTTGGAGAAATCCACAGCATTGAGTGGAGGAGACGCCTTGGTGGCAAAGATTTGGCGGACGCCAAGACTTTTGAGCATCAGCCCCGTAGGGATGACATCTTTGACATTTTGCTTTATGAGCACCATGCTGACCGCAACAGATATGCCGGAAGCCAAGGAAAGCTTGATGCCTCTGATAGTCTCATCCAAGGCCCCCCGACGCTGATTTATGTGATCATGAACTGCCGGATTATGCGAGCAGACAGAAGTCAGTATTCCTCTTACGCCGATTTTTCGCAACGTCTGGGCATCTTCCTCTGTCATGGTGGTCAGATTGGAGTTAACAGTGCACGAAACACCGTGCGTTATTAGCATCTCCAGACCTTTGAAGAGCTGTTTCTTTTCCAGCATGCACTCGCCGCCAGTAAAGATAACCTGAAAGATACGGCCATCGATTACCTGTTCTGCTATTCTATCTAACATCGCAGGATCTATGGATGTTTGAGTGGTGTCACTGCCATGACGCCAGTGGTTGTAGCAATACAGGCAACTGTTATTGCAAGCGGAGGTTAGCTCGATCTGGCAAGTGATCGGAGCCGAAAGAGTGTTATATAACATACGATTTCTAGCTAATTGTTGAAGGACTAACTTGCCTGACTTTACAACACTAAATGAATTTAATCAAGAGCAATTGATTGAATCGGCACTTGCCGCTGTTAAGCCCTGTATACGGGTGGTCTATTCGCGACCGTGTACGGCCTGGCGCGCCACCTTCCCCCGAATTTAGTATCACTTTTCATTCCAGGGTGTAAAATTAGTCAATGCACCCGGATTACATCAAAGTCATGGAAATCATCAACTTCAAGCTTCAAAAGTTTTGGGCCAATAATTCCGGCAATCTTGAAGCTTTGTTGCCTCCAGAAATAGTCATAACCGGAGAAGATCTCAAGGAGGTGGGGATTGATAAATACGCGTGTTCAACATGCCTGGATCATTTGAAAAATAGCGGATATCTTCATATTGATTATGTCCGAGACAATGAAAGTATCATTGATATGGACGGCGATGAAATCCACGAACCCACGTCCGCCATATTCCACCTTTCAGTTACAAGAGAAATTCTGCCTTTAGTAGAACGATTAAAGCTTGGTAAAACTGAAGACATTCCCAGAAGCGTCTCATTCGACTGCGAGAAAAGCATTTTACATATTGGCGACAGGTCGGTCCACATCCAGCAGAAGAATGATAAGCCGAACAGCCATTACATTCTTGAGTACATTTTTGAGAATCCAGATGGATTGGAAACAAAATCATACTATTCTGAAATCCTCGACGCCAAATTTCATGATGAACATCTGACACAACGCTCACTATGGCGAGCCTGTGAAGCGATCAATGCCAAAGTTTCCAAGCAGGCCGGTATTAGTAACTTCCTTTTGATTAAGTCCGGAGAAACTGGATATGTGCAGATCAACCCTGAATATCTAGAAGCAATAATTTCATAATATCTCGTTACGGTAACCGTACGCGTACGATCCGGTAAAGGAACTGGAATAGCATGTACTCATGCAATACCGGTTCAGCCAACAACTCATCGAGAAGTGCATAGCCGTCTTCAAGGAGAAAAACGGGGTCGATATTTCTCCTGAAACAGCCAATGAGTATCTGAACTCGTTTGCAGATTTGTATTTGGCATATGCAGGAGAGCGTCCCGTCCAGCCAACGCTTTAGCGCGGCGGACGGGACGCATGCTGACTTGCTGTATTACTAACATAAGACGATAACAGTAACTTCTAGACTTGACTTATATCACACTCAGTCAGAATTTAATTATCATTCGTAATCAGATTTTTGTAAAAAATTTGTACAAATATATTTTGAGGCGTACAATTCTCTCAATTACATTCTAATCATTACTAACTTAATCTAATAATATCCATGAAATACATTCTCTACTGCAGAAAATCAACCGAATCAGAAGATCGCCAAGTCCTTTCTTTGGACTCCCAAGAAAAGGAGCTCATGGATATTGCCACGAAAAGCAATCTGAATGTCATCAAAACATTCAAAGAGAGCAGATCAGCCAAAACTGCCGGTCGCCCCATATTCAATGAAGTTATCCAAATGATCCAGTCCGGCAAAGCCGATGCTATTCTTTGTTGGAAGCTCGACAGGTTGGCTCGTAACTTCCTAGACGGCGGTCTCATCATGGATATGCTTCAAAGAGGCGTAATCAAGGAAATACGGACTTATGAGGCTACTCATCTACCTAACGAAACCGCCTTCATCATGGCTATGCAGTTTGGCATGGCTAACCAATATAGTCGTGATTTGAGTACTAATGTGAAGCGTGGTAACAGAGCCGCTCTTGAAAAAGGGACCTGGCCAAACAAAGCTCCATTTGGATATTTGAATAACAAAGGAAACAAGACAATTTCAATCGATTCGGATCGTGCTAAATATGTTGTCAGAGCATTTGAGCTATACGCGATCGGCACGTATTCATTCAAGGATATTTCTGGCCAGTTATTCAAAGAAGGTTTGAGAACCATTGCCGGCACCAAAGTATATGCCAGCCACATTCACAGATTTATAGACAACCCATTCTATTGCGGACTAATGAAGCGCGATGGTAAATACTATCCGGGGAATCACGAACCCATTATCTCCAAGGAATTATTCGAACGAGTACAACAAGTCATTCATAATAAGAACAGACCAAGGACCAAAACGCTTTTCTTTCCGCTACGAGGATTCCTCACCTGCGAAAACTGCGGATGTGCTCTAACTGCTTCACTCAAGAAAGGTCACCAATATTATTACTGCACCAACGGTAAAGGTAGCTGTGAAGAACACAAAAGTTATATGAGGGAAACTATGTTGCATGAAATCGTCGCTGATTTACTGGGCTCATTACATTTCAGCGAAGACCACATCAACCTCGTCTACGAAGCCGCCAAGGAAAAAGCCAATGCCAATCTGACATATGTCACTGCCGCATTAAGCACCCTTGAGAAGCGCCTAGAATCGCTTACAGTCAAAGAAAACAGACTACTCGATACATTTCTTGACCAGCAAATCTCGAAGGAAATCTACGACAACAAAGTCCTTGAGATTCAAAACGAGCGTGTATCGCTTCAAGGCCAGATCAATGACATGAAATCCAAACAACCGACATTCACTTTGGAACCGACCAGAGATGTATTTATACAAGCCAGCAGAGCCAGATCTGAATTCATGGCAGGAGATGATGCGAAAAAGAGAAATATTGTCTCAACTTTACTTTGGAACCTTTCCATCAAAAACAAAACCGCGGCTACAGTTAGCTTCAAAAGTCCTTACGACATACTCGCAAAAGGACCCAAAAACGATGATATTTTTTCACTGCGGAGACGGTGGGATTCGAACCCACGAGGGAGTTGCCCCCCTAACACCTTAGCACGGTGCCGCTTTCGACCACTCAGCCACGTCTCCATCGATACGCCACAGCTCCAAGCCAGACTAGGAACCGGAACGATTCAGTATTCGCCATTCTTGCACAAAAATAATAAATTATCAAAAAGACCAAAACTGGCAATTACCCTGTCTATGCTTATAATTACTACATGTCCATAGAACTAACATCTCCAGTCATTGACTCTTTTCGTCTAACGCCTATTCAAAAAATTGCTTTGAAAAAACTCGGCATCGAGACTGTATATGATCTCCTCTGCCACTTCCCCGTCCGTTATGGCGACACCGCCGAATATCGTAGCATCGATTCCCTTTCTCGCGGTGACATAGCTGTCATTTTCGGCAAAATTTCTGGTCTAAAAACTAGCAAGGGATTCAAAACAAAAATAACTATGGCCACTGGCACGATCGAAGACGAAACAGGCAAGATCAACTGCGTCTGGTTCAACCAACCTTATGTAGCCAAAATGTTTTCCAACGAGATGTTGGTAAGAATCGAAGGCAAAATCAGTGAAAGAAAAAAAGCAAGCAACAAACAACCGGCCTCCACCAGCAAAGAGAGTTCAGCGTCACAGACACATGTACCAGATAACGGAAGGCTCTATTTCTCCAACCCAAAAATCGAACGCATCGATAAACTACCAACTGGCGTCGGCGACTCTCTCTTTGGAGATACTGCCCAGAAGCATAACCTCTATCCAATATACCCAGAATCGCGCGGTATTACCTCTAGTTGGATATACCATGCTCTGCAAAAAGTATTCAAAAGTGGCATTTTGGAAAATGTGGCCGAGACAATTCCCCCTGATATATTGAAAAAATACCATTTACCAGGAATAAAAACCGCCTTCGTATGGATCCATAGACCACTCACTCGTGAAGATGCTATATCCGCGCGCAAACGATTCTCATTCGAGGAGATATTCACGATCCAACTCGGCAAACAACAAGCGCGCAAAGAATATGAGCAATACCCAACATTCACGATCGAAATAAACAAAAAAAATGTCGACGAATTTGTACGGCGTTTTCCCTTCACCGCCACAGATGCGCAAAATCGTGCCATCGATACTATCCTCGATAATATGCAAAGCGGTCGTGCTATGTGCCGACTTTTAGAGGGCGATGTCGGCTCTGGCAAAACTGCCGTCGCCGCCACTTCTGCCTACGCCGTAATTACAGCAACTTCTCCATTATCAAAACAAGAAAAAAACAATCTAAATCTACAGGTCGCCTATATGTGTCCTACCGAGATCCTGGCCACGCAACATTTCGAATCATTTATCCAATATTTTGCTTACCTCGGCATACAAATAGCTCTTATCACTGGTTCTGGCTGTCGTAAATTTCCTTCCAAAGTCAACCCAAAAAGCTGGACCGATATTTCGCGCGCTCAACTCTTGAAATGGGTAGCAAATGGTGAAATTTCCGTTGTTATCGGTACTCACGCGCTTATCCAAAAATCAGTCATGTTCAAAAAGCTAGCTCTCGTAATAATCGACGAACAACACCGTTTTGGCACTTCCCAACGGGCCGGTCTCGTAAAAAAAGTCGCTTCACCACATCTTCTTTCTATGACTGCCACGCCAATACCACGGACCCTCGCTCTAACAATGTATGGCGATCTTGATCTAACCCTGCTCGATCAATCTCCCGCAGGAAGAAAGCCAATCGTAACTGAACTAGTATTACCAAACCACCGAGCTGAAACTTATGAAAAAATCCGTTCCGAATTGAAAGTCGGTCGTCAGCTCTACGTTATTTGCCCTAGAATCGACGCGCCCGATCCAAACAAGGAAACTGCCCTCCAAGCGAAATCCGTAAAAGAAGAAGCCATCCGCCTGAAAAAATCTGTATTCCCCGAATACGAAATAGGCGTTCTACACGGCAAGATGACCCCGAAAGAGAAAGATTCGACTATGGACCAGTTCAAATCGGGAAAAATAAAAATCCTTTGCGCCACGTCAGTTGTCGAAGTTGGCGTCAACGTGCCAAATGCCACGGTCATAATCATTGAGGGCGCCGAGCGATTTGGTCTAGCTCAACTACATCAACTTCGCGGGCGCGTCCTCAGAAGCTCTGACCAAGCATACTGCTATGTCTTCACAGAAACTTCTTCGATAAAATCCGTAGAAAGATTGAAAGCTTTGCAAACCGCCAAGAATGGCTTCGAGCTCGCCGAGCTTGATCTCGCCCAACGTGGTTCTGGCCAGTTGTCTGGCATACAACAATGGGGTATTTCTGACGTAGCCATGGAAGCATTGAAAAACCTGAAAATGGTCGAGGCCGCTCGGACAGAAGCGATAAGACTCATTGACAAGGATGATAAACTTTCGGAATACCCCATCCTCAAAAAGATAGTCGAAAAACATTCAAAAGAAGCGCACTTTGAATAACACGCGATTTATGCCTACACACAAAATAATGGGTACTTTCGACTGTTGTCTATTCGTATGATTGTATTACACTTTAAATATGATTATAGTTTGGATAATAATAGGTGCAGTAATCGTATTCATCTCTGGTTTTGCAACCGGATTGTATATGATGAACAAATAGTTACTCAAGTATGAGTAAAATCGAACCACTTCGATGTCCGCCCCCTTGGATTCGAACCAAGGACCCTCGAGGTATAAGCTCGATGCTCTAACCAACTGAGCTAGGGGCGGTTCCCGTCTATAATAGAATAAAGACTACACTTTCGCCACATCTCCTCTTTTTTTTACTATTACTCCATTCGCCATCAACAGCTTTTCAAAATCTTCACGTTCGATCGTCTCTGTTTCTACCAAATGTCTTGCCACTGCTTCAAAAGCCTTCTTATTACCTAGTAAAGCCTTCTCGGCAACTCCACGAGCTTCAGACATGATTCTAGAAACTTCACTATCGATATCTGCCGCCACTTTTTCCGAATATTCCCTGTCACTTACTCCCATGCCAAAAAGCACTTTGCCCTGCGCACTCTCCAGAGCCACTGGACCAATCTTTTCTGACATACCATATCGCGTAACCATGTCCCGCGCCAGAGCCGTAGATACTTGCAAATCATTTGAAGCGCCAGTAGTCAGATCTCCGAACATCAAAAGTTCCGCCACATAACCACCGAGAGATACCGCAATATCATCTAGAAATTCTTTACGCGACTGCAATCTGCGATCTTCAAAAGGTAACTTCAGAGTATAACCAGCCGCCCTCCCCCGTGAGATGATAGAGATCTTGTGAACTGGATCGGCATAAGGCAAAACCGAGGCGACCAAGGCGTGACCAGCTTCATGATAGGCGGTAATCTCTTTTTCTTTGGTAGATAAGACGTGACTCTTGCGTTCTGGACCAAGCATGACTTTTTCGATAGAACGGACCATGTCAAATTGGCCGATCTTGGTGCGGTCCTCTCTCGCAGCTAAAATAGCCGCTTCATTCATGAGTGAAGCCAAATCGGCCCCAGAAAAACCAGGTGTCCTTTCTGCAATAATCTTCAAATTGACGTCCTCGGCTAGTTGTTTCTTTTTGGAATGAATACCAAGAATCGCTTCACGATCGCTCCTATCTGGAAGATCGATCACCACGCGACGGTCGAATCTTCCCGGGCGCAATAATGCCGGGTCCAAAACATCTGGCCTATTCGTCGCCGCCATGACAATAACTTTCTCATTGGGTTCAAAGCCGTCCATTTCAACCAAAATCTGATTCAAAGTTTGCTCACGTTCATCGTTTCCACCACCCATGCCAGAACCGCGAGTGCGACCAACGGCGTCTATCTCATCGACAAAAACTATTGCCGGCGCTGTTGCTTTGGCCATCTTGAAAAGATCGCGAACGCGCGAAGCGCCTACGCCGACGAACATTTCCACAAACTCTGACCCGGAGATCGAGAAGAAAGCGACATTGGCCTCACCGGCAACAGCTCGAGCCAATAACGTTTTGCCCGTACCGGGCGCGCCCATGAGAATTACTCCTTTGGGAATCTCCGCGCCAATCTCAATAAACTTCTTGGGGTTCTTCAAAAAATCAACGATCTCCAAGAGTTCCTGTTTGGCTTCTTTGGCGCCCGCGACATCTTTGAAAGTAACCCTCTGTTTCTGATCATCTGGCATGGTAATGCGCGCTTTAGACTGGCCAAAGGACAATGCTTGCACGCCAGCACCACGTACTTGTCTAGAAATAAGCCAGACAAATAAAACCAAAAAAAGTATTGGCGCCAAAAATGGGGACAATTCTCCCAACCAATACCAGAAACCTCCTGGATTTCCAATCGTGATAGTTGTCGAGGCCAACTTTTCTTGCGTTACACCCAATCTTATCAACGACTCGGTAAATGAAGAATCAAACTCTTTTTGTGCAGTCTTCACGGATTTGTCCTTGTAAGTAGCGACAACCTCGTTTGCCTGCAAGTCAATACTAGCAACATCACCATTTTCTATATCAAGAGCAATGGTAGAAAGAGATGTTGGTACAGCGGAAATCGTTTTTGAAGAAAACTGCGAGTAGACCCCCGTTATGAGTAGAAAAATCAGGACAACAGTTGCGATGATATTCAAAAAGCCCATTCGTGGCGACAACATGCCATAAAATCCCTTATTGTCTTTCTTATTTGGTTTTTTGGTAATTTTTTTTGCCATGAATAAATTCTGATTAAAAGCCGATATCTTCTTGATTATACAGAAAAGTAACATAAAAGAAAGAAAAAAAGCACACAACCAGTCGTCGCGTGCCTTGAAGATAATTCATCTAAATACCACGAATACTATTAGGACGAAAGCCTGACCGTAACTTCGCCTCTTTTTAGCAGACGCCGGTACTTCCAATATCTTACAGACAGAAACGAACGTTTAACATATTTCTTGTAAGGCTCGCCATAGTTCCATTTACCGCTCAGTTCACACGACTTATTGGGGCAAATTGAGCTTTTTGTCAATCTCAACTGATAGAAACCGTCAAGACTAGGTCCATTGTCCAGAACCTGATACCCCATCCTAAGTAGAGGACTGCAACATTTCGGGCAACGTCTTTGACTTTTGCGGTACTCTTGGAATGAGATACGCGTGGCCATCACTATAACGGACAAGACTACAAAAGAGACTACCCACCACCAATTCATTGATTTATCCTTTCTGTTGTGAGTTGAGTTTGTTGTTTTTCCTTCTCTTGTATACGACACGAGTAAGCTTCTCTAGGAGCAGACAAACATTTGCTGTTGCTAGGCGTCACACTGTCGCAAAGTTGCTGTATAGCCTCCTCCGAAAAACGAACCATGCAGACAGTAGGAATATGACTTAACTGTTCCATCATTATAGTATTCATCTTTCAAAATCCTCCTAGTCAACCCTAGCATAATATGTATGCGGTTGTCAAGGCAAAGGATTACGTGCGCTTTTACTTTTCATCGACTCAAGATACTCAGACAAAATCTTGTCCATAACTTTCACCTCTGCCGGTTTTTCGATAGAAATACCCTCCATCGAATCGTCGTAGACAACAGAGACGCGCATTACGCTCGCTGGTTGATCGGATTGCACATCGAAACTTATGCTCCTTAAAGATCCAGAGACGAGGCTGGTAGAAATGACAATGGGACTGATGGAAACAGACCCGATCATGCTCTCACCCATGGAGGCATATGGATTACCCTTAATTCCTTCAACATTTTTCACCTTGTCTATGAGCGCATCTTTATCTATTTTCATTACATAATTCCTAACTAACCCAGAACTGCTGTTTGATATGCCAGAGAATGTCAACGAGGAAACAACGCCAGACTTCATAAGTTTGTCATATATATCTGAAAAATTAGGAACCTCTCCTTTTAGAGCAGAGGCATTCCCCGCTGTCAGTAGAGAAGACGAAGCCATGAATTTGTTGCTGGCTGTTTCCTCCAATGAATCAAGCGACAAAGAATACCAACCATTTCCCACATAACTTTCATATGATTTCAAAGAAACAGGAAGTGTAACTACTCTGCCAAACAATACTTTGTCTATTATCCTGACCTCAAATGATCCTGTGAACATCGGGTAATTGAAAGAAACTACTGTCCCAAATTTTTTGTTGGCTAAATCACTATTGTCTGCGTCGGCTTTGATATTCAACGAAGCTTGGCTCGTCTTTTTATCCGCGGATTCAAAGCTAACTGTTACTTCTGTATGCATCTTGTCAGCGTTACCAACATTCTTGATCGCATTGGAGACAACGTCCTGTGGTTTTAATATAAAAGCCAAAACACAATATGCCCCACCGATCAATACAGCGACGACAAACAAAAAAACAAGAACGGTCTTTAGCCAAAAACCTTTGCGTTTTGAACCCACTTGAGAGCTCGGTGGCGATGAATATTGGCTTGGCGCAACAGACGGCAATGGATTGATGGTAAGAGGAGATTCCGACATAGGAGTTACAGACGCATTCGCCATAGAAGACGGAGTATTGCCAATCGTGGCGAAAGCCTCGTTGATATCAGCTTGCGTCCAGTCTTGTCCCAGAAGCATATTCGTAATAGCTTCTTTGTCTGTTCCCAATTTTTGCTGGCTCCTGATGAAATCGAGCAGTTGTTCGTTGATCATTTTTATATAAAAATTAATTTGTTTATAAATATAAATACAAATAGTCCGTTAATTGTAACACGGCTGTAGATGTAGAAGTGACCAATACTGTTAATATCTACGACAAATGGCCATCAGACATTGGTCCGATAGCCATTTGTTATGATAAATATGATCTTCTATATCTATCCGTAGAGATAAACTCTTTAGCGTCTGACTATGTTGCCATAACCTCCGTATCCATAGTTATGCCCACCATAGTAGTTGTTTCCGTAATTATTTCCGTAATAGCCACCATAACCATAGTTGTTATAATTTCCGTAATAACCACCATAGTAGTTGTTTCCGTAATTATTTCCGTAATAGCCACCATAACCATAGT
>CAZYES010000012.1:0-4180 GCA_964646515.1 uncultured Candidatus Saccharibacteria bacterium | reverse complement strand
TGTTATAATTCCCGTAATTATTTCCGTAATAGCCACCATAGCCTCCGTAGCCATAGTTGGTATAGTAAGAATAAGCTGGCACATAATAATTGCCATAATTCATACCATAATAACCACCGCAGGCCTCATAATATGCACAAGCATTGGTTTCTTTGGGTATGGTAAAAACCGCTATTGCACAGAATGCAAATATGGCAATCACAGAAACTTTAAATGCAAATGATTTGTTAATTTTCATATTATTAATATTTAATAACACATATCTAATAACAATGCGAGTGTATCACATACGTTTTAGAAAGTCAAGGGCCTGTAACTTTTATCTCTATTGAGTAGATATTCCCTGTGGTCTTTTGATAAATCTCTTTTTTATAGCCTTGAACACTTTCCAAACAACAAAGACAATGGCAAATAGGATAGCCAGCTTTATCAACAATCCCGGTAATTTGAATACTGCCACTATCAGCCAGTCAGCGATCCCAGTAAGATCTGTCAGGAGGTTCCTGAATGACTGCTTCAAAACCGTAAGTGGTCTCCAAATGATACCAAAGACTTTGACATCAGATTCCGAGGTCAGATTGATTGTGATAGTAGACATGGCCACTTGCCTAGAGAGATAGTTTATCCGACCTTTCGTTACTTCGATATTTCTCCTTATATCCGTTAGTCTGTTGTAAACAGATAGTGTTTCTTCGACATTTTTGGCTGTCTTTAATATCTCCAAATATCGTTTTTCCACTGCTTGATAATTCGTCAAATTAGATTCAAGATCAACATATTGTTCTGTGACATCTGTAGTATTCACCTGCTCACTTTCTACTTTAGTGGCAATACTCTTGATCTCGTCCATAACAGCATTGAATTTATCATTGGGAACGCGGATGGTTATCTGGCCAGCTTTTGTACTTTCGGTCACATTGTATAGGCGGACCAAATCCACCGAGCCTCCAGAAGATTCGGCGATAGTTTGGATCTTCTTGGCCGTATTATCAGCTTTTTCGATCAATATCGACAACGAACCATTCTTGACGACTTTTTTCTCGACACCAGCAACATCTCCCAGCAAAGAAGGAGTACGATAGGAAGACTCTGCTTGCGGAGCCAATGAGGGCGCCGAGTTGGATACTGAATCTGCATCATAAAAACTCTGGGTCTCATAGGTAGACACACTGCCAAGAGTCTTCATACCAAACGAAGAATTCCTGGTAGAAAAGCCCAAATACTGAAGTAATATAAAACCGACAACAATGACAAGAGCCGTTGTTACGATAGTAGCAAACTTGTTTCTCTTGATCCTAAGTATAAAATTTTCCATAAAAAAATAATTGTTAATTGTTAATCTAATTTTAACTAATACAGTACTAACATGCATAAATCATAGCACAGAAAATATTGAACCAGTAAAAACAAAAACCTCACTGGAGTAATCCCACAAGTGAGGTAACCATGTAAGAATTTTATTTCTCCCATGAAACAGATTCGACTGGAGTGAAAAGCGCGAGATTCGCCATGTCAACAATCCCCCATCTGGGCGGAAGCGGTTGGCCATCTCGACCTTGCACATCGTCATAAAATTGCATCAAATGATAGAGAATGTGTTGGGACTTTTTGGGAAAAGCGCTTTGCCCTGGAGTCTGAAACTTGAACAAAAACGCAGTCGTGTCACCCTGCAAATGAAGTGACACTATGATTTTAAATTCTCTGCCACCAATGGTGATTTTATGAATGCCTACCGCTGGCCTTCGATTCATATCGTTCCTTTCGATTGCACATATTCACCGGATCACAAAACTATTGAAATGGTAGTTGTAAGACCATTATCTGTCAACTGACCATGCCGGTCCTTTTTGGCTGTTATGGACATCGACCAAAATACTTGGAACCAGTTACAGAGTTATGTAATGGAATGGCATCCTGCTATAGAAAAAACAAAAAACTCGTGCCTATGTAGATATTTGAGTAAATATAAATAAGGTTAATTTCAAGAAAATAATCTTATAACATTATTGCTACTGAACATATGTTACAACTTTTTCAACTTTTATCGATTGATTATCAACATATTTACCAATTACTCTGGCAGAGCCAGTCCCCCCAAATTCGACAAACCATTTTTCAAATTCAACCCCATTACCACTTGGCACAATAGAATTGTATCGAGCTATCTGTTTAGCTAACCAGGACTGAAAATTACCATGTTCATATAGAGTGTTCGATCCTGCTATATACATATCATAAACTGTATTATTGTCATAAATCATCTTATATAAGATATCTCCATACAATTTATCATTATTAGTTTTTGGTACTAAAATTTCTTTTGCTAAAAAATAGTCCTGTCCAAAACCTAACAATAACTCTTTATCGGCGAGTTTGACGTATTTATCAAAAGATTTATTTACCATGTCACCAACCAAAGGAGTTGAGCTTGTAGGATGTGTTTGAGTAGTAACTGATGGAACTTGACCGCCTGTCTGTTGTTGAACCTGATTTGATTGCACTGTCGTATTATCAACAACTGCAGGAACTTCAACCTTTTTGTTCCCATAAATATACACGCCACCACCAATGACTAATAAAGCAATAATCCCTATTAATAATGGCACAACGAAACCTTTTTGTGAGTTTTTCATATTATTATAGTACCTCGTTTTGATAAACTGCGCTATTGGTATCACAATGTGGGGGTAGAATATAAAATAGCAAGAACGATATGATCTACTCCGGTCTATGTTGCAAATAAAAATCAGTCTGGTATTTCGACCTCCTCTCTTCTTCAAATGAAACCCCTAAAAAGATTGCTATTTCTTGACCAATATTTTTTGCTGGAACATCCACTGACTTTGATAAACCAATTCCTGCAGAGTAAAATGACGACTTTGTCGGATTTAACATAATTTCCTTACCATCCTGCAAGACACACACTAATCTATAAAATGGGACAGGTGAATCTGGAAAGTTCTGGGGAATAATTAATAATTTAATTTGTCTTATTTGTTCAAGATTACACTTCTCAAAATCGTTTAATAATAAACTTCGATGTTTCACAGTTAAAAGATTCGCGCTTTTGTCAAAAATTATTAAATCGACAGTTGGGAGAAAAATCGACAGTAATCCAAGCAAAATAAATATAATGGTAATAAATATTGGGATATCTCTATGCAGGCTAATAATATCTGGTTTCAGCATCATTAGACCTAAAAGTATAAAAAAGGAGCCTAAAATAATACCAACAGTATTCAAATCTCTAAGAACCATAACCGTATCACTTTTTCTAGTTATTCTCATATATAAATTATACCCGTAATTTCAATAAACACCACGAGTATTTTGTGGAGATGGCGGTCCAAACTTGCCTGTCCTGATTTTCGAAGGAGAACCAACTGTATCCTTGGGTTTTTGAGGCGGAGGAGGCGATTGTAGGAGTAAATTCTAATTTTTTATACTTTAGTCTGTAAACCACATGCATACATTTTAATCAGAGTCTCTTTCTTTTCCCTTCTCCATTTTTTAATTTGAATTTCCCTTAAACGAGCCTCTTTCAGTGTTAAATATTCCTCCAAGAAAACAATTCTGAAACCTCCATTAACAGTAAAGGTTGCACCAGCTTTATTGTTATGATCATGTAATCGTTGTTTCGGATTATCTGAAACACCAATATAAAGTTGATTATCAATATCTTTTATCATATATACAAATGTCATTTCTAAAGTATAAACCTTGAAGAAAAAACAACAACTGTCCTTCGACTCACTCACTACGTTCGTTCGCTCAGGACACTCGACTCGAATAGGTTTGGTCGTTTACTCAAAAAAGCTCAGTGGTTTACCACGAGCGAGCGAAGCGAGTCGAGTGTACTTGCTGAGCCAAACTTGCCTGTCCTTCGACTCACTCACTACGTTCGTTCGCTCAGGACACTCGACTCGAATAGGTTTGGTCGTTTACTCAAAAAAGCTCAGTGGTTTACCACGAGCGAGCGAAGCGAGTCGAGTGTACTTGCTGAGCCAAACTTGCCTGTCCTTCGACTCACTCACTACGTTCGTTCGCTCAGGACACTCGACTCGAATAGGTTTGGTCGTTTACTCAAAAAAGCTCAGTGGTTTACCACGAGCGAGCGAAGCGAGTCGAGTGGAGATGGCGGGAATCGAACCCGCGTGCAATCGAAGTGTACCAGACGATT
>CAZYES010000011.1:0-23239 GCA_964646515.1 uncultured Candidatus Saccharibacteria bacterium | reverse complement strand
TTGAAATGGCCTGTGGAAAAGACCACTTGTTACCGATGTACTCATCTAGTACACATCCTTGACAAATATTCAAAATACGCTATACTTTCTAGTAAACAGGGCTTAAACCGCCCAATTTTGTTCATTAAAGCCACATATGGTCAAAATAACTTTCCGCATGGTTGCGTAAAGGTGTGGTCGTAAATGGGCAAAGATAAGGACATTATATGAAGCATGTCGGTGAAGAAAATTGTTATTGCCTAGAGATATATGCCATCGGTGGAATGCTGTCAGTCTGTCTCATGATCGTTTTCTTCATGTATGTATCATCTGGATACCATGAAGAACCGAAACCGATGACGACGTCAACGTCAGCAGTGAACGGGGCTGTTCAGGCTGAGGTGCCGTTAGACGTGGCGCAGACCACAAAGACAAATTCAGGACTTATTCGTGATCGAGGGGCAACCTTTGCGGTTGGCTCCTTCTCGAATACACCAGTAGTAGTGCCCGAGGAAAGGGTGCGGGCAATGCAAAGGCAGTAGATAATAACATGTAGACGAAAACACGGAAAACAAACAAAAAAGAAAGGAAAGATAGATGAAGAAAATCAACACACTGATAATTGTACTCACGATGATCGGCAGTATCCAAATCATGGGTGCTGTGCCAACTCTCCCTATTCACGGCGTGGATGAGATCCGCAACTACGCCATGTCAATTGCAACTAGTGGCAGTCGGGCCGTCTACGCGGACAGTATGGATTGGGGCCTGCCCGGAACCATCACCTACACAAATGTGTCAGGAAGTTTCGGGGAGGACATCCTCGGCCAACTCTTTGAGGTCGAGTTCTTGTACAGACTTACGAACCCTGACGACCTGATAAAGGGATTCACGTATCTGTATGACAAGAACGACACCTTATTATTCTATGGCTATACTGAATACACTACAGAGAGTCTAACTGCGAGCAAGCCACAGTACACATTGTGGATGCAGAATATCCCAATGGGCGAGAATATCGATTCGGCAGAAGTTTTGGCTCTTGATACTGAGGGCCGGACTGCTCAGCGCTATCCACTTGAAGTCAATAAGTGGGGACAAATGCTGTTTCAGCCTTGGATGGCCAATAGTGCCAACGGTATCCTCGTGGTCAGGTTTAATGATGGCACATTGGCCACATACAAACTCGATGATCCCCAAGGAGGCGCGCTTAACGAGTTGAACGAAAACGCAACGTACAAGGTAGACGGACATTACATCTATCGTTGTGATGTTGCGACGGAAAAACCGGTGACCATCAAGATAGTGGAGATGTGGAATCTACCATCGGTTTTCATCGAAGTATCGGTCGCCCAGTATATCACGTTCGATGTTGCTGGTATTGTTCAGGTTGAGGCAAGTGCAGTATTGGAACGCCCAGCTAGTATGCAAGTTATTCGAGACGACCAGAGTGGTGAGCGGGTCGATCTGTCAACGGACGCTCCTAGCACCATTCTGTTAGAACCTGGTATATACCGCATCAGGTTCGACTGGGTGAACTTCGGTAAACCTGGTTTGCTCTACACTGGCCCTACACCCGTTGGTGGCAAGGGATAGACCAATAGACCATATGTAATACAGGGACCGCTTTGCGCTCGACGCATGGCGGTCTTTTTTATTGGGTGGCCATAAGACCTATTTGAGATGTCTGAACAAAAGATTTTAGTATTTTTTTATTAAAATTTGATCCTTTTTTTATCAGGATTTTATCTCGCTTTGGTATTCTTTAGTCAGATGTATAAAAACAATAATGGCATTATGAAACTTATAAGTATAAGGTCTTGGAAAATAAACATTTGTCTTCTCGTGGCTTGTGTTTTATTGGTCTTGTCATACCACTTGACCGTATCTCACAAGCCAATGAAAGGGAATACTGAGATTATCAGACGGCCTCTTGTCCATAGTGACGAAATTGTTCTACAGTACATTGAAAATTCATCATCTCATAGGATTGCTTTAGAGACCGAAAGAGCATTGAACAATTTTGGATACACCGGTTTGCGTATAATCGCGATTGGTATATCTACAAGCAAAAACAGCAATGAAAGGTAAAATGCATGAAAAGATCAATAGAAATCGGACTTATCTCGAGAAAGATATTGAAATGGTTCTTTGTGTATGCCGTAGTGTTTATAGGTTTACTAAAACCAACACATATTTTTTCTGGAGAAAATAAATATAAAGATGCTGAGGCTCTGGCGCGGGCATTTTTAACTTATCGCACTGTTTATTATGAAGGCGCAATCTCAGCCCGGCAACTCGTGAATAATTCATGGATAAATGTCCGGATGCACTTTGTTATGGACACATCATTACGCATAACAAATCTAAGTATCAACGATATCGTCATACCATTGCCAAAACCGCTTTTTGGTTTGCCAGTATCAGATAATGGTTACCAAAATTTTATCATGAACCTGGTCAGTCGTGACGTAGATGGGGAAGTCTCCGGGACGGGCTCTTTCTCTTCTCGTCTACTGACGGCGGATGATCTCATCATTGTAACAGTAGTCCCTAAATTTCCGCCGGTTTTCATACCGGTCAAAATTACAGATCGCGAATCAATCCAACTGATCATGACTGGCACCGATAACTGGGCCACTTCATATGATCCGGTCAGACAAGGATTTCTGGTCTACGTTCTAGATGGCTCAACTTCAGCGGAATATCAGATCGCTACTTTCGATGGTCTTATCTTATCGCGAGGTCTGTTGGTACCATTTCATGATGTGCTACCTTATACCAATCTCACTGTTAACTTACGTCTGGCTGGCAATATTGTGGAGGTAAGATTTGGAGATTTAAGCTATGCCAATTTTCCTGGTCAGAGATTCGATTCTACAGTTATTCGTGATGGAGAGATTATCCCAGCCAAAGTCTTTGCGATACAAGATATAGATAATTCTTTTCTATACACTTGGATTACTGGACTTCCTGGGACCTCAATAGAGATAAGAGATAAAGACGGAGTTGTTGTGCCCGCGACTATAAAAGACTATGGGTCTGGGGTAGAAATCATAACCAAAGATATTATAGACAGGGCAATCGTAACTGCTTTGCCGTGTTGTTTAACCAACCAGTCAAAAGCATTTTCGATATATTTCGGTCGTCTCTAGCGCATCTCTTTATCAGCCATGTACCATAAATGCATGGCTTTTTTATTGCATTATTTTGTCAATTAGGTTATATTGGCAATTACATGATCTAATACCATGTCGCAAGAAAAACTTATACAACTGAAGAATAAATCAACTGGCGAAGTTTATTGGACGCGCAAGAACAAAAAAACCGTGGAAAAGAAACTGGAATTCAAAAAATACAGCGCCAAATTGCGCAAGCATGTTGCTTTCAAAGAGGCCAAGAAGTGATCGTTTCAGACTTTTCGATTCCCACACACGAGACGCACAGGCGTCTCGTTATCGCCCTTATCGTTCGCTCGGTGCCTTCGTCGCTATATTTAGTACCGTTTGTTGTACAACAAACAACCTCGATAAACGAGGGCCGAGGGCCGAAGGTCCTGAGGTCTGCGTAGCAAACCCCGAAGTACAGATCATCTGCGGGCGATGAGGGAATCGAACCCCCGACAGCGGTTTTGGAGACCGCAGTTATACCACTTAACTAATCGCCCTCAACTCGAAACTAAATTATAACAGAATGGTATCTATATCTCACTTGACGGTATTGCTAATTGTGTTGTATGTTCAAAACCAGCGATTTTCTATTTAATAAAGGGAGCAATAGTTTTCTCGATTTTCTGACGATCGGTTGGTTTGAACCATTTGATACGTCTATCTCTTTTGAACCAGGTCATCTGTCTTTTGGCATAGTGCCAGATCTCGATACCCAATTTCTCTTTCATTTCCTCTTTTGTCTCTAGTCCTTGCAAGTGTTTTGCCAGATGTCGATATTCGAGCCCAAGTTCCATCATTCTTTTCCACGAAAGTCCATTTGCATGTAGGTTCTTTGCTTCGGTTATCATTCCTGTCTTTATGCGCTTTATCAATCTTATATCTATTCTTTCTCTTAATTCTTTTGGACTCATATTTAAGCCAATAAAAATAGGCTCGTAACTTGACTGGGGGCAATCATTTTTTTCAGGTTTGTCTTTTGTTCCCATGGTTGCGATTTCGATCGCTCTTATGACGCGACGCATGTTTCGCTTGTCGATTTTTACGAATCGTATGGGGTCTAGACTCTTTAATATTTCTAACAATTCTTTAGGATCCTTTTTTGATAACTTAGCACGCAATTTGTGGTTCGGTCTAACATCTGACAAATGAATATCATCGACAAGGGCTTGGATATAAAATCCAGTACCCCCACAGATTATTGGCAGTTTTCCTTCATTAAAGATCTCCGTGATCGCTTTTTTACCGAGCTCTACGAATTTTGCGACATCGAATCTTTTTTTAGGGCTTTCAATGTCAATGAGATGATGCTTGATGCCATGCATTTCTTTTTTTGTAATTTTGCCAGTACCTAGGTTCAGGCCTCTATAGACTTGGCGAGAGTCCGCAGAAATTATTTCGCCTTTGAATTTTCGCGCCAAATGAACGGCCAAGTCGCTCTTACCAGTAGCTGTTGGACCGAGAATAACAAGAATTTTTATCATGTGTTTATGCTATGAACTGGACATTCCTGCCAGTCATAACTAGGTATTTATTACCAAGAGGCAATCGTTTTGTCTAGAGGCAAAATGTGCCGGGAGGGAGAATCGAACTCCCATGGATTGCTCCGCACGATTTTGAGTCGTGTGCGTCTACCAATTCCGCCATCCCGGCATTATGAACAGTTTACAAGAAATCTATTGAAAATCAAATGATGTTTTTTGTCGGATAAAGGAGAGCCCTATTCAGGTGCTTACCTTAGCGTTGCTCATATGTACAGAAATCTGATAGAATTGTGACATGAATACTCCTTACATGAACGACGCTATCTTTTGGATAGAAGTTGATAAAATTCATCCCAATCCATATCAACCACGTCGTGAATTTGACGAGGCCAGACTCAAAGATTTGGCAGAATCCATCCGGATGTATGGAGTTTTGCAACCATTAGTGGTCACCAGAAAAGAAGTCGTCCAAGAGGGTGCTGGGATGAAAGTAGAATATGAGCTCATTTCGGGCGAACGTCGTCTGCGTGCTTCCAAATTGGCGGGATTGTCTTCTGTACCGGCGCTTATTAGGAATGGTGAAGAAGATGCGCAGTTGAAATTAGAGATGGCTATTATCGAGAATTTACAGCGCGAAGATCTAAATCCGGTTGACAGGGCGCGTTCTTTCGAACGGTTGGCCAAGGAGTTCAAGCTCAAACAGGCGCAGATTGCCGACAAAATCGGCAAAAGCCGTGAGTATGTTTCCAATTCCATGCGCATTTTGTCTTTGCCGGATGAAATGATCAGCGCCTTGGAAGAAGGTAAAATTTCCGAAGGACATACGAGACCGCTTCTCATGCTCGTAGACAGACCAGAAGAACAGGCAGTTTTGTTCAAAGAGATAATGATGAAGAAGCTGACTGTGCGTGAAGCCGAGTCGCTTTCTAGACGCGTGGCGACAGAGAAGATTCGTAATAAAGGCAAATATTTGGATCCAGCAATTATTGAAATGGAGAAGACTTTCACCGAGTCTTTGGGCACAAGAGTTAGGATAGAAAAAAATAAAGAAGGAGGCCGAGTCACTATAGATTTCTTCAATGCCGAAGATCTGAGGGGGCTTTTGGAGAGATTGCAAAACAAAAGCAAAGAGACCAAAAGTCAAATCGTTACAAGACCGATCATTGATACAACCATAGAGACCGAAAAGACAGACACGATTTCAGAATCAAGCCGGATGCCTGAAGATGACAGGGCGCCACAAGATATACAAAAAGAAGAGAACGAAGATCTATATTCTTTGAAGGATTTTTCTATTTGAGGGTAGGGGTTTCCAGTCACGTCTTAAATCATATGGCTTGAACTCAAGCTTTCTTTTTCTTTGCGAATCCTCTAGGTTTTTTCTCTTGGGCTAGTAATGCTAGCGCACGCTCTAGAGTGATCGTGTAGACGTCATCTGGCGCCTTGATGGATCTGAATTCCTTGTCATTTTTGACATACGGACCAAACCGGCCATTAGAAGCTATGATTTCATTGCCTGTTGTTGGGTGAAGGCCGAGAACTTTCGGCAGGCTCAAGTATTTGAGAGCATCGGTAACAGTTATCTTGGAAGGATCTACATTTTTTGGAATGGAAGCCATTTTTGGTTTGACCGGCGTTGTGGTAGTTGTCATATCTTCTTGCTTGATAATAGACCCGTCTGTTTTGGAAGTAAGGTCTTCTGATGGCGCGTCAGCTGATTCAGATTTTTTTGACGATTTGACGACCTTGGTTGTCTTTTTGGTGCTTTTTGAAGCTTTCTTTCTTTTTGGTAAACGAGCACCAAGTTGCACATAAGGTCCAAATCTTCCATTCAGGACAAATATCGGTAATCCTGTTACGGGATCATTACCTATGGGTGTATCACTTTTGAATTCTGTGCCATCCATTGTCAGGGCACCTTCACAGTTTGGATATTTTGAACATGAGAGGAATTTTCCGTTTTTGCCGAGTTTGATATCCATGGGACTGGCGCATTTGGGACACTTGAACTTGGCATCAGCGACGCCGAGGTTAGTAATTTTTGCAGTTTTTTCTTTTGATTTTACGTCCTTGCGGAATGGTTTATAAAAATCACTCAAGGTTTTTATATATGTACGAGAACCATTGGCGATCTCGTCAAGTTCATTTTCCATTTCGGCAGTAAATGAGTCGCTGATGTAGGTGGGGAAGTTTTCTTCCAGAAATGAGGAAACGACGTCGCCAGTGTCCGTTGGTTTTAGAGTTTTGCCTACTTTTTCCACATAACCACGATCAACGATCGTCTTGCAAATAGAAGCGTAGGTAGAAGGACGACCAATGTCGCGCTTCTCTAGTTCTTTGATCAATCCCGCTTCTGTATATCTCGGTGGTGGCTGGGTTTGCTTTTCTGTAGGCTCTATTGAAATAAGGTTTAATTTTTCTCCCTTGGCGCATTTTGGCAAATTGACTTCTTCTCCACCTGACTCTGGATCGACTTTGAGCCAACCATCGAATAGTTTTCGGAAGCCGGTCGATTCGAAGTTTGGCATCTCGGGCGCATCTTTGTCTGGTTCACCGCTATTTGGACTCGTGATGTTTACAATGATCTTGGTTTTAGCAAGTCTGGCGTCGGCCATTTGCGATGCCACCGTCCTCTGCCAAATCAAACGGTATAACTTTTTTTGTTCGTCCGTATGTCCGGCTGTTTCTTTGCCAAAGTGCGAGGGCCTGATCGCTTCGTGCGCTTCCTCGGCATTTTTACTTTTGGTCGTGAATTTCCTTATCGATATATAATCTTTGCCGTATTTTTTCTCAATTGTGGAAGTGATTTGAGCGATAGCTTGATTGCCGAGATTGGTCGAATCTGTACGCATGTAGGTAATATATCCCGATTCATACAATTTTTGGGCAATACTCATTGTCCTAGATGGAGAAAAACCAAGTCGCGAACTGGCGGCTTGTTGGAGAGTTGAGGTGATGAATGGTGCTCGTGGTGATCTTTTTTGTTCGGACTCCTCTATATCGAGAATATGCCAAGGTGATTTTTTGGCAGTCTCGACGATCAAATCAACCTCTCTCTTGTCGCGGGGCTCTTTTGAGCATGTTGATTCTAGGATATCGCCAACTGCAGTTTTCCACTGACCATTAATGATCCAATAAGTCTCTGATTTGAAAGATCGAATCTCTCGTTCGCGCTCCATGATTATTCGAAGTGCTGGAGATTGTACACGACCAGCGGATAGACCATAGCGGACTTTTTTCCATACGAGACCAGACAGATCATAACCAACGATGCGATCTAACACACGACGAGCCTCTTGTGCTTCGCGTAGGTGTTGATCAATGGCGCGTGGATTTTCCAAAGCTTCAAGGATGGCCTCTTTGGTTACTTCCTGGTAGGTCACGCGTTCGAATTTTTTGTTTATATTTTTACCTAGGCGTTCTTCCAAAACTTGAGCGATATGCCAAGCGATAGCTTCTCCTTCACGATCGGGGTCGGTAGCAAGGATGACTTGGTCGGCTTTTTTTGCTTCGTTGACTATATCGGAAATGATTGGCTCTTTTTTTGCCACTATTTCATAATGGGGGATAAAGCCATTTTCGATGTCCAAAGCTTTCTTGTTGGATTTTGGCAAATCGCGCACGTGCCCGACAGAAGCGCGCACAATGAAATCATTCCCCAGATATTTTGATATGGTTTTTGCTTTTGACGGCGATTCGACGACAAGGAGTTTCATTGCGTAAGTATTACATGAGACTTTGAAAAGTCAAAATTTAGCGGGTTATCAGAAAAATCAGTATTGATTGCTCTCGTGTCTATGTGAGTAGGATATGATCTATTGGTTCAGACGATATATTCCTTGTTCCTCGACTATGGCACCCAATAATTCCAAGTGTGACATACAGACATTGAACATCGATACCGGTAATGAAGTTTGTTCGATAAGATCTGTGGCGACAGATGGTGAAAATTGTAATTGCGCAATTATTCTTTTTTCTTCGGGCGATAATGATAATTCTGCGAGATTCAGGAATCGATGATTTTCTTTTGGTTCGATATTGAAACCCAGGGCTCGGAGGACGTCTTCCGAAGAGGTGATAATGGCTGCGCCGTCGCGAATGAGCACGTGTGGGCCATAAGATAGTTCTGAAAATATTGATCCCGGTACGGCCAAAATGTCACGGCCAAATTCGGTGGCATTGCCGGCCGTCAACAATGTGCCAGAACCATGACCACCTTCGATGATCAAAACAGCATGGGAAATTCCCGCCATCAATCTGTTGCGTACCGGGAATGTCCAAGCAGTGGCCGTTTGATCGAGTCCAAAAGGGGAGATTAATGCTCCTCCAGCCTTGACTATTCTATGGGCAAGATCTCGGCGGGTATGTGGATAGAGAGCTTCGTGAGAAAGCCCAGATCCGGGAAATGCAATTGTTTTCAAGCCCACATCCAAGGCGGTCTCGTGAGCTAGGGAGTCGATACCGATAGCCAGGCCGGATATTATAGCGATCGGGTATCCTTTCAGGCCTTTTATTATCTGTCTGCAGGCATTTCTTCCATAGGAAGTATGTTTTCTAGAGCCGATGACGCATAGGAACTTGTAATTTTCATCAGGTATCGTTCCTGCTATATACATAGTTTGCGGTAGTCTGCTTATCTCTTGCAATTGTATAGGGTATTCTTTCTTTGAAATTTCCTTGATCTGCATGTTCATTGTTATTTATTATCTTTTAATATTCTATCTTCTTTCTGAGAAAAAAATAAAAACCCACTATTCTCCTGACAGGATGAGAATAGTGCGTAGGTGTGCTTAACTAATATCAATATTTTAACATATGGTGATAAGTAAATATACAAAAAAGTACGGAATAATGTTACAGTTATCACATAACATACATAAACTATATGCTTGATATCAAATTTATTCGCGAAAATAGGGATATTATTGCGCAAGCTGCCAAGAAGAAGCACTTGAGCTTTGAGATTGACAAGCTTATTTTGGTTGATGATAAGAGGCGGGCGCTTATGGCTTCTGTCGAGAAAAAACGCGCAGAACAAAATGTCGCAAATAGCAAAATAAGCAGTGCCATTTCTCCGGATGAAAAAGCCGAGATTATTACAGCCATGAAAATTGTCAAAAGTGATTTGGAAAAAGAAGAAGAATCACTCAAGATAATTATGAAAGAATGGCAAAATCTTATGTTGCAAGTACCCAATATTCCCGATGTTTCCGTGCCCGATGGCGATAGTGATGCTGATAATGAAGAGATAAAAGTTTGGGGCGAAAAACCCAAGTTCGATTTTGAGCCCAAAGATCATATAGAGCTTATGAACGCTCTTAGGATGGTCGATTTTGAGAGGGGGGCAAAGGTTCATGGCTTTCGAGGATATTTTTTGACTGGTGATGGCGTTAGGTTGTGTTTTGCTATTTGGAACTATGCTTTGGAATTTTTCTCCAAGAAAAATTTTATGCCAGTGATAACGCCGACTATTGTTAGGAGATTGAATCTATTTGGCACTGGCTATTTGCCACAAGGCGAGGAAGATCTATACAAGACACAAGATGGAGATTATTTGGTCGGTACGGCCGAAGTGTCGATCATGGGACTTCATAGCGAAGAGGTCTTGAAAATAACAGAATTGCCAAAACGATATCTTGGATTTTCTCCATGTTATCGTCGCGAAGCCGGCGCTCATGGCAAAGATGTGCGCGGTTTGATTCGGGTAAATGAATTTTATAAATGGGAGCAGGTAATTCTCTGCGAAGCCAACCACGAAATGTCCGTCAAGTTGCACAACGAGATCAATCGCAACGTTGAGGAGTTTATCGAGTCTTTGGGTATTCCATATCGCGTTGTTGTCAATTGCGGAGGCGATCTTGGTCTTGGACAAGTTAAAAAGTATGATGTAGAGCTTTGGGTGCCAAAAGAGGCCAAATATCGTGAAATCAGCTCGGCTTCATATTTCCACGATTTTCAGACTAGGCGGTTAAATATTCGCTATCGCGATAATGACGGCATCATCCGCTATGCCCATTCTCTGAATTCAACAGCCATACCGACACCGCGCATACTCGTTTCTTTGGTTGAAAATCTTCAACAAGCAGATGGCACGATCAAGATACCTGAAGTGCTTATCAAATATTTTGGCGCTTTCACTATTGGTAGGTAGTCAACATATATGCGTCCGACCAGTCGACTTACATCCCATCAATCGCGGAAATTTATCAAACGCAAGAAAGCGCGCGGTCTGGTAGTTGGCATCTTGATAGTAGTTTCGATTGTTTCCGGACTTTTCGCGCTTTCTAGATTGAGTAGCCTATATGCTTTGTCCATCCAAACCGTGGAAGTACAAGGCGCGGATAACGATATTGCCGGATCTATTCAAAAGGTAGCGCTCAACGCGCTTGAAGGAAAGTATTTACATCTTTTTTCCAAATCAAACACATTTATATACCCACGTGATTTGGTCTCATCTGCCGTTGGATCTGTTTCGCCACGCATTTCCTCTGTAAAAGTGAAGAAATCTGATATGCATACATTGGAAATTTCTGTAGAAGAGAAAGCTCCAAAAGCACTGGTCTGCGCTAACTTGCCAGAATTTAATGGAGATAGTTTGTCCTTGGAAAATTTAGACTCATGCTATTTTGCCGACACTGCGGGATATATATTTGCATCAGCGCCTCTATTTTCTGGCAATATTTACAATCGTTATTATGCGCCAGATTTATCCAATACAACTTCAACAGAAAATTTTGTCATAGGATCATATGCTACTTCAAGTGCAGAATTTACCAAACTTCAGGAATTTTATGAAGGCGCGCGTCTTTTTGGCGTAGACGTTTTGGCGATCTTGATCAAAGAAGCGGGTGAATACGAATTGTATGCACGCAACTCTATTCAAGACCAGATCGTGTCTACTTCATCGATAAACGCTATGGTCGTGTATTTTAACAACTCTAGGTCATTTCGAGACCAGTTGGTCAATCTATTGTCATTTTGGACCAAGATGAAAGATCAAGCTCGGTCCAAAGGCGAGGTCGTCAACTTCGATTATATAGATGTCAGATATGGGTCCAACGTTTTCTATAGGACGATTTGAGGCTTTAATGCGTAGATTACAAATACTTCATTCTGTAGTAGACTCAAAACTGTGAAGAATTTCTTTTATGTTTTATTTGGTGGCCTTTTTGTGATTGGCGCTGGTATAACAATATCATATGTTGGTTCTTTGGCGTGGAATATTGCAAAGCCACAAATTGCCAAGATCCATATGCCTTCATTTACCAAGATCCAAATTCCGTCTTTGTCCAAAATAGCCACAGTAGTGGTTTCTCAGCCTACTGACGGTACTTCTATATCGGGCATGGTACGCACAATACGTTTTAGCGCCAAAGAAGAAGAAGATTTGAGAGAGGAGGAAGGCCTAATCAATGCCGCGAAACAAGCATTACCCGGTTCTGCTAATAGTAAAATTACTGCCAATGCTTATCTAGTCAAAAATCTGACGCGAGGCAAGGTGTCGATCGGACATGATCAAGACCAGTTATTGCCGATTGCTTCAGTGACAAAATTGGTAACGGCAATCGTTGCCAACCGGTTGATTGACCAAAAAGAGCGCGTCAGCATCAGTTTGGATATTATGACTACTTATGGCAATACGGCGCAGTTCAAAGTTGGTGAGGTATTCACCGCAAGAGATCTTATGTATCCATTGCTCATGGTTTCGAGCAATGATGCTGCCGAGGCTCTTGCACGATCTTACGGTCGGAGTAAATTTATTCAGGCAATGAATGATTTTACGCAGTCGATTGGTGCCTATCGGACTTATTTTGCCGATCCTTCTGGCCTGTCTCCAAAGAACGTCTCGACAGCTGACGATCTAGTCATCATTTTGGATTGGATGCGTAACAATATGCCAGATATTCTAGCGATTACGGAATTGAAATCAAAGACGATTCGTTCTCATACTTTTTTGAATCCTATGCATTTTTTGAATTGGTCCAATTATCTTGGGGGTAAGAATGGATATACGCCGGAAGCCAATCGAACTGGTGTGGCGTTATTTAATATGGGCAAAAATAAAGACGTCTATGCTGTCGTGATTTTGGGTAGTGATTCCAGAGATGCGGACGTGGTGAAACTTTTGGGCAAAGTGAATGATTACTAGGCGGATGTATTTTTAGTAAATGATATATGAATCGAACTGTTGCAACTAATAATTTTTGGGAAACTTTACCACGACCATTTTTCGCCTTGGCGCCAATGGCCAATGTTACAGATTTGGTGTTTCGTAAATTGATTGCGAAATATGGTAAACCGGATGTGATGTGGACAGAGTTTGTCTCCGCTGACGGGCTGGTCTCATCTGGTAAGAAGAATCTTCTTTATGATTTGAAGTTTTCAAATGGAGAGAGGCCTATTGTTGCGCAATTATTCACTGGTCATCCAGAAGTGATGAGAAAGGCGGCAGAGACGATAAAAGATCTTGGCTTTGACGGATTGGATATCAATATGGGTTGTCCGGATAGAGGTATTGAGAAACAGGGCGGTGGCGCATCATTGATGAAAAATCCGAAGTTAGCGCTGGCTATATTGGAAGCTGCTAGGGTCGGCGTGTCTGAAAAAAGAAAAAAGAAATCCAGTGGCAAAAATTTTTTAGAACGAGTGATTCCAGTTTCTATAAAAACGCGGATTGGTTACAGTCGGTTCGATTTGGGATGGCTCCAATTATTGCTCGAGCAGAAATTGCCGGCACTCACTATTCATCTGCGCACGCGCAAAGAGATGTCCGATGCTGTAGCGCATTGGGAATTGGTGCCGGAGATCGTAGAGATGCGGGACAAAATCAGCCCCAAGACGTTGATAATCGGCAATGGTGACGTCAGCTCATTGGAACAAGGAATAGAATATGCCAATAAATACGGTTGTGATGGGATTATGGTCGGTAGAGGAGTATTTGGCAAGCCGTGGTTTTTTGATACGACCCGCGTAAAGTTGGGTATCGGATATCGAGAATCGTCAAATTCTAGGTCGGAGATTATTTTGGAGCCAGACATTAGGAAGAGACTGGAGATATTGGTGGAACACGCGAAGCTATTTGAGAAAACTTTTAGGGACATAAAAAATTTTGATGTAATGAAGAAACATTTCAAAGCCTATGTTAACGGCTGGAATGGCGCCAAAGAATTGCGTATAAAGTTGATGATGACCGAAGACTCCAAGGCTGTGGATAACTTGATTAGAAAACACTTGAAACAATAATGATTTAGTTGTATTCTAATATTTGGTAACGGCTTTGGCCTGTCGTTTGACCAAAGGCCGTTGGTACAAACAGAGCAAAAACAGTCGGTAGTTCATGAATGGAGTCGCATATGATTGAAAAAGATCTTCTGCTTCCGCCCATCAGAGCTGAGGACAGTTAGGTCCGACCCAAAGTCCCGATCTGGCTCATCGACAAAGGGCACCATCTGTGATTTTCGCCACACATTTGGCTCCCTGCCCGCGATCCTTCTAGGGTCGCGGGTTTTCTTTTTTTCTGATATTCTATTTGCATGGCGGTCCTATATCGTAAATATCGTCCTCAATCATGGGGTGAAGTAGTTGGTCAAAATCATATCGTTGACGTACTCAAAGAATCAGTCAAACTCAAACGTATTTCCCACGCCTATCTTTTTTCTGGAAGTAGGGGGACGGGCAAAACTTCGGTTGCCAGAATTTTGGCAAATTCGTTGGGTACGGTTGGCGAGGATGTATATGAGATCGATGCTGCTTCGAACAGGGGTATAGATGATATCAGGACTTTACGTGAACATGTCTCGGTCATGCCTTTTTCTAGTGTTTTCAAGGTGTATATTATTGATGAAGTTCACATGCTATCAAAAGATGCTTGGAACGCGCTTTTAAAGACGTTAGAAGAACCACCGAAGCACGTCATCTTCATACTGGCGACGACAGAACTTGATAAGGTTCCAGACACGATAATTTCTCGCTGTCAGTCGTTTTTGTTCAGGAAGCCACCGCGAGAGATTGTCAGAAAAGAAGTTTTGAGAATTGCCAAAAAGGAAGGTTATGATCTCGATTCTGGCGCCGTGGATCTGATCGCTCTTTTGGGTGACGGGTCGTTTCGTGATGCCCTAGGAATGTTGGAGAAAGTGATTGCTTCATCGGATGATAAAAAAATACCTCGTGAAAAAGTCGAGGGTATCACAGGGGCTCCAAAAGCTAGCATGGTAAACAAATTTATTGAGGGCATTATTGCTAGAAATGGTGACGGGGCGCTGGCATCGATTGCCGAAGCGGAAAGATTTGGCGTTTCTATGAATACGTTCTCGACTTTGATTCTGGAGAAAATGAGATTTATACTACTTATCAAACATTCGCCATCGACAAAAGCCGAGATCAGAGAACGCGTATCACCGGATGATATGATGTTTATCGAAGCGCAAGTAGCAGAGGGTCGGGTTATCGGCAATGCCAAAAATGCAATCGGGGGAATTACGCCGGAAATACTCTCGATTATGCTAGAGGCGGTGCAGGGTATAAGTAGGGCAAGCATCGAGCAATTACCGCTTGAGCTTGCGGTGGTCAAGATTTGTAAGTAGTATGTTTCGGATGAATTGGGGGGTCGTCTAATGGTAGGACAGCGGCCTTTGAAGCCGTTTATGATGGTCCGACTCCATCCCCCCCAGCAGAATAGTTGTTTTATTGATTTTAAATTAAATGATAAACTTGCGATATGCCATTAATAACTATTTCAGAAGCGTCAAAGTGGGCTAGTGATTATCTCGAAAAAAAAGTTACGCCCGCAAATATCTCCTACCTTGTTCAGTATGGCAAGGTTAAAAGGCATGGAGAAAATGGTTCAACGATGGTTCATACCAATGATTTAAAAGGATATTACAAATCTTCGCACAGTAAACGAGAGACTGACTGGAAAAAACAGTTAGGTGATGATCTAAATTGGGCACTTTCGTTTGATAATCTAAGGGAAAAAGATACAACCAAGCATGTACATCGTCTTCACCCATATAAAGGTAAATTTATTCCTCAATTGGTTGAGTATTTTCCGTACTCTGGTTGTAGGTGTGAGAGACGCATCAACATTGCGCAATAATTTTTAGGAGCATTATTTGTCTTTATTTCAATCGCATGCGATACTGACGATACATTTATGCCAATAACCATAATAAATAAACCGATTGTAAGAATTAATAAGATTGCAAAACCCTACTTTCATCATAATAGTAAAATTGCTATATACAAAGATGATATTTTGAGATTTACTAAAATCCCAAATAGATCGGTTGATCTAATTGTTACATCGCCACCGTATAATGTTGATATTCATTATAATTCACACGCTGATAATTTATCGTATGAGGATTATTTGGAATTTACTAAAAAATGGATCTCTAGATGTTTTGAGTTGACAAAAAGTGAAGGTCGTTTCTGCCTAAATATTCCACTTGATAAAAATAAGGGTGGTCAAAAATCTGTGGGAGCCGATATCACGAAAATAGCAAAAGATATTGGATGGAAATATCACTCGACTATTATCTGGAACGAAGGAAACATATCTCGTCGTACAGCTTGGGGTTCGTGGATGTCTGCTTCGGCGCCCTATGTAATTGCTCCAGTGGAATTAATTTTGGTTTTATATAAAGACAGCTGGAAAAAAACAGGTGGAAGCAGAAAAAACGATATAACAAGACAAGAATTTATGGATTGGACAAATGGAGTTTGGACATTTAATGGCCAAAGCAAAAAAGGGGCAGGTGGTCACCCTGCACCATTTCCAATTGAATTACCTAGACGTTGTATAAAGCTGTTTACCTTTACGGGTGATATAGTACTTGATCCATTTTTAGGAAGTGGCTCAACTTTAATTGCATCGTATTTGAATAATCGTAAAGGTGTCGGAGTTGATATTGATGAAAAATATTGTAATATAGCGATAAAACGTCTCAAAGATGAGTGTAAAATTAATCCAAACAACGCTTAAAATATAAATTACCATGGAAAATAACAAAAAAGAGAGTCATGTTCAAAAAAATCTCATTGTTGAATTTTTTAAGAAAAATCCTGACCGTGACATCAAACATCCAGAAGTTGTTGACTGGGTGGTTGCCACATATAAACAACGAACGGGTGATGTATTCAGAGACCCCGATAGAGCGATCAGAAGTTTGGCACAAAAAGGATTTCTAATAAAGATTGCCAAGGGTATATATCGCTATGATCCAAAAAAGGAACATCTAAGAGAATTAGAAGATTTTACAGCCGCACAGAAAAAAGTAATCCTTAAGAGAGATGGCTACAAATGTGTTATTTGTGGGCGGGGTAAAGCGGATGGCGTTGATCTGCATATTGATCATATAAAACCGAAAGATTTTGGTGGCGAAGCAACGATTGAAAATGGTCAGACCTTGTGTTCACAACATAATTTCATAAAGAAGAATCTCAAACAAACGGAAACTGGGAAGAAAATGTTTATACGCTTATACGAGTTAGCGAAAAGTGAAAAGAATGATGGGTTAATGAGATTTTGTACTGATGTACTACAAACATATGAGGACCATAATATAAATGGACATATTGTGTGGAATAAATAGGTGTATGATTGTTAATTCAAGTCCTAAAAAATATGACAAATCGAGAAAATATTACGGCGATCTATCCGATAACAGTTGGGGATCTGCAAAATGATGCAGTTAAAAGAATTGGTAGAAAATTAAATGATAATGAGCTATACACGGCTAAAAAATGCGTAGAGTGGGGTTTGTCATCAATAGTGGATATTACTCTAAAATCTGCCATTGAAGAAGCTGTTGATAAAAACCGCTAGCCATATTCTCGTTGGACAATGCGTGGCATGCTTGATCTTGAAAATGAACTAAAGGTCGCTGACGAATTTTGGGATTTTCTTGGTGGTAAGGGGACATATAAAGATTTGCTTGATTGTTTTGAGAGAGTGGGCGTTGAACTTCGAGATGAGATTGATACCTATTTCAAACGGTTCAATAAAAAATAGAAAATTTTCAAAATAATGGCGACTAACAATTTTATGAAAAAAGATAAAAAACTTGTTATTCGTGTGAGAGGTATTATTTTGTTCGATGATAAACTACTAGTAGTTAAACATCCAAACGATACGAGTTTTGGCGCTTTGCCTGGTGGACATCTTGAATGGGGAGAAGATATTAGAGAATGTCTAGTCCGAGAAATTATTGAAGAGCTCGGAATCAAGCCGGAGATAGGTAGATTGTTGTATATAAATAATTTTATTGATGGAGATTCTACCCAATCTGTAGAATTCTTTTTTGAGATTACTAATGCTGATATGTACTTGGATATTAGTAATATTATTAGGACGCATGCTCATGAGATTGTTGAGATTATATGGACAAAGACAACTGATACAATTTCAATTCTTCCCAAAAAGTTAGGTGATGACTTTAAGAAAGGAAAGATTGTTTCTGATCAAGTTAGATTTATTTATCATGACTAAAACAAATGGAGCTCTGGGTATCGATATAGGAAATGTAATTATCAATCACCGTGTTACAGATAAAGACGATAAAACTCTACATGAGGAGTGTTACTCTTCAATTCCCGCCGCTGAGGGAGTATTTGATGCTGTTAAAAAGCTAAATGATGAGAAGTTCCATGGAAATATTTTCTTAATTTCAAAATGTACGCCGTGGGCACAAGAAAAAATCCTGGCATGGTTAAAGGATAATGAATTTTATACAAAAACTGGGGTTAAACCGGAAAATGTTTTCTTCTGTCGAGAAAGACATGAAAAAGACAAGATCTGCAAGGATAATAATATAACTTATTTTATCGATGATCGTCTCGAGGTATTGAGCCATATGGTTGAAACGGCACTAAATTTATTCTTGTATCAGCCGGATCAGGCAGAAATAGATGAATATCAGCAGTTTTTACCGAAAGTAATAAGAGTTGAAAGTTGGGCAGAAATAGTGGCGCTATCGACATAAGCAGGAAACACTAGTAGTATTTGCAATAGAAATTTGACTCCTTGAAATAGACAAAAAACCGAATTTAGAAAGGCAAATTGTATGAAAAGATTGATGTCCCCGATTGATGTGCAACTAGAAATTACTGCACTATGCAATCAAAAATGTCGCCATTGTTACAACTATTGGCGTCATTCAGATGCACCTCGACCTATCGAATTATCTTCAGAAGATCTTGGGTGTATTCTTAGGAAATTGGCAGAAGCCAAAGTCGTTCAACTGACATTCACTGGTGGAGAGCCTCTACTGCGTCCAGACGTATTGATGTCGTCAATGTTTGAAGCTCATAAACAAGGCATGGGTTTTGGCATGAACAGTAACGCTACTTTGTTAACCGATGAGATCGCTCGTGAGTTGGGTTTGTCTGGATTGCAACATGCGTTAATCTCAGTTCTTGGTCCACCAGCTATCCATAACATGCTCGGCGGTGGTGCGGCGAGTTTCAATAAGACCATGAACGGCATCAGCCATCTGATGCGACACGGCATTCCGGTATCTACAAACATGGTGGTTTCAAGGCTAAACCTCGATGTCATGTTCGAAACAGCCCAAATACTTAAGTCTTCAGGCATCCAGACATTCTGTGCCGGTCCGATGGTCCCTTCTTGTTACGATAACATCACCATGTGCTTGAGTAGCGAGGAAGTCAAACGGTGTCTCAGCTGTTTGATAAGAATAGAGAAGGATCTTGGATTGAATATTGATATACTGGAGCCACTGCCACGATGTATGTTCTGTAAAGAAGAAGGCTCCAGTTTTGCCAGGTTCTTTGGTAATCGTGCATGTTCGGCGGGTGTGTCGACATGCGCGATATCGTCTTCAGGAAACGCTCGTCCATGCGTTCATTCTGATGTTGAATATGGCAATCTTTTACGAGAAGACTTCAGTGAGATATGGAAGAGAATGTCTAGCTGGGCAGATGTAGGAATATTGCCAGACAAATGTAGAAGTTGTTTGGCGGTAAATGTTTGCGAGGGTGGTTGTAGGATGTCAGCTAAAGTTACATCAGGTCAGTATAATGGACAGGATATGTACATGGTCGATCCAATCATTGACCACGATAGGGCTTGTGTGTTAGAATCACATGAGAGGGTTTGCCAAGAACCGCTGACGATTAGCGACACTTTCAATGTGAGCAGTCGTTGCGTTATTAGGCGGGAGGTCGACTCAGTCTTGATATGTTCGAGCAATCGTTTTGAACGCATGTCTCTGGAGGGGTTCGAGTTTGTCGAGCTTCTACAAGGAAAGCATGATTTCACTGCGAAAGAAATTGCAGAGACAATTGGTTGCGATGGAACTGAGGTTCTGCAAGTGTTCGAACGGTTGTTAATATCAGGCATCCTTCTAAAATCAAAAAGAAAGGAGAAAATTAGCACATGAAAAAGAGTTTGATGAGCAGATTTTTTCTTGATCGCCGTGAAGTCACTAAACGCGCGTTTTCGAAAGCGGATCCAGTCATTCAGCAGACGAGCTTTTCGGCGAGTTGCGATAACTGTGTCAATTGCAGGTCGTGCGACAACAGTTGCAACCGATAGCTACGACCGCGGTGTTAGTCACAAACAGTGAGGGAGATCCAACGATTTCCTTTACTGTTTTTTTATTATGATGTACTATGAATATATGAAAAATATCACTATTTTAAACGATAAGATAAAAGATAAGGATAATCTGGAGCAAAAAACCGAAGTTGTTTTTAAGCGTGTAGCAAACTCATTTAATCTTTCAAGTCTGCCTAATATAAGCGTATTATTCCATACATCACGATTAAGTTTTGATAAAAGTTTAGGTAGAAAGACTCAAGTATGGGAAGTTGGGAATACATCGAGAGATAATAGGATTGATATTATTCACCCTAATTTTTTTGCTAAGGTATCGAGCCATGCTGATTCAGAGTTTGATCAGATTTTGGCCCATGAAATCGCTCACATTTTTATCAATAGATTGGCATCTGGTAATCAGGTTCCATTTTGGCTGAATGAGGGATTGGCTATGAATATCGCCGGTCAAGTTGATAGGTATAAGACTGGCAGTGATTCAATGTTTATTGAGGGGAGATTTACTAGTCATTTAGCCACGAAACAAGATTGGAATGAAAGGGTGGATTTTGGTGCTTATAAAATAGCATGTCTTTTTACAGCATTTTTAATAGAAAAGTTTACTTTAAATAAGATTCTGGAAGTAGTGGCAAAAACTGAAAAAAATTACTACGCACTGCATTTTGAGGATTCTGTGCTTCGGATACTTGGAAAGCCTATTTCAGATTTGGAAAATGATTTTGTATCGTGGTCGAACAAGATCTCGTAGTCGTGACCAGAAGTTAAACATGAACGAAGAAGAAATTACAAAATTATTTTTTACTGACCATGATCAACTTTTTTGGATGATTCAAAAGAACGGAGGAGATCTTGGTGGTTCAAGAAAGTTAAAAAAGCCTTTGAGAAGCTATGTTTATACACTTTTAAAGTATTTTGATTATGTTAATATATAGGCATGAAAGAATCATCTGATCAAATACTAGTAAATAATGCGGAGAAAGAACCAAATTTTCATGAAGTATCCGAAGGCCGAAAAGAGTTACGAAAAGCTATAAATGAACTTGGTAATGAGGGACCCATTTTTGATAAACATTATAAAGGGCCACTAAAAGAAGCTGATGAACAAGCTAGTAGATTTAAAGTTGAGGATTTTGGTGGTCTAAAAGGCGCGAAAAAAGTTTTGGAAAAGCAAAAATGGGAATATGAGCAAGAGATTTTGGATGATCATGCCCAGGTCGATTATGAAGAAATTCTTAAAGTGACACCTGAAGTAAGGGAGGTCCAGGAGGTGATGAAATCCATCGCCGATTTAAAAGATTTCCGAATGAAAAGGATGTTTGAACTATTAAGTCCAAGGACTTCATTATCAGCAAAGAAAAGGGATGAGGCTGTTCTAAAAACTATAAAAAAGGAAATTGGAGGTGAAGAAGAAAAGCTTGGGCAAACAGATTCGTTAGTTTTGCGTCAGGCCGAACTGATTGAATACAAAGAAGATTTAGCTAAAAGTGGACATATTTGTATTACGCCAGATGTAGAAAAAGATTTGGAAGCTATTGGGGACAGGATGCTCACGGGCAAGCCCATGTTTCTTCATGGTCCAACGGGTACGGGAAAAACTTCCTTGGCTCGTTTTGCGGCTACACATTTCACTGGTAAAGACCCGGAAATGGTTTTTTGTAATCCACAAACCAAAGAATCAAATGTTTGGGGGAAAACTGGCATCAGGCCAGCTAGTGGCGGAGCAATCGAAACCGTGGAAATTTATGGTCCGCTGGCCAAAGCGATGATGGAAGGAAAAACGATTATTTTTGATGAGTTTACCGCCTTACCAAAAGAGCAGATGATTTTTATCAAGGGGGTTTTTAATGCCAAGGTAGGGGACCGGATAAATATCGTGGGTAATGGCGTTGTGGAAATAGCCCCGGGTTTTCAGATGATTTTTACGGCTAATTTAAAGTCAAAGAAAAATACCGAGAGACAGGATCTGCCACCGGAAATTGCCCGTGAATTTGAACAAAATAACCTGGAAATAAAATATACCAAGCCTGATGAAGCTTATGATATTATGCTTTCTCGTTTGTTAAACAGGGATGGTTCTTTGGATATGTCTTTTTATGATTTAAACACTACTTTGCCGAATTTGTGCAAAGTGATGGCGGAGATTCAAGAAAGCTATACAAAAGAAACTAATAAAGAAGTGGCGAGAAGAGCTGGGGCTCTTGATGTTGGAAATAAAACTCACTCTTTGGAAAAGTTTGTTATGACTCAAGGTTCGGTCGAAGCTATTCTGCAGGCGTGGCTTGTGGAGAAACAGACTGGCAAGCGGGAGAGATGTTTTGCGGAATTTTTAGATGAAAGATTTAAAACAGCTCTGACTTTCAAGGAATATTCGGAAGCAGACCGCATTTTGGTAGCCAAGATTTTAGCGTCAAAAGGTTTTTTGCTTACGCTTACCGCCCAAGATTTGGATTTACCAGAGGATATTTTTAAACTTAACACCATCAAGGCAATGCGCGGGGAAGAAGCAATAGCCGAACTCAAAAAAGAATCCGGTGCAGTCAAGCATCTGACTCTCAAGGAAATTGCTGAGCTGGATCCGTTTAAAAAGAGGGCAGAGTTGTTGAAGAACAAAGCAGAAGCACTTTTAGGAGCCGAGGGTAGAGAAGTGGATCCTTTTTTGAAGAGCTTAGATAAAAGAATGGGCAAGGTTTTTGGCAAGGAGAAGAGAGGTAAAACCCCGGAAATTTCTGCCGAATATTCTCATCCAGACGGTAAGAAAGAGACCATCACTCTAGACATAGAAGCCAAACTCCAAGATTTCATCTCTTTCTACCAAAAAACCAACATTGACCTACCACCAGACTTTGAGGACACAATCCACGACATCTGGGACAGAAATCAGGCTGAAATAGAGCAGGCTATTGAACAGAACGGTTTTGACGATATGTTGATTATTCCAGGCAATATTCCTCTCACTGAAATCAAAGACAAGATGGCTATGGAGAACGGTTACTATTTCTATCAAGTCAAGGACGATTTCTCAAATGTTGTCA
>CAZYES010000010.1:0-33207 GCA_964646515.1 uncultured Candidatus Saccharibacteria bacterium | reverse complement strand
CGAGTGGAGATGGCGGGAATCGAACCCGCGTGCAATCGAAGTGTACCAGACGATTCTACGATGATAGTAAAATTTGTGGTTTAGTGATAGTGCTAGAAAATTTCACAAAATGCACGACCACGATCTCTAGAGTTCAGAAAACAGAATGAGAAGTTCTGTTTTCCTACATCCAAGTAATTACGCCAGCACTAAAGTTAGGATACCCCTAGCGTGACGCGCGTTTATACAAACGCGAATGCAAAGTCCTTTGCTCCGAAATACGGAGAAACGGTTGATTTAGCATTTAGATTTTCCATCAGATTTCAGCCCGCCGAAGCTCGTGAGAGCGAAGGGGGCTTTCGAGTTAATGGTGCTCGCATCGCACGAACGGCAACTGCCGATTGTCTATGCCGATCATCCCCAATTTTGCAAAGCGAAATTGTCTCGAATTCCGAACAAAGTTAGAATTAAAGAGATTATCACTTCACATACATATTGGATTTCACTTTTCAACGATCTCTAAATTCTCTTCTTACACCTCTATCTACTTCTCTCCTCTTAATACTTTCTCTCTTATCATATTTCTTTTTACCTCGAACAACTGCTACCAGTACTTTGATAAGATTACCCTTATTATATACCGAAATCGGCACTATTGTCAATCCCCTACCAGCATCGATATCGGCCAACTTTGCTATTTCTTTCTTACTCAAAATCAATCGGCGATTTCTGCGCGGTTCATAATTACTCGGTGTATTTCTTTCCTGATACGGAGACACAAATATGTTCATGGCATACGCTTCGCCCCCTCTTACTATTACATAAGAACCTTCCAATGATCCTTGCCCTTTCTTGATTGACTTGACCTCAAATCCGGCAAGTTCAATACCCGCCTCGAATTTCTCTAGGATCTCATAATCAAAATGCGCCTTTTTATAATCAATCAACGTAGCCATGGTCATAGTCTACAATCTACAATACAAAGTGCAAACTTGCTTACACCAAAAACGCCAAACAAAGTGAGGTCGAGTTATTTCCTTTAGACTTGTTATAAAATAAAATTAGTTTTTGACTACCTGTCTGGTCAACGGCCCAAAGTACTCTACAACAATATAACTACACTCTGCCCGAATACTATTTGTACATTCTCGCGAATTAGTGGGCACGAGAGGACTCGAACCTCCAAGGATTGCTCCATACGGTTCTGAACCGTACGCGTATACCAATTCCGCCACGTGCCCATTTCTATTTTATAATTATAATTCAAACATAACATAATTTCCCCCAAGTAGTAACAAATCTATAACCTCAAAAATGCCAAGCTCATTGGATGCCCAATTTTGCACTTTACATTATAAACTGTAGACTTATCTCATGACCGACAAAACAAACTGGACTCTTTACGCCAACAATGAAGAAGTCTGGCTAGCAATATTGCACGATTGCGCCCACGCCAAAGAGAGTATAGTCTTGGAGCAATTTATATTCGTCAATGACGACTTCGGCCAAAAACTTGTGAGCGTCTGCGCCGAAAGAGCCAAAAACGGAGTCAAAGTTAGATTTTTGTGGGATGCCGCCGGTAGTTTTACCTTCTCTGGGACAAATATCACAGATGAGCTAAAGAAAAAAGGTATCGAACTTATATTCTGGAAGACTTTGATTCCTTCCTACTTCAAAGTACCAAACTTCAGATCGTGGTACTTCCGCAATCACCGTCGCACTTTGGTCATAGATGACAAAATCGGTTACACCGGTAGTATTTGCATACAGGATAGGTTAAAGAGATGGCGCGATACCAATGTCCGCGTAGAAGGAAAAGTGGCAAAAGATATGAGCAACGCCTTCGAACGTATGTGGGCCAGAGCAAAAAAAATCCGTCCACTTCCCGCGCGAACACATGCCCACAACGAGGAATTTCGTTATATAACAAACTACCCTGCTCCAGGCAAACGTCATATCTATTCTAGTAGTATCGAAGCTTTGCGCAATGCTCGCCATTATATATACATCACGACCCCATATTTCGTACCTACGCATCGTCTGGCGCGAACTCTGAAATTTGCCGCCAAGAGAAACGTAGACGTACGTTTAATAATTCCAGAAAAATCTGACTACTATGCAGTCGATCTGGGCGCTCGCGCTTTCTTCAACATGCTCCTAGAATCGGGCGTACGTATATTCCTATATTCCGGTAACATGATCCACTGCAAAGCTATAACTATAGACGGTACTTGGTCAACTATCGGCTCTATGAACCTAGACAGTGCCAGTCTCCTTTATAACTTTGAAGCCAATCTCATCACCACTAATACCAAGTTCGCAGAGGAATTATCCGCACATTTTGTCCGTGATCTTCAAGATTCCAAAGAAGTCATTTTGAGTGAATGGCGTAATCGTTTTTTCTTGGAAAAAATACCCGAAATACTTATCCGCTTGGTCAGAAAGTTCTTGTGACCAATCATGGCAAATTATCGAGAAAGTAGAGAAAACGGTTGGAATTATTCAATGTATTGCAGAACACCAACGTATATGCTATAAATAACCCCTGTAAGTCTAATCCATCGTCAATTGTCTATTCGAGTCAAAATAAACCATCAGATCAAGGCTCCAGAGCTAAGAGTAGTAACCACCGATGGCGAGAACCTGGGGGTTATCACTCTTACTGATGCTCTGGCAGAAGCCCAGAAACGCGGGTTAGATTTGATCGAAATCTCCCCTACCGCTATGCCACCGGTAGCCAAGATCATGGATTATGGAAAATATTTGTACGATGAAAAGAAAAAAGACAAGGTTGCCAAAACAAAGACCAAAACAACTGAAGTCAAAAACATCCAGGTCAAAATAGGTACTGGTGATCATGATCTAGAACTCAAAGCCAAGAAAATTTCCGAATGGTTAAGTGAGAGTAATAGAGTAAAGATCGATCTATATCTAGTCGGCCGTTCCAAATATATGGATATGAATTTTTTGAAAGAGCGCCTAGAGAGAGTTCTGAAACTGGTCACTGTCGAGTACAAGATCGTGCAAAACGTAATAAAAGGGCCGAAAGGATTAACTACTTATATAGAGAAAAAATAACATGAGTATCAAAACAAACAAATCATTTATGAAACGGTTCAAAGTTACCCGTAACGGCAAAATCATATCACGCAGACCCGGACAAAACCATTTCAATGCCAAAGAAAATACGAGCACTAGCATGGCCAAACGTCGTACGCAAAGCGTGTATATGGACAACAAATCAAGGAGTCGATTTCTCGCCACCAATTAAAAAAATACACCGAATTTAACTTCAATTTTATACTTCTTTTAATTTAATTAAATAATATGACCCGAGTCAAAAAAGCCGTAAATGCCCTCAAAAACCGCCGAAGCGTCCTAAGAGCCGCCAAGGGTTTCCGTTTTCGCCGTTCGACCAATGAAGCTGCCGCCAATGATGCCCTCATGCATGCCGGTGCTTATGCCTTCGCTCATCGTCGTGATAAAAAGGGAGATTTTAGACGTCTATGGAACGTCAAGATCAACGCTGCTCTTCGCCCCCTAGGCTTCTCTTACAGCAAATTTATAGGCGTAATAAAAAAGAAAGGTATATCTTTGGATCGTAAATCCTTGGCATATCTAGCCGAATTCAAACCTGAGTCTTTCGCTCATATTGTTGAATTCATCAAAAAATAACACTGCCCCATAATTAGTATCGTAATTGATCTACCGACCAATTTAATACTCGGTCATGAAAGATAGAATAAACCATCTAGCCGATCTCGTACTGCCTACCTCTTTCCGGCGCGATCGCTTTTACTCCAAGTTCATCATTAATCCTTTGGGCCAAATGCATCGAAGCCCTTGGTTCTCCCATGGTTACGAAAACTTTTTTTAATCTATCATCGCCAGTCGCCACAAATTCTACTAGATGATCACTGTCTCTGTGTGCAGAATAACCATAAAGAGTTTCTATCTTGGCCTTGATTTTTATAGTCTCACCATAAATTTTAACCTTCTTGGCACCATCGGCCAATTGACGACCGAGTGACCCTACCGTTTGATAACCGACCAACAAAATTGTACTTTTTGCGTCTGACAAATAGTGTCTCTCATGACCAATAACTCTTCCACCAACAGACATTCCGGAACCGGCAATAATGATCTTAGTGCCTTTAATATTGGAAATGCCTTGTGATTCATCTCTAGATACTGTGTACTCGAGATGTGAAAATTCGAATACATCATCTCCGCCATTGATTTGTTCTCTGACCCTATCATTGAACAAACCGGCACCAGATCTGTATATATTCGTAGCTTTGGTAGCCATCGGCGAATCCACAAATACTGGGACAGAGGGAATCAGATTTTTCTCTATCATATTGTTTAATTCATATAATAATATCTGCGTACGATCTACGGAAAATGCCGGAATTACCAGAGTGCCACCACGAGCGATGGTGTCATTTATTATTTGTCTAAGACTATTCATCCTACCCTCTTTGTCTTCATGATTCCTATCGCCATAGACACTCTCCATAACAAGATAATCAACATTGCCAATTTCTTCGGTGTCCCTAAGCAACGGCGTCGGTGAATTGCCCAGATCGCCAGTGAAAAGTATTTTTACATTGTCTATTGTCACTTCAATCATGGATGACCCCAAAATATGCCCCGCATCTTTCAGATATGCAAAAGCATCATCTGTGACCTGAAATGATTTGTGATAATCAACAGTCTTCCAGAGTGGAAAAATCTTTTGCACATCACCTGGATCATAGAGAGGTTCAACTCCCTGTTGTCTAGCCTCATTGGCCAATATACCAACAGCATCGTTCAAGACCAACTCGGAGAGCGCTCTCGTCTCTGATGTCGAATATATCGGCCCACTATAACCATCCTTCACTAGCTTTGGAATACGACCAACGTGGTCCAAGTGCGCGTGTGTAATAAGAAGCGCGTTGATTGAAGCCGGATCATACGGGAAGGGTTCATCGTTTTCTTTCATGGCAACCCTATTTCCTTGTATCAAACCACAATCAATCAATATTTTTGTGCCAACTGAAGATTCCAATAAAAAATTGGCTCCAGTAACTGTGTCCACTCCCGAACAAAAAGTGACCTTGGTCTTTGATAACATGTGTCAATTATAATTTATCGGCGTTATATAACCAAGAGAGAAAGTGCGCCTGTTTATGGCCAAAAAACGTGGCGCGCATCATTTGCTACTTTCGGTCGGCTACCAAAAATAAAAATCACCCTAAAACTTGTATATAGCAAAGGGTGGTCTTTATTAGGTTACGAAGTATTCACTAACCTAGATTGCTCCAGGTGGGTATCCTCAAGTTCAACACCAAGATGCGAACTAATATGAACAACGAGTGTTCGTTGGATTCCCAAAATATGTGTTATAGATTTAAATACTATCGTAACCTGTAAACATTCTAATCCTCTCCACCTGAAACGCAAGAAGAAAAAGTAGTTTGGACACACTTCCTATCCAAAGCGCAATGTTGACAGAGATAGAAAATAGATCTAGCCAATCTTACTTACTATAAAGTGTTCCCGAGATTTATATCGTAAAGTACCTGCTCTAACATCAGCTTGTAATTGAATACCTCATTTTCCTTGAACCAGTGCGTTATCTCATCCTCCGCTTCTTTGACTGAACCAGATGCATGAACAATATTACGAACACAACGAGCATCGTTATCGCTCATACGATACGAATCTAGAGAGTAGTCTCCACGAATAGTTCCGACATCGGCAGAGGCGAGAGGTTCTGTTCCTCCGGTGATTTTACGGACTATCTCCACAGCATGAGCGCCCTGCCAAACCATAGCAATTACTGGCCCCTTGGTCATATATTTTACCAAATTCTTTAGAACAATCTCAGTTATCTTCAGAGGATCTGTATGTGGCGGTTTCAGGCCTTTATCTGTATAACCTTTTATGGTCTTTAGCCCTGTTTTTACGCGCCATTCTGGATCCAAAGTATAATGTTTCTCTATCAATTCTTCCGTGGGAATTATCATCTTGATACCGACCAATTTTAAGCCGATCTGCTCGTATCTCTTGACAATTTCCCCGATCAAACTTCTCTGAATTCCGTCTGGTTTGATAATAACAAGCGTGCGTTCATACTTGGGATGTGATCTCATGTATTGCGAATTAATTATTTTTAAAGTAAGTGTATTCTAACCCAATTCAGATTAATTTCAAAATTGCGTGATGATCTCCGCACCACTCTTTGTAATCACGACGGTGTGTTCAAAATGCGCGCTTGGTTTGCCGTCGGCCGTCCTAAATGTATAACCATCTTTGTCCATCTTCACGCGCTTGGCACCAATATTGAACATCGGTTCAATTGCAATAACCATTCCCGTCTTTAATCTTTCCCCTTTTCCAGCTTGTCCAAAATTAGGAATAAAAGGATCTTCGTGGACAGAGTAACCGACGCCATGGCCGGCCAATTCTTCGACAATACCATATTTTGAAGCGAGACCAATGCGCTCAATCGCCGAGCTGATATCGCCAACCCTCTTACCATTTTTTGCCTCCTTGATCCCAGCCATTAGGGCTTTCTTCGTAGTTTCGATCAATCTTTGAAGTTCCGGGGAAATATCGCCGACTGGAACAGTAACAGCGGCATCTGTAACTAGCCCTTTATGCGTCAGACCGAGATCAATAGCCACAATATCACCTTCTTTTAAAATTTTGACACCTTCAGTAGGAATACCGTGGACCACTTCATCGTTTATGGATACACACAAAGCCGCGGGAAATGGTCTGGTTGCTCCATTAGGCTTGTAATTGAGAAAAGCCGATTCGTCTCCGCCTTCGGCTATCAGATAACGCGCCCGGTTTTCTAGTTCCATAACAGACAAACCTGGCCTCACCATATCTGTTAGTTCTTTCAAAATAAAAGCGTGGCGTTTACCGCCCTCTCTCAAAACATTTATTTCTTCTTTTGTCTTGATGGTGATCATTGACTGATGTCTCAATACTAATATGCCTATCACGCATTGGCGCCATATTATCCTAGATGAACTTTCTTCACGATTTCTTCGTGAATCTCTTCTCTACTCTTCTCGCCATCGACTTCTATATAATTGAACCTTGAATCTTTTTTGAAGAGATCGATCGCCGGCATAACATCGGTATCGAACCAAGCAAGACGTTTTTCGATTTCTTCCTTGTTATCATCAGATCGCTTACGATCGAGAAGCCTCCTCGTTGCTTCCTCTCTGCTGACAACGACATTGACTACCCAAGGCTTTGGTAATTTATAATAACTAAAAACAGAACCGAAAATTTCAGCCTCCGGAAGTTTTCTAGCCGCCCCATCGAAGACAAAATGCTCATTACCAGTATAACGTTCTACTATAGCTTTGACCCAGCAATAAATAGCCACAAATTCCGGCATTAGACCACCAACATCATAAATCTCTTTGGCCAGTTTTTCGGTATAACTACTGCCACCGATGAACTGACGCAGTTCCTGTCCCGTTTGTAAATATATGACACCGCGAGAAGGATCAAGCTCTTTCAGAAGTTTCATAATCAAATCCGCCTGGGTTCCTTTTCCACTACCGGAACGACCCATGAATATAAATGATTGTGGTGACATAAAAATGTTTTATTATCAGTACTCTCTCATTGCCACCTGCGCGTCAACTTTCTTCAAAAGATCGAGAACCACCGAGACGACTATGAGCAAAGCCGTACCACCGATCGCCAATTGTTTGCTAGAAGTAAAAGCCTGCATGCAAAGAGGTAAAATAGCGACAATACCGAGAAACAAAGCGCCAACCAGAGTAATACGAGTAACTATAGTACCTAGATAATTTTGCGTATTTTCACCTGGACGAACCCCGGGGACAAAGGCACCAGAACGCTGAAGATTTTCGGAGATCTGCTTGGGATCGAAAGTAACCGCTGTATAGAAGTATGTAAAGGCCACAACCAAGATAAAATAGAAACCCCCATAAACCCAAGGATTATTGAAGAAGACCGTGAAAGAAGTCGCATAACTGGCAATCGTCGGATGCGCTGTCCAATTCGCCAAAAAATTCGAAATCATTTGAGGAAACAACAAAATGGACAAAGCAAAAATTATCGGTATTACTCCTGCCTGATTCAAACGGAGAGGCAGATATGTCGACGCGCCACCATAGACTTTGTTACCACGTACCTGTTTGGCATAGGTGACCGGGACAGACCTTTCGGCCTCTGTCACAAAGACGACACCGGCAATAACGATTAAGCTTACGGCAATGGCGATCACATAAATAGGAATATTTGCTGGATCATATGAGGCGATAAACTGCGTGACCCCGCTAGGCAGAGAAGAAACAATACCAGCAAAGATGATAAGAGAGGCGCCGTTACCTATGCCAAATTCGGATATGAGTTCACCGATCCACATGAGTAGAGTCGAACCAGCGGCCACAACCAAGACACTAACGATAAAAGCAGAGGTTGAAATATGTGGTAACACATTTTGAGATTGAAGCAAAGTAAGAAAACCGACAGCAGAAATTATACCTAGTGGTACCGATAATAGACGAGAGTAATTGGAAAGTTTACGTCGACCAGCTTCGCCATCTTCGTGCATGAGTGCTTTTAATTTTGGATACATCATAGCCAAGAGCTGAACGACGATCGAAGCAGTGATAAATGGGCCGACGCCAAGCATAACTATGGAAAGATTCGAGAGGCCTCCACCAGAAAAAATATTCAAGAAACCAAAGAATTGGCTAGACGAAAGAAGTTTTGATAGATTTTCTACATCAACACTAGGAATAGGAATCGTTGCCAATACCCTGAAAAGCACCAAGGCCAATATAGTAAAGCCCATGCGTCTGCGCAATGTCTCATCTCTCAGCGCCATCTTTATTTTTTCCCAAAAGTTATTCATCTTGATTTGTTGTCTTACAATATATCAATTTGACGGAAAACACGAACCACATTATGTCACAACTACACTTTTTTTGCTTTATTATCTTTCTTTGAGACTTTGACCACCGGTTTCAGTTCTGCGTTAGCCTTACTAGCTATTGGAACAATAGACCCGCCGGCTTTGGTAATCTTCTCTCTAGCCGATTCAGAAATATAACAATCTAAAAACTTAATGATCTTTGTGATCTCGCCATCACCCAAGATTTTTACCTCCGGAGTGCGACCAGATAATGTCTCGACCACGCCTTTTTCTACCAGGATAGTCGGCGTAACCGATTCGTTGGTAGAAAAAACTTTTTCAATGACAGAGAGGTTGACGACTGTCGGCTTGACCGCGAAGGTCTTGTTGGAATTTTTGCCACGACCGCGTAATTTAGGGATGCGTTTTATTATATCTCTCCATTCCGGACGACGTTTGTTGCCAGCACGAGCGCTCTGACCTTTGCCTCCACGACCAGCGGTCTTGCCACGTTTGCCTCCACGAGCAACGATCATTCGTTTGGTATTTGGATTTTTTCTTTTTAATTGATGGGTCTGCATGAAATTGTATTGTTATACTGTTACCTTCGGCTTTGTAGCTTCTTTCTCTCCTCTCATTACTGCTCGTGAAACTTTGCTCAAATTCTTTAGAGCTTCTATAGCAGCCTTGGCATTGTTAAGACGATTTTTGCTTCCTGACAAAAACTTGGCACAGACATCTTTGATACCAGCGAGTTCAATAACCGCACGAGCTGAACTTCCGGCGACAATACCTCTACCGCGTGCCGGGAAAATCTTTATGCGTGCACTGGCAAACTTACCTTCTACAGCATGAGGAATAATCATCTGAGCTGACATAGGGACTCTAATAAGATTTTTCTTGGCTTCTCGAGTGGCTTTTTCTACTGACATGGCTGTATCACTGCCTTTACCCAACCCCACTCCAACACGCCCCTTGTGGTCACCAGCCACCACCGCCACGCTGAAAGAATAACGCCTTCCACCTGCCGCCACGCGAGTAACGCGACGTATATCTATAATCTTCGAATCAAACTCCGGTTTGACACGCTCACGATTGCCATCACGGCCACCTTGTCTTCCGCCTCTACCAGCGACACCACCGCGACCGCCCTTTCTAGCCGTATCACCACGCATCTTGCGACCTGGCGCAAACCTATTTGTCACCACGGCAGGTACACCTACCACAATTGGGTTAACCTCGGATACCAAGACTTTCGCGTCAACGCCGGTGGCTGGGACTTTCACGTTCAAATCCATCGTGGCGTTAGCAACTTCCGTATCCTTATCAATTTTTATATTTTTATCTTTCATCGCTTTATTTTTGATAATTCATATTTAGAATTCCAATCCGCCTTCTCTAGCGGCATCGGCAACCATCTTTATCTTACCAGTATACAGATACCCCGATCGGTCAAAAACAATTTTTACGATCTTGGCCGCTTTGGCTTTTTGGGCAATCTCCACACCCACTTCTTTGGCCTTGGAAACTGGTGTTTTGCCCTTGGCACTACGCGAATCACAAGAGGCCAAAGTGATACCCTTGTCATCGTCAATAATTTGCGCATAGATATATTTGTGGGACTTGAAAATCGCTAACCTCGGTCGCTCTTTCGTGCCATGAACCTTGGCGCGAACCTTGGCCTTTCTTCGTGCAAATATCTTGTGCTTTGTGGTTAATATATTCATAAAATTAAATGTAAAAGGTTTGAATCGAAAAATTATGCTGCCTTTTTGCCTTGTTTGCGCCTTATAACTTCATTGGAATACCTTATACCCTTGCCCAAATAAGGTTCAGGCTTCTTCATGGCTCTTACTTGTGCCGCGAATTGACCAACCTTTTCGCAATCAATTCCTGAAATAGTTATACTATTTTTTTCTGTTGTAACCTTCAAATCGACCGGAATGGGCACACTAACCAAGTGGGAAAATCCCAAAGCCATGACCAAGTCTTTGCCCTTGACGTCGGACTTGTAACCGATACCTTCAACAATGAGTTTCTTTTCGTATAGTTTGTTCACTCCAGCGATCATGTTTTTCACATGAGAAGCATAAGTCCCCAAAAGTGCCTTGGCTTGTAGAGTTTCATTGTTCAGGGCAAAAGTAATACTATTATTCTCTACTTTCACATTGATATGCGGTTTGAAAATCTTGGTTAATGTTCCCAAAGGACCTTTGACAGTCATAATACCACCAGAAAAGGACGCCTCTGTTTTTGCCGGTAATACTATAGGTTTTTTTGCTATTCTTGACATAATATTGAAAAATTACCAGATCTTGAACAAGAGTTCTCCGCCGACTTTATTCTTCTTGGCTTCTTGGTCCATCATCACTCCCTTTGGAGTAGATAAAAAGCTATTACCAAAACCACTTCTATAGACACGAATATCACTAGATCTCAAATAAACTCTGCGCGATGGCTTGGAGACACGTTCTACTCCATGTATACGCGCGCCATTATCGGAATAAATCAAACCAAGGATCAGCTCTCTAGTAAAAGGTTTGCCTTTTTTCTCAACAGACAGAACATATCCAGCCTTCTTCAGGGCATGAGCGACATTCTCTCCAAATTTGGAATAAGAAATGGAAACAGACGACTTTCTAGCATCGCTACTATTCTTCAAACGAATTATTAAATCTGATATCGGATCGGTTACCATATTATTTTTGATTTGATATTTATGACCTTTTGGAATATAAACCTGGCTTTCATCCGCTGACAAATATTACCAAGATGATTTTTTTATACCTGGAATAGTGCCTTCGTTGGCAAATTCTCTAAAACAGATACGACAAAGGTCAAAATCTCTCATGTACCCATGCTTTCGACCACATCTAAAACAACGACGAACCACGCGCGATTTGAATTTCGGCTTCTTTAACGATCGTGCCATTGTTGATGTCTTTGCCATTTCCTTTTTTTTAACAAAAATGTGGATTGGTCAGCTCTACCTCGAAGGTATTCGCTTCCAATCACTCAATTACCTCAATATCTAAGGTAGATCACATGCTATCAAAAGTAATGTTCAGCGTCAACTATTTGTATTTGGGTCCCCTCGGGAGGAATCGGCCTCGCCTCTCGTTCGCTACCCGCTAACTCGGGCTGGCCACCGCCTCGCGGCCTCGCCTGCTGGCTCGGCATCGCTCCGCCGTTCGCTTCCTCCACGCGAGGCACGCAGGTGCCTCGCTCTCGGGTCCAAAAATTCACTTCGCTCATTTTTGTCCCCTCGGGAGGAATCGAACCTCCATCAACGGCTTAGAAGTCCGCTGTTCTATCCATTGAACTACAAGGGGAATATGGGAAAAGTATCATATTAAATCATAATAACCAAATAACCAAGAGTATGAAAATGAGCACGATATCTCGCAAATCAGCGTGACGGATCGCCTACACCCATATACCCATCCGAGAGATCAGTATTCTCTATACTCCGCGCCTCAAACTTATTGATTACTTTGTCCAAAGTCTTGATATCAACAAGACTAGAAATATTACTGCCTTTTGGAGTAGGAACTTTTTCCAGACTTTCATCTGTGTTGAGATAGGCGACAACTCCAACGTATACAAGCACAATAGCCACTATACATCCGACTGCGAAGATAATAACCCAATCTACAAAAGGATCTTTACCGACCAACCGAAAAGCTCCGCTCCACGAAAAAAAACTCTGCTTACTATTTTTTGTGAACCCATTTTTATTTTTTGATTTAAAGATATGCATATTATTTTGTCGCAATCTCCGTAGCCACAATATCAAAAGAAAGTTTCCAGCCATGTTTAACCTCTTTGATTTTTTCATCACTATTAATAGTAGAAACGGCAAAACTTACGTTATCAATAGAAACCTGATATGGTAAGACTTCCGCCAATTTCAAAGCACCCATAACTGCTGGCCAAGAACCACCGACACCAACATGGGCGCGAATCTTGCCAAGTTTACCAGTAGTTGTAGCTTCTAGATTGTCTGCATCGATAGAGGAGATGGAGACCGTGCCACCAGTTTTAGAACCAATAGCTTCAATAGCTTCTATGAAACCAACCACACGATTTGATGGGACAAAGTAGTCAGGCAGACGAGACCATTTTGCAATCGTTGATTTATAAATGTCTAGAACCTCCTTCTCGTGGTTTTCATTATATTCAGCAGTAAGTAGAGCTTCCCTTTTTGCGGTAATGCCATCGACCAAAATAGAAATTTTATAATGCATATAGGCATATATCATAATCACAAAAATAGTAACGCTGATGGCAAAAATCAAAAAAGTTGTGTGCTTATATATCTTCTTCATCGAATTGATTTTGTGATTTTCATTGAGAAACTAATATCTCTACTCTTGGCAAGAGCTGAAACAGGCAGATCAACTTTCATATCTGTTTCTTCTAGTCTCTTTTTGAAAGTAATTAACGAATCACGAGTGTTTGCCTTGCCGTTGACCATAATCGCAACACTAGAAGTTGCCAACTTGGCGACTGATACAGAATCTAGTATGACATCGTGACGAATCGCCACTACCATTTCCACGAATGTAGACAGTCTCGGAAAATCAACCTCACTGACAAGGGCAGAGAGTAAAAGGTTGTAACTCTTCAAATCTTTTTCACAATCGACCTCTCCACTTGGCTCCTCATCGATGCTCACAGACGCCAAAGAGTTCTCCAATGATTGTCCTTCGCGAAAGACCTTTACGAAAGTCGGAAACAAGGCAACAATACCGATCAAAACGGCAACAGAGACAATGAAGGACAAAACCACAAGGGCCCGAATCTGATACTCGTGTCGTAAGATTTTTTTCTCTGAAGTTGGAAGAAGTGTATGTAACATAAAAGTAAGTAATCAAGTGGTCATCGCCAACCCAGCCGCCACAACATATTCTAAAGAATCTTCCCGGGATATTGGGGGTACATATTTATCTATATCAAATATGTTCTGCCAAGCATCGGCCACTGAAAGTGGTATCTTCTGGTCCGTAAGGTGCCCCCTCAAGACTTTCTCGTAGAATAGGGCGCTATTTCCAACCAAAACTATCTTTTCAATAAACGTGGAAGAGATGCCGAGCGACATCCAATACGAACGAATCCTGTCAATCTCTTTGGTGAGAATGGAGACATCGGAAGATGAATTGCCAGACTGGTCGCTGGGGTTTGTCAGACTGCCCCAATTTATCGTGGAAGTAAAATAAACAACCCCGCCAAAAACAATGTATATACCTGTCTTATAACCCATGATGTTCACGATAATCTCCACTTTATCACTTTCTGACGGCACAATCGCCCGAGCAATAGCTTTTGGCACAACCTCAAAAGCTACTGGAAATATGCCAGTGCCACGAAGTAACTGAAGGTAATGTTCTATATAACTCTTTGGAACAACGGATACGCTTGCCTTCATCGGGCCATCGACTGCTGTCGTCGGAATAATATCAAAATAAAAAACTGCGTCAGAAGCCGACAGGGGGACGTTCTCCTCCAATTTGAATTCAATGTTCTGGCGTATACCCTTGAAGTCAGAAGCCGGCACTTCGGTCTGAAAGAGATACGCCTTCTCTTCTGGGACAGAAACCTTAACGTAAGAAAGATTGTGTTTCTTATCAAAATCCTGCAAAATTTTTTGCAAAACACTTTCGTCTTTAACGTTTCCACCAACGATAACCCCCTCAGGAATATTGACGCTGGCATACTTTTCTATGCTTCTACCCCTATGAGTAGAGGAATACTGTACAAATCGGATAGCATCATCAGAAATATCGAGACCAGCATGTTTCATTACCATGAATTTGGGGGGCGGGAATAATTTGAAAAAAACAGATGTGTGCATAGAACAATTATACTACATAACTTTCCTTTTCCTGAATAACTCTCTCAATGCCGGCGTGGCAGAAACAAAGATAATGACAAGCACCGCCGGTATGATGTACTTGTCTGGATCATGAATCAATGAGCCAAAAACATACCCCAGCCAAAGTAAACCCCAAGTCCACAAAAATCCACCAACGATATTGTAAGAAATAAATTTCCTATATTCCATCTTCCCTATGCCCGCGACAATAGGAGCGAAAGTCCGAATAATTGGTATAAATCTAGCTAGAATAATTGTCTTGCGTCCATGTTTTTCATAAAAATTTTGTGCTCTCAAGATATGTTTCTTATTGAAAACTGCCGAATCGTTACGGCTGAAAATCGCTGGTCCAACCCTCTTACCAAAAGCGTAACCGACACTATCGCCAATAACCGCAGCTATAAACGTTCCCAAAAGTAGCCACCCAAAAGAAACATAACCCTGTGAAGCGAGATACCCCGCAGTAAACAAAAGTGAATCACCTGGGAAAAAGAAACCAAAAAAAGCGCCAGTCTCTAGAAAAATCACAACAATAATGCCAAAAATTCCAACCGTGGCTATCAGGTTCTGTGGATCAATAATAGTATTGATAAATGAAGTCATTGCTTGATAGTCTACAGGTACATGGAACTAGGTACAAGGACCAATCTGCCGATTCACAAAAAGGGTCCACTCTATAACGACCTTATACAGCGTCCTTCTCTCTATCCAGATAACTTTGCAATATAATAGCGGCGGCCGAAGCGTCGCTCATCTCGTTTTTGCCTTGAATCCTTTCTGCTTGCACACTAGTCATAAATTCTAATTCTAAATATACTGTAAATCCGCTCTGCTCCATTTTTTTCTTGAACTCCATACTATCCAAAAAGATCATATTCGGCTCGCCTTTGTAATTACGAGACTCGCCGACGACAATCTCCTTTACTTCATTGTCAGTAGCAATCTTTTCTATCTTGGCAAAGAGATCATGATTATTTTCAACCACACTTAGCGGAATAGCAAACTGTCTCTTTTCATCAGAGAGCGCCACGCCTATTCGCTTGGAACCATAATCAATCCCCAAAATGCGTCCTGACCCGACTTTTTTTGTTGAATCACCGTTCATGATCTTACAAAGAATAACAGTAAAACCATTGCAAAACAATAGATTTTTACATATTATGGCATGATAAGGACGGGTGGCTGAGTGGTTTAAGGCAACAGTCTTGAAAACTGTCGTGCTCGCAAGGGCACCGTGAGTTCGAATCTCACCCCGTCCGCAATGATTCACGAGGATGCCTAAACGGCATCCGAGTGAAGCATCATTGCGAGAAGAGGTGAGATTCGAACGCCGGAGCGTGCGAGGCCTAGCGAGGCCGAGCCGCGAGGCGGTGCCCAGGCCGAGCGAGCGGGTAGCGAGCGAGAGCCGAGGGCGAATCTCACCCCGTCCGCATCGTATTCAAATCACTGTTTTTAGGTGCCAAAGCAAGCACCTGATATTGATTTTTGAACAGGTATTGAGCCACACTTTTGTTTTTGACTGAAGCGTTCGAGAGTAACTTTTTCAACATATTTCGTTTTTCTTGTTCATCCACGAGCAAATATTTTTCCGCGGCTCTGCTTCCTTCCAGAAATACATTCTTGATCTGTTCGAGAGTAACTTCGGATACGCCACCTTTTGACTGAATTTCCTTGATCTGGTTGTTGAGCGTGGCTCTCTGGTTTTCAATCTCTAACTTTTTCTGCCTGTAAATTGACTCTGTAATGAGTTGTGAGACATATGACGGGATTCTTTGTCCGTAAGGGCGTTTAATTCGTTTGAGAGGCTTTCTAATGAAGACTTGGCGTAATTGTTTTTGCTGTCATTTCTAGCTTTGTAAGCTTCATAGCCCATTTCAATATATTCCTCGTCGAATTTTAGGTTATTGAACAGATTGGAAAGAAGCAGATCAACATCAGTATTTTTCAGATATGATTTATGTTCCTCACAATTGCCCTTACCATTCGTACAGTGATAGTAAACGAAGCCCTTTTGAGTTTCGGCGGTAAGCATACAACCACAGGAGGCGCAGGTTAGAAATCCCCGAGCGGAATAGAAATGCTTTTGAGGCTTCGGGCAGCTTTTTCGGTTAAGGATTTCCTGTACCTGATCGAATAGGGTTTGAGAAATGATCGGCTTATGCTTTCCTGGATACAGCTTTCCGTCTTTTTCCATGAAACCGACATAAAATTTGTTTTGCAGAAAACGATGGATCTGGCACTTTTTCAATCTGAAGCCGCCTTTGGTTCTCAAGCCTTCTTGGTACAGAATATCCTCAACTTGCTTCAAGGTATATGCTCCGGTTGAAGATAATTCAAATATTCGCTTAACATACGGTGATCTTTTCGTATCAATCTTAATCGTCTTGTCAGCCTTGTCGTTCTTGTAGCCAAATGGAGCATAGTTAGGCCACTGACCGTTTTCCAGTTTGGTCCGGATGCCTCGTTTGACATTGGTACTCAAATCTCGGATGTATTGATTGGCCATACCGAAGTTAACAGCCAAGAGAAGCACGTTATCAGTTGGTAGATGTGTCGTTTCGTAGGTGCGGATTTCTTTGATGATGCCTTTCTGGAGTAGATCAATGACCTTACCACCATCAATGAAGTTGCGGGCTAACCTGTCCAGTTTCCAACAGATGATTGCGTCTACTTTGCCGGAGGTGATGAGCTTCAAGACTTGGTTAAATACAGGACGACCTTCAGCTTTGGCGGATTTACTTTCCTTGAATGTGCCAATCACTTCGAGGTTACTGTTCTTGGCAATATTCATAAGCTCCTTTTCTTGGGATTCAAGCGAAAGGACTTGGCGGTCTTCGGATTCAGTAGATTTTCGACAGTAGAGAATGTATTTCATGGTGAGAATTTTACGCTTAGTTTCTGATTAGGCAAATGGTTGATAAATTGGTGATAACTTTTGAATGCTTTTTGATGATTTTCTCGTTGTTACTTTCTTCTGATATGACTGTATAGATAAACCAAGGGACTCAATACAGACCTTTGCGATCTAGCCAGTCTTCATAGGTTTCAGGGAACTTGATTTCCTTTGTGACCGGAGTATCTTCACGGACACGCCCGCCCCGCCGCTCACGCGAATCGGGGACGGGCGGTGTAACCGCCAGAGTGTATGGGAACAGTTCGATATTGTGTCTGTCTAATTCTTCTTTCATTTTGTCGCTGTTAATGATGTGTAATGAGTAATTTTTGTTGTAATACTTCTTGAATTTGTTTCTCTTTTTACCTTTGGCTCTAGCTCTTTTCTCCCATTGCTTCTTCTGTGATTGATCGTATCGGCGGACTATTCGTAGTGACTTTTTCAGCTTGTAAATATCCTCACGTTTGCCATATATTTTCATTTTCTTTTCCTGTAGTAATCCCTCTGAGCTTCCCCAGAATCGACCGACCTTTTCATATTCCGGAGGCACTGATTTCTGTTTGGCTTTTTCCATGTAAGTGGTGAGGTAGTAACCTATTGAATCCTTGGCCCGGATGGCTCTCACTTCAGTGCTGGCCTTCAAATGCTTTTCGTCATTCGACCCGACTATCCGATACCAGGAGTGAGCCACTTTCTGATGAGGAATTTCTTTGTCAACGAGAATATGGAAATGCGGAGCGCCTCTCTCTTGGAATTCCAAGACCCAGATATATTTGTAATCGTGATATGTAAGCCAGAGTAGGAATTTGTGGAGATGAGCTTTAACCATCGTGCCGTCCATCGGGTAATCCTTCGGATATGTGAGAGTGATCATCACTTTCATCAAGTGCCCGGTATTACGCATGAAGAATTTACAGCGACGGCTGGCTCCAAAGGAATACTTTTTGATGACACCGCGCTTTCTGCTTTTCTTTTCAATGTGCCGCGGCACTTGATATGAATCGGAGACTTTCAAGTCCTTGTCGTAGATCTTCACTGACAATGCGGACATGTAGTTGTATTCCTGCTTTTCCCAGTCCCAGCGACTGATCCGGATGTCAGTTGGAGCTACTGGCTCCAGCTCACCGCTTTTGTGCACCAGAAAATGAGTTGTGTTGCTTCCGGTACTCATGGCTTCTTTGCAAACTCAATGAACGACTCGTAAAGATCAGCCAGAGAATTCAGATATTCTTCAGCTTGTTCCGGCGTAATAGAAACACCCCGCTTTTTGTAGTAAGCGGTGATTTTGTCTATTAATTTTTTAGTGTAGACACTTGACTCGTTCATACCCGATTTCGGGTACAAAAAACAGCTACGAAATGAAATGCAAATAACCCATTGTTAGAGGGTTAGTAGATTTCTTTTCTAGCTGTAATCAAGTGGCGAACCGAGCCTGTTACACAGATCTAGACACCACGAGTGTGTGGTGTGCAGTTACAAATTTCGGAGAACTTTCTGTACCTGCCAGTAATTGTATACCTGTCTGGTTTCAGCGCAAGTTAAGACGGTGGATAGTGGCGCCACCCGCCCCAACAGCACTTTCAATCGCAGGAAAGTCATGCGCGGCCGCTTGGCGAGGGTGCGTGGTAGTAGATGGACGGGCATGCCCACCTCAGCCCTAACAGGGTTTGTGGCGCGACTTACGCTCCTGTTCGCCTGTCTCCGCTTACCCGACAGTCTGTAACACACAGACAGTCGGCCGCTCCCGACAGACCAACAGGAGCTAGTCGCGAATAGATTCCGTGGTGACGGGCTGAGGTAGACATGCCCTCATCTACAAGCGGCACGCGCATCACTTTCCGAAAGTGCTGTAGGCGCAGGTGGCGAATACCGTGCTAATACTTTGCAGTGCATAAAGGAAAAGGTAATATTGTAAGTAAGTCTATGGAAAAACCTCCACAATCAAATGAGCAAGAAGTACTATCGATTATACGATCGCTTCCAGCCAAGTCGCAAGCGGAAATGCTTCAGCTCATGAATGGTTTGAGATTAGTCGCAGATTGCACGATTTCTCTTGGTGATGAAGACGGTGATAAAGTTATTAAGGAACTAAAAGAAAAAGGTTTTACTATCATCCCACACAGAGATGACAACAGGATAAGAAGCTTCTATGTCTCCAAAGATTCTGACTTGGCACAGGAAGCTAAAGCTGTAGAAAACGTTGACGCGCAGAGATACGGTGAACTGATGGGGTTTCCGAAAACTGCAATAGAAGCTTTTGTGTCCGGCAATGATCAACTGATGGATAATAAAGAACAAGAAAAAATGCTAGGTTTTCTGAATATATTTTTTCCAATGAGACTTTCCAAAGCCCATTATCAAGAAGAGATTGAGTATTTGAAAAACAGCTATAGACTGTTGTTAGAACAAGCTCCTTATTTGATCACTGATGTGATACATAAAGACGATGCCGAGAATTTTGTGAAATCAGTTACGGATTTTGTGAACAGCTAAATGATTTGCTATTTCGACACCTTCTTCAATTCAGCATAATCTTCATCCGAAAGCTGGAACGGTGCCACTTCCCATTTTATCGTCTGGGTTTCCGGAAAAAAGATACCGGTCTTGCCATCTTTTTTGACTCTATATTTTCCATCCATCCAAGGATTTTTTTCTTTGACATATTCTGTACTTATTAGCTCTTGGATCATCTCGAACTCAACCGGGACGATTAGTTTCTTTTCAGTTAGGGAATATACACCTTGCTTCTTATCTTTTTCGACCTTGTAAGCACCCTCGGGATAACATGGGTAAACATAATCCCAATTCTCTCCACTTTGTTCTCTAACTTGTTTTTGTATGTCCATTTTATTTATAAATTATTTTAATAATTCTACTGATTTGGTAGTCGAGCCTTTAGGAAATACCTATCAAGTACAGCTTTGTATTTCTCTAAGTATATTGTATCTACACATATAGCCTTGATGATTTCGCGAAGTCGACCCTCAAATGCGTCTTCGTTATCATATAGTTCTCGTTGAAATTCAGCGACACCGTCTGGCCTGACTTCAATAAATGCGTTACCTTGTCCCCTCAAATATCCTATTACATTCACAAGCGAGATCAATTTGGGCAACGACTCAATATTAACATCGAGATTGGCCGGATGTTCCCTAATATTTTGTTCAACCTTTTTTAACTCTGAATCAACTAGCCATGAATACTTCTCGACCAGATCTTTGTACTCATCAGCCGTTTTTATATCTTTGAATTTCATGGTATTATTTTAACATAGTATGGAAAAAATGCCTGATACCAATTCTCAAAAAAATGAAATGGTCCCACAGCCACCTGCTGATTTTCTTGACAACGACCCTAGATTTAAAGAGCTTTTTCAAGAAGCTAGCAAAGATAGCATAAGATCTGATACATCTGGTTATATGGGACGACACGGTTATTCTTGGAATGAAAAAGGGGGCATTGTAGATAAAGAAGGCCATGATGTATCTCCTAGTCAACTAGTCGGACCTGCACAAATAGAAGGGGTGACTAATTCTGCAAAAAGGGAATTTTCTGAGAGGTATCAAAAAGATTTTGGTGTATACGAAGGAAGAGAAAAAACCAGGGTCTATGAATCACCGTCAAGGGACCCAGCTTATTCGGAAACCGAAAGGCAAGTTACAAAAGTAACAAATCAAAAAAGTGATACATCATTTGGCTCCATTGATAGTCTAGGCGATAAACGTCGACTTAGAGATCGTGAGGAAGAATTAGTAAGCATTGCTCATTGGGGAAAGTTTGTATCAGAATACCCTGAAAAAGCAGCAGCTTATGCTTCGAAAAATGAATACATTGCGAAAGCAATTGCTGAGGAAGAAAAAAGGAAACAATATTGGGAAAATCTAGAAAAAAGCAAACAAGCTGAGAAGGATAAAGCCCGAATAGAGGAAATTCGTCGATCATTGAATGGAGAATCTGCGCATGAAAATGAAGCACCTATTGCAGGAACCTCTCAAGATAATCAGCCTGGTGGCGAACCTACGGTTAGAGAATTTGGGGATAAGAAATTTATCATGAAGGGTGAGGAAGAGGTCTACAAAAATCCATGGGATGACGATCCAGAATTGAGATCCTTGCAAGAAAAGATAAAAGCAGAAACACAACAACGTATAACCGCCGATACGAGTATTCATGAAAATTTTGGAGACCACTATAGTTCTGTAGCTAATGCAGTTCGAAATGAGCAATGGAAAGCGTTTGTTACCAAGTATCCAGAGAAAGCAGGGGCTTATCAAGAACACTATAAAGAGATACGGGATATATTAAATCCACCGGAGACAACGAAACCTGAAGCTGTGGCAGAGAATCCGGTTACTACCGAGGCTGTTGTCGAGGCACCTGTTATTGAGAAAATTGTAGAAGTTGAGAAGCCTAAAAGAGTTGAAGAGTCGTTGTCCCAGGAAGATATTGTGTCGAAATATTTAGCATATCAGGATATGGATGTTTCTGCGGACGAAAAACGATCAATGATGGAGTATGTAATGAACCCTGAGAAGTCCGGCCTGAAATACGCAGATGCACTGCAAGAAGTCCTGGCTACTAATCCAAAAGAACAGGTTGAGGGAACCGCCTCCCATATGGTCGCTGAAGCAAAAAATATTTTAAATAAGTTGGGTGTATCCGGAAGCCCTTATCTAGGAAGTAAGACATGGGCAATGTGGGATATTGGAAAGCAATATCATTATTTTACGCACCCGGATGAAGCTGATAAGAAATACACGATAGCGGATCCATTCAAATCACCAGAAAAGATTGCGGAAATTGTCGATCGTCATGTAGGTTGGGAAGCGTATCGCATGAAAGACAAGAGATTCGCTGAAAGATTCAGTAAACACCCGTTGTATCGTAAATTACAGGAGTTATTGAATAAAGCACCAAAAAGCACTAATGGTGACCTAAGTTCAAAGGATTTGGCTGAACTCGGCTCAGTAATACGCAAAATCACGGAGAAGTCTTAAATGCTTGAAAAAGCGACCAATTAATTAGATAAGGCTATTCGGACATCGTCCCACACTCTCCGCAATGATTCACGAGGATGCCTAAACGGCATCCGAGTGAAGCATCATTGCGAGAAGAGGTGAGATTCGAACGCCGGAGCGTGCGAGGCCTAGCGAGGCCGAGCCGCGAGGCGGTGCCCAGGCCGAGCGAGCGGGTAGCGAGCGAGAGCCGAGGGCGAATCTCACCCCGTCCGCCTTCGCCTCGCCGTAGCTCCGAAGGAGCGTAGGCGGGCTTCGCTGTCTTGAATAAATTCAGACACATATAGTGTGTCCTTTAATTTAAAGAGTCGTGCGCCAATTTAATTAATGAGTGCCATATGTATCTGAACCTATTCACTACTTTTTCATCATGCTATAATTCGCATATTACCAGAACTGGATAACAATAACGTGAGCCACAAAAAACTTGGATATACATTACTAATATCATCCCTAGCTATATCTTTTTTAGTAAACCAAGCGGAAGAAACAGGCTATATTTTATTATCTCTCGCTATCTTATTATTTTTTACATCAATATATTTTATCTGTTTCGCTTATCCAAAAAGAAAAATTCTCGTTCCTGTATCATCAACTATTTGTTCACTAATACTTTTGCTGGCCACCTACAAAAGCTATGCGGTGTCAGGAATATATTATCTAATAAGTATACGCGAACTAATGATCGTCTGGCCTGTGCTATTTTTTCTATTATCGCTGTTCATCTTCAGAACTATATACCCCATAGACCTTGAAAGGAAAAAAGCCGGTAAATTATCTATTTTATTTGCGCCTTTAGCGATCTCAATAATTTATTTCTGCATTTTCTTAATTATACAAATGCTAGAAACATTTGCTTTCGCATATAATACGTTCTCTTCGGGTGGGTGGGATAATCTGGGCACTCCTTTGGAATTATCCATAGAACGAGCAATAAGTGATCACCTGCCAATAATTTTTGTGTTCATTCCAATAGTCATCGCAATCATCCTGACTCTGATATTTTATAATCTATCCAAAAGATTAAATAGCATCCAGAAAATTACAGAAAAAATATCTCTAACCGTCTATGTCCTTTTATCAATAACCTTTATACTTGGCTACATTACCTTCTTTTATTCAGCAATCTCAAAAACAACTATTATGGCAATGGACGCTATCAATTCTCTTTCATTTTTCTCCTTCATCTCTTCTCCCGTTATCTTGCTTTTATACCTAAAGATCAAGGAATCACAACAATAAAAAGGCACTGGGCACCAGACGACTTTTTATTCACATATAGAATAACCCCATTAGTGCTATAATTTCCCTATGGCAACAGAACCTCTCATCATCTGGAATGCGCCCGAACATTTTCATGTAAAAAAAACACAAGACTGGTATTGGTCTGTGGGAGTAATCTCATTGGCACTCTGTGCAGTAGCTTTCATTTTTGGCAATATCATTACTGGAATATTTGTTTTGGTTGCCACAGTCGCATTGGTCCTGCATGCATCAAAAGAACCGAATATCGTATACCATGAAATCAACGACCGCGGTATCGTCGTTGACGATACGCTCTATCCTTTCCTCACTCTCGAATCATTCTGGATCGCCCATGACATATTTCCGTCAAAAATCATCCTGAAATCGAGAAAGACATTCATGCCCTATATTATTATCTACATCGACGAGATAGATCCTGAAAAAGTTCGTGAAGTATTGCTCCGATATATTGCCGAGACAGAACATCGTGAGCCATTATTGAAACATGCCATGGAAAGATTGGGGTTTTGAGTCTATCTAAAATAAATCACCAACCCGAGATAATGCCACTCTATTCATTTTCTCATCATCGTAAATATCAATGTGAGTAGCCAAACAAAGAACAGCTATACTCGCCCCCTTCACGACAAACCACATTCGGGGATATTGATTGGGTCGTAGGCCGACATTCGGAACCACAAGCTCAATCTTCCATAGTGTCCAGATATCATTTTGAGTAATTCGATGTAATTTGGCCGGAGCTATAACTTGCTGAGGTTTTATGGGGTTAAATTGGGCATTGCACAATCTTTCAAAGATTGCGAGAGCTTCTCGTATAGTACGAAACCGCCGTTCGAATGTGGCAATCTCTTTCTGAATGCCGTCGTGATAAAAAAATTCAATCATAGATCACCAAAGTCCGTGCCACGGTAAAATGCAAGCTCGTAAGGAATCTCCTTTTTTGACTCGGTCCCAATATATGGAGCTTCAGCGTGAGATAGTTCTTCCAATTGTTTGCCATTGAGATGGCCATACTTTACAACGATCCTATCAAGCATTTCAGTTTCACCTTTATCAAAAACAGACAAATCAGGCTTTCCAATAGCGCGATAGACCTCTGTCGGATTGTACCCTTCAAGCTCTTCAACTTGATCGACTGTCATAACTTTACTTTTTGTCATTGCTTCTGTCATCGTGTCGAGTGCAGTAGGAAACGGCCCCATTGGAAGTGCGCGATAAACATCACCAGTAATTGATCTCTGATTCTTTTCATAAAAATCAAAGTCAGCAAAATAGAGCAATTTCGCCAATTTCTTCTTGCCACGCACTTCACCGTTTAGCTTCTCGCATAGATAAAGTACAGCGTTCTCATACTTTTTTTGATTAATAGTCATATCCATAGTGCTTAGATGTTCACATTATATCATACGGCTACATAGGTCAAAGACATCTTATTGAGCAACACCACACCATGAAACTCATTTTTATTAGGGATACTAAAATTGAGTGGCAACTAAACTGAGCCCAGATCATCAGTGCCCCCGCGAGGAATCGAACCTCGATTTCAGGATCCGCAATCCTGAGTCCTATCCGTTGAACGACGAGGGCGTTTGCAGTCAACAACTATCTTACACCGATCACGATCACTACAACATTATCACATCATTTGACACACCTCAAAAGTTCCAACAAGTTCTGAGGTGGTCAATAATAACTAGAGAACTAATTACCAAGTTTTTTTAGTGACGCCACGGCACGAGATTTCAAACGAGAGGCCGTATTGGCTTTGATGTATCCAGTCTTGGCAGCCTTGTCCAGAGATTTATAAACCAAGGGAATCATCTTCTCCGCTTCAGACTTTTTCTTGGCGATGACTAGGTGGCGAAATTTCTTCAATTCCCTGTCAATGACAGATTTGCGACGCAGATTGAAAACACGCTTTCTCTTTGAAGCGCGAAGTGCTTTGTTGGCTGAAGAAGTTATGGCCATATCTTTGTGTGATAAAACTACCATATAGTGAGCAAAAACGCAAAAAATGTTACGATTGACACATGATCGCTTCACTAAAAGGCAAAATATCCCATATCGATTCGAGATATATCGTTCTTGACGTCAATAACATAGGCTACAAGATCTTCCTAGCCAACGATACTATTCATGGCCTCAAAATTGGTACAGAAAAGTCATTTTGGATATACCAAGTCATACGTGAAGACGCCATGGATCTATATGGGTTCGTCTCAAAAAAAGAAGAGGACTTCTTCGAATTGTTAATCAGTGTTTCTGGTATTGGCCCAAAATCGGCCATAAATATCCTCAGTCTGGTAGACATCGACACTCTAGCCAATGCCATAAAAAGTGGTTCTACTTCCCACCTAGTCAAAGTCTCTGGAATAGGTAGAAAAACCGCAGAAAAAATCGCCATGGAACTCAAAGACAAGCTCGGCAACATTCAAAGCGTTAGCGACTCACGATCCACGGCCAGCATGTCTAGCGACATGGATGTAATAGAAGCACTGAAAGCGTTAGGTTATGATGCCGATGACGCACGTGAAGCATTGAAAAAAGTAGACAAAGACATTTCTGACACCGGAGCAAAAGTCAAAGCCGCCCTCAAGATTTTGAACTGATTTATCTCCACACTTGTCTCTTACAAGAACGATGCTATTCTTAATAAATGCTAGATAATACCCTTTCTAATATCCGCAAACTAATCCCCGAGAAAATATTTGCCCTTTTTCAGCCCACCTATCATTGGATACTCTCGTTTCTAGCGGCACTACTTTACCGATTTCCTTCCAAAAAAATCAAGGTTATTGCCGTAACTGGCACCAAAGGTAAAAGTTCCACAGTAGAACTCATAAACGCCATGCTTGAAGAGGCCGGCTACAAAACAGCACTTTCCAATACCATCAGATTCAAAGTGGGGGAAAAGTCAATGGCAAACCTATATAAAATGAGCATGCCCGGAAGGTTCTTCGCGCAAAAACTCATAAGAAAAGCCGTTAACCAAAATTGCGATTATATGATCATGGAGATGACATCACAAGGTGCCCTATTGTATCGCCATCGTTTTATTGAACTGAATGTATTGGTATTTACAAATCTGACCCCCGAACATATCGAGGCCCACGGGTCATATGAAAATTACCTGAATTCAAAATTGTCAGTAGCCAAAAACATGGAACGCTCACAGAAAATAGAAAAAACAATTATCGCCAACGCCGACGACAAAGAATCTAGGCGTTTTCTAGAATGTACAGCCAACAAAAAGATAGCCTACAGTATACATAGCGTAGAACCTTACAAAATCAACAAAGAAGGACTAGATTTTACCTTGAATGGTCACCCGGTCCATTCACATCTATCTGGCTTATTTAACCTCTACAATATCATCGCCTCCATAGAAGTGGCAAAAGATCAAAATATACCCACCGAGAAAATAGAGCGCGCTCTGGAAAAATTCATGGGAATACCTGGCCGTGTACAAAAAATCAATGCCAATCTTTCAACAATATCAACTACAAACAAAGCAAATAAACAAGACTTTACTGTTATTGTAGACTATGCTCATACGCCAGATTCATTGGAGAAACTATATCAATTATTCAACACATCTAGAAAAATCTGCGTACTTGGTGGTACCGGTGGAGGGAGAGACACTTGGAAACGGTCAGAAATGGGCAAAATTGCCGACAAATATTGCTCAGAGATAATTCTAACCAACGAAGACCCTTACGATGAAAATCCGGAACAAATCATCGGCCACGTGGCACAAGGTATTAAAAATCACACATACACAACTATCTTAGACCGACGTATGGCCATCAGCGAAGCCATAAATCGAGCACAAACCGGAGATACTGTATTGATTACCGGCAAAGGCACCGACCCATATATCATGGGATCTAAAAATTCAAAAACCCCATGGAGCGATGCAAAGGTGGCCGAAGAAGAGCTCCAAAAAATCTTGGCAAATAGGTGACCACCAGATACCATGCGAAAGTAAATGGTAATATCAGATCATTCCTCCACGAAACAACTCATTCAACTTTTTAATAGTTTTCGGTCCAACAACCCCCTCCTCGCCATCTATTCCATATTTTTTCTGAAATGAATCTAGTGCCGATCTTGTACACGGGCCAATGGTACCAGTACGCGGACAATCGTTCATAGACCTACCTGTCGGCGGATAATGACCGCCAACCAATAAGGCTGTTTGTAAAACAAAAACATCGTTGGAACCAAAATCATCTTCAAGCGCGAGATCATTCCACTTGTAAGGCAGAAACAAAGTATCATAAGAACCGGCAAAATTGATCGCGTTCTTTGGATCCAGAAAATCTTGTAAGCCCAGATATGTTTGGAAAGCCAGGTCTTTGATGGCCAAACTTCGCAAATCTGAATCGACAAACTGTCGCTCATATATATAACCGTATTCGATAAGCATACTAGCAGCATTTACAGAATTATAAGAACCGACAGCAATCAGATCTTGGTCTTCGACAATGCCACTTTTTTCACCAGGCAAGTCACTTACGGCATTGTATTTCTCCAAACGTTTGAAAATCGCGTCAGCCAATACTTTCGTGGTGGTACTGTTGAAGTATTGCTTATCAGGAATATAAATCGCAAAACCAGAATAATCGCCAGTCGTACTCGTCTTGTGTCTGGGATAATCATTGAGATGAATATGTATAACGATATCAATATTGTTTTCATTGGACCATTTACCGATTCCATACAGACGGAAAGCAATGTCGTCTTTGGCTTTGTTGTGAAAAACCGTCGGAGTCGTAACACTATATTGCCCCAATCTAGTCATGTTGACGATCTCTTCTCTGTGAAGTTTCTGCCAATCGACAATATCGCTCCAATAATTTTTGAAGTAATCAGCAAATAACGGATTCCATGACTTGGTATCTCTAGTGACAAAGACCTCAAATCTACCATTAACTTGTATAAACTGCTGTAAATACTTGGCCAATTCCACGTTGAGATCGCGCTCTTTTAGAACGCCAAACTCGGCACCACCATAATTCGGTTCATGCCCGGGGACTAGAAGAACCCTGACCCTCTGTTTTGCAGTCTTAGATGTTTGGAAACTATTATAGTTAGACCTTATCTCTGAAACTGTCTTTGGGTTGTGTGAAATGACCGCCGTCGCTAACTGACTACCAACATTTTCAATTGTCGTCAGAATAGACTTTGCCTCATCTGGATAATTTACGGCAAGCCACGGAATAATCAACAGAACAACTAAAAACAATGTGACAAAGTAATGACGCATATTATTATGTAGTATTGTATCAGATTTGATGTATAGTTTGCTTATGCCAGAACTACCCGAAGTACAAACTACTGTGAACGGCCTCAAAAACAACGTCATTGGTCTAAAAATAACCAATGCTTGGTCAAATTATGATAGTCAGAATTTCAAAGGATCAAGGACGATCAAAGACCCAAAATACTTCACACAATTCAAGAAAAAAATAACCGGACGAAAAATCATCTCCATCGAAAGGCGAGGGAAAAACATACTAATCAATTTATCTAGCGGTGAGACTATCATTGTGCACATGAAAATGACTGGACACTTTCTATATGGCCTTTATCAATTCAACAAAATGTTTCCAAAAGACCCGTGGGAACCAATCGAGCCCGAAGGATTGAAAGACCCTTACAATCGGCACATTCACTTTGTTTTGACTTTCAATAATAACCGCCACTTGGCTTTATCAGACACGAGAAAATTCGCCAAAATCACACTGATTGATTCACGATCTACGCACAACTCTGCGCATTTGAAAAATATAGGTCCAGAACCACTGGATCAAAAATTCACTTTCTCTAAATTCATCAAACAACTGCAAACTAAACCTAATGACAAAATAAAATTAATCTTACTCAATCAAAGTATTATCGCAGGAATTGGCAATATATATGCAGACGAATCATTGTGGAGAGCGGGTATCCATCCTCTTCAAAGAGTAAAAGACATACCAACAATCAAATGCAAGAAATTATTTCACGCAATCAAAAACACTCTGACTAGTGGAATCGATCTCGGTGGTGACTCGATGTCAGATTACCGCAATTTACATGGCCAAAAAGGCAAATTCCAAGGGAAACATCACGCCTATCAAAAGACTGGAAAGAAATGCGACAAAAGACGATGCGTAGGCACAATCACAAGAATCGTAATTGGAGGAAGAGGGACACACTACTGTGATAGACACCAAAAACTTTCAACAAAAAATAGTGTCGAACGTTAACCAAAGATTTGAAAAAGAGCTATGCCGGCCACCACTGATACATTTAGCGACTCCTTTTCCCCTTTTAATGGAACCTCTGCAATAACATCTGCTACTTTTAATAAAGACCCAGAAACACCCAGCACTTCATTTCCTAGAATTATAACCGACTTATTCGTTGGCTTTATCTTTTTGTAATTAACCGAGCCCTCTGATTGTTCGACGGCAATTATACGAAAACCGTCCTTTTTGAGCCTCTTGACCAACGACGACGAGTTATCAACGTGCTCCCATGGCACCAAGTCCTCTGAACCCAGAGCTACTTTGACGAAATCTCTTCTTTTGCGCTGAAATCGATCAACTGGTGTCGGAGTCGTCCCTAGACAATAAATCTTTGACACCCCAATCGTTTCCGCAGTACGAAAAATAGAGCCAACATTATGGACACTACGAATATTATCAAGCAACAAATATATTTTTCTTTGATTTGACATCTTAATTAGTTAGGCAGATTGTGTAATTAGGTGCCCCATAGGATTTAAACCAGTTATCATCTATAATATTCACATTATCACGATATAATCAACAAACTATCATGCTAGCCACTTTTCCATCTTTGCTTTCTTGGTCACAACTTTCACCATTTCTTATCCGTATCACATTGGGCACAATACTAATTTTCTGGGCATACCGTGTCCTAGCAGACAAATCTATAGATTCGCAAAATAAAATCATCGGTATTATCGAAGCTATCTCTGGAGCCATGCTCGTGATCGGTCTCTGGAGTCAAATCGCGGCTTTGATCGTAATAGTCGATCTAATAATAAGATTGGTCGGCAAAATAAGAAACAAAGCCTTTCTTACTGACGGCATAAATTACTATCTGGTTCTATTGGTAATGGCACTCTCTCTCATGGTTACTGGGGCAGGATTTTGGGCCTTTGACTTGCCACTATAGGGTATTGTGGTAAAATATCCATGATGAATATGAATCTAGAAAATCCTGAGATCAAACTGACTGGAATTAGTGATATGGAAAGCTACAGCGATGATCGTCCTAAGGGATCCGAAGTATCTAATGAAGAAAAGTTGGTACAAGTGGAAGGTGAGCTATTGGCAAATGCGAGTGAGATTGATAGCAAAAGTAGAAGGATTGATGACACGATGGATAAATTGAGCAGAGTCAGGGAAAGTCTAGGGATATTGTCACAGTCTAGTCTCGTTCCACCGAGTGTGTTGGCAGCAGAAAACACCATCGAACAGCTTGGTAGAGAAAATATTGCATTGTTGGAAACAAAAAAGTCAATCTTTAATAAAGCTTTTGCTTTAGGCGGACTCATCGGAGCATTGGCAGTTGGCGGCGATAAAACTATGGCAGCCAACGTCGATACGTTGACACACGATAACGGTATGGGCAAGCCGGTCATTATTGAAAAAGTTGGAATAGACGGAACCGCGAAAACGGTTGAGTCCAAGAAAGCTCTTACGGAGACGGGTACATGGGCACCTATATTGGTCAATGAGATATCCAAGAAAGCGGAAAGTGTGAACGACGTTCCTGGTGCGATGCGGTTCGTGCACTCTTCCTTTTCGGACTTTGCGCACGAGATGAATAAACCATCCGCGGACCACTCCGCACCTTATAGCAAGACGGTATGGGGCAGGATAGGTACGTCCGATGATTGGCGAAGCATGGCGAAAAGCTGTGAAGATCTGGCCAATATATACAGAAATATCGGCACGAAATTTAAAATAGACCAGTCACTGATGGATAACGAGATTGGTTATCTCCTAAATTTTTCAAGAGGATTTAAGGAAAAGGCGCAATATATCGATGATCACGCTCAACCGAATCGTGAACCGCTCGCTGTTGCTGATAAAGGCGACGCCGGCAAAGCTAGAGAAGCATTCCGGTATGAAAAGATGCTCCTCGTGCACGGGTACATAGAATTGCCTGGTAAGGCCCATGGCGGAATTGTTCCCGGTTCAGAAAAAATCATAAATGGTGATGTTGTGCATACCGAGGTGCGCAGAGTGTATGGTTATAATGATAAATCTCTGGATACTGATTACATCAGTGTCATGCTGTGTAATAGCGAAGGAAAGATCGTTGCCGGTAGTGCCGTAAAGAAGGGGTCGGCTGGTTATGATGAGTATTATCCAATTGCTATGCAATTCGCAAAAGAACTAGATGATTCGTTGTACAAGAATTTATTCAAAGACAAACCGCTGGAGAGTGCGCTGTAGGTATTGCTCGTTTTGTGCGCCAGGGCTGGATTCGCCCGCGGCTCTCCTCCGCCCAAGGCGGGGTTGGCCTGGGCACCGGCTTGTGGCCTCGCGTGCTCGCTCGGCATCGCTCTGCCGTTCTCATCCCGCACGGACGCGCGCAGGCGTGTCTTTAGGCACGCCTCATTCACTTCGTCCATTCGGTGCGCCCTATTGAACGAAGTCCGAACCGCTGTTCTCGAGATTTCCGGCTACCCGCCTTTTGAAATAGTGAGAAGTTGGTAACATTAAACAAAAAATTAGTATTGAAATATCATTTGCTGATATACTTACACGCAATGAAAAAAGATTTTCAAACTTGGCACGATAAGAAAGCGGTCATCGACGAAAAACCAGACCGTCTGTTTTTCCATGAACGCGAAATATGGTTCACGCACCTCGGGACCAATATAGGATTTGAGCAGGACGGCAAAGGTGAGCTATTCGGCAGGCCGGTAATCGTGTTTCGTAAATTCAATAACATCGTTTTCTGGGCAGTCCCACTCACTGCTCGCACGAAGATTGGCAAATACTACATGCCGATTGGCCTCGGTGATGGAATCAATCGTATGGCCATACTATCTCAATTGAGGCTCGTGGATGCCAAGCGCATATACCAGAAGATTGGTGTGATTGATGAAAAGACTCATAAGGAACTCGAGGAAAGGATTGTGAAGCTCTGCCAAGGAAAGTAGATATGTCAGAGGCGGCATTCCTGCCGCCTCGAGGCCGAAGCCGTTTGTACCTATAGACTACCATAATGGCTAAAAATCACAAGGAAA
>CAZYES010000009.1:0-33787 GCA_964646515.1 uncultured Candidatus Saccharibacteria bacterium | reverse complement strand
AAAATACGAAAACGGCGAGATTGTGCCCGATATTGCAAAAGAGTTCAGTATATCAAAAGACGGACTTACCTATTCATTTACACTAAAACCTGACGTCTATTTTCACGATGGCACACGATTGACTGCTGACGATATTGCCTTCACAATAAAAAAGATACAAGACCCTAGCATGAAGAGCTCCCATCGCGCCGATTGGGCCAATATTGATGCTCAGGTAATATCACCTTCTGAAATAAGCTTCATCTTGAAACAACCATACTCACCATTTCTGTCCAATACAACAATCGGCATAATTCCCAAACACATATGGGGAGATATGACCAACGACCAATTCGTCCTCAGTAAATACAACATAGAACCTATTGGTACAGGTCCTTACAAAGTGTCTTCAATTTCATACGACAAAGGTGGCATCCCTACGAAACATAGTCTCGCTACTTGGAATAAATATTACGGAACAATGCCATATTTGAGCAATATCACTTTTATTTTCTTCGCCGACGAAGAAAAAGCTTTAGATGCCCTAGATTCTGGCACAATAGATAGTTTGCCTTCTATTTCTCCGATCAATGCCCACAATCTCGCGAACAATTCTGCACAAAATTATTCTATCGTTAGTTCGCCTCTACCCAGAATTTTTGGAATATTTTTCAATCAAAATCAAAACATTGCCTTATCGGACAAAAATGTTCGCCTAGCATTGGATATGTCCATAGATCGTAACACTATAGTCGAGACTGCCCTTTTGGGATATGGATCACCTATACATAGCCCATTGCCAATTGAAGCCAATCCAACCACAGACAAGATAATGAAAGCTGACGTCGTGGGCGCGCAAACACTACTGGAAAAAAATGGTTGGAAGAAAAACACTACGACAGGCATATATGAGAAAACAATGAGCAAAAACAAGACTGCTACTACCCTGTCATTTGATATTTACACCGCCGACACGGAAGATTTGAAACAAGCCGCAGAGATAGTAAAAAACAGTTGGAAAAAACTGGGAGCTGAGGTCAATGTAAAAGTCTTCGGAACCAGCGATCTATACCAAAATATTATTCGCACCAGGAAATACGATGCTTTACTCTTCGGTGAATTTATCGGCAAGGACAGGGACCTATACGCCTTTTGGCACTCTTCACAAAGAAATCCACCTGGCCTTAATGTGGCCATGTACGCAAATAGCAAAGTAGACAGATTACTAGAAGAAATTCGTACAACAGATGATATAAAATCACGTAGCCTAAAATATATCGAACTCAAAAAATCGATTGAAGATGATGTTCCCGCCATATTTCTTTATACACCAGATTTTATCTACGCAGTGCCAAAAACTCTGAAGAACATCTCCTTGGGAACAATCTCAGTAGCTTCAGATAGATGGAACTCCATAGAAACTTGGTACATAGCGACGGAAAAAGTATGGAAAATATTCTCCAGGGACTGACCGCCATATCGCCATTCACACAGGTCAAGTGTGAGCATTTGATAATTATTAACAACAACAAATTAACTTCAACCTACATTCACACGTTGATAAAGGATTATTATGGAAAATAAAAAACAAAACAAACAATCATCTGCCGGTTGGCAAAACAAAAACCAAAATCAACCTAGGCGTTTTCGACAACTTCAGACTCGTATCTTACGAAACGACAGTACCACAGGCCATCAAATCCAAACAAACAGCCAGCCGAGTAGCAATGGTCACCGTATCGTGCTTGGCAAAGGAGCGCGCAAACACCCAGAGGCATTGAAACATATTGCCGGCGCGCGTATGAATGTCGTCCGCAAAGAATCTAGAAATGCGCCAACGATGAGGAGAAGAGGGCTTCGTGGAATATCTTCACAAAATAGAACAGACGATATCATCCCAAATCTAGCGCCCGACTCGATCCGCATCATACCACTCGGTGGCGTAGAAGAGATTGGCCGTAATATGACCGCCGTTGAGTTTGGTGAAGATATCATAGTCATAGATATTGGTTTCCAATTTAAAGATGAAAATACTCCCGGAATTGACTACATCCTACCAAACACAAAATACCTAGAAGAAAGGCAGGGCAAAATTCGCGCCATACTCATTACCCACGGTCACCTTGACCATATCGGTGGTATTCCCTACGTTATGCCACGTATAGGTAATCCGGTTATATATACGCGTATGCTCACCTCAGTCATGATAGAAAAAAGACAAGAAGAATTTCCTCATGTGCCAAAATTGAATATTAAAGTCGTGGAAAAAAACGAAACTGTCACCATTGGTAAATTAAAAGTCAAATTCTTCGCCGTGACTCATACCATCCCTGATGCCATGGGAGTAATCATAGAAACGCCATATGGTTCGATCGTGCATACTGGCGACCTCAAGCTAGACCACGTAAATGGTGTACCAACCGAGGAAGAAGTGGCCGAATTTGACCGGGCTTTCAAAGATCCGTCCGCTAGCAAGGTTCTAATGCTCATGGCAGATTCTACCAATGTGGAAAATCCCGGTTTTTCCATTCCAGAAAAAACTGTGCATAAAAACATAGAAGAAATTATCAAGAATGTACAAGGTCGGTTGATTATTGCCACATTTTCGTCTCTTCTCGAAAGACTCTTAAAAATAATAGATTTTGCCGAGAAATACGGCAAAAAAGTAGTGGTCGAAGGCAGAAGTATGAAAACAAATATAGAAATTTGTAAGCATCTTGGTCTCTTAAAAGCAAAAAAAGAAACGATGATTTCTGCTGATGAAATCGATAACTACCCACCAGAACGTATCATTATCCTAGCTACTGGCGCCCAAGGTGATGAATTTGCCGCCATGATGCGCATGTCCAACAAATCTCATGCCAAGATTCGGATCACTCCCAGAGACACTATCATGCTCTCTTCTTCGGTCATTCCCGGCAATGAACGTGCTGTGCAGAAACTCAAAGACAACCTCTCGCGCCAAGGCGCCAAGATTATTCACTATCGTATTGCCGATGTACATTCGTCTGGACACGCCAATCGTGACGAGACAGCCTGGATACACAAGGCAATTCGTCCCAAGTTCTTCATGCCCGTACACGGTTACCACTATATGCTACGTGTACATGCGGATATTGCCAAAGAAGCAAATGGTCTGAAAGAAGAAGACGTAGTTATACCAGATAACAGTTCTATCATTGAGATCCAAAAAAGTGGAACAAAATTGACCAAACTCAAAGAAAAAGCCCCTTCAGGATTGGTTCTGGTCGACGGTTTCTCTGTTGGCGATGTACAGGATGTGGTCATTCGAGATCGTCAAATGCTGGCCCAGGATGGCATCTTTATCGTTTTTGGCATTATTAATGTTTCCAATGGTAAACTAAAAAAATCTCCAGATATCATTTCTCGTGGTTTCGTCTATCTACGCGAATCGCAAGAGTTGCTACATGAAGTCCGTTTGATCATCAAAGATACTGTCGAGAGATCAACCCGAGGTCAAAACCCGATCAATATAGATTTCGTCAAAGAAAATATCACCGACGCGGTCAGTAAATTCTTGCTACAAAGGACAGCCAAAAGACCGATGGTGATACCAGTGATATTGACAATATAATGAGCTCTTGGCTCAGGCTCCAAAAATATGATCGAAAAATCGATCATTCAATCTGCTCTGGACTATTCAAGATTATCTCCGCTTTGCCCTGATATGCCTTTATCACCCCCGATATCGAGACGGCCCTCTCATATTGCGTTAGATCCGAGAATTTATCCAGATCAGAAGCAAAAATAACCGCAGAGAAGGGACAAGAATCAAAATTTTGGCAAAAATCGAAAAATGTTACCCCGCTTTTTGAAGTAAAGACTCTGATAACTTTCCCCTTCACCTTGGCACGCTCGCCAATATGATTCGGCGCTTCAGTATAATCGTATTCATACACAACATCAGAATCGATCGAGGTTCCGGTATTCGCACCAGGAGAAATAACTTGTTCTCCTTTTTCTGGCAAGAATAACACGATTGAAATAACCACAGCCAAAATAATACCAACCGCAATGGCCCACAGGTATTTTTTTGTCCTACTGTAAATATAGAATGGATTCATATCATTTTACTGGTTAGCTATTAAAACCTTCTTTACAATCGCCAAATACTCTTTGCGTTTATGTTCGTTGGTGCCAACCTCCAAGACTTCATCATTGGCTTCGGTGGCGGCAACTGTCCAATTGTAACTCCCAGAAGCATAGGCCTTGTCAGTCACGATCGCTTTGATGTGCATAATGCCATCATAATGTTTCTGTGTTTCAACCGTAATACCGTGGGAACGCAATTTCTCAACGATATTTTTGTTACTTTGGGTACTAGCTTCGCGATCGGTAATACCCCATACGACGACACCACGATCTTTGGCGCGCACAAGAGCATCGGCTATATCAGCTTTGGTAAAATAATAGATAGCAAAATATATATACTTGTCTGCATCGTTGATAAGGTGGATTATTTCTTTGTTGATATTTCTCTTATCAAGAGAATATATGACTTTGGATTGGGAATCGATATAAAATCCACCAACGATAACGATCGATAACGCAAGACATAGGCAAACGCTCACTTCAGCAATATAACGTGGTTTGATCTTCTTATATACATGACAAAAAATGTCTTCACATAGAGAACGGATCTTTTGAATCATAAATTTTATAGATATTACGCGGGTAATATCAAAATAACGCCAATAATGTTGTAGGCGTTAATTCAAGCAATCGACAATCGATTGCGAGGGCAGGACTTATGAGAATATGTTAGCACAAATCACGGAAAACAAAAGACTTGATCGATATACGTTATATGTGTCTGAACCCAATCAGATTTTTCTCACATAGCTATCTACAAACAATCCTATTTGTAATATCTAGCATGCTTTGCTGCTAAGCGTTTTTTGGTTTTCCTCGAACGGGACGTCTTGTTTTTGGTATTTACTGCCATTCTTTTTGCCATAGTAAGTATATTAAGTATTAATTATTAACTGGTAAATCTTCGCAAGCTTGGCCATCGTTGTCGCCATCTAGACCATTAAGATCTTTACTCGGGCCACCCGCATTCGCAAAAAACTTCTGAGCCTGACTTTGCGTAGAGAAATCACTACAATTATATTGGTCTGCAGATTTCCCAGTGCCATCCGTAACTACATTGCCATTGATATCTCGCATCACCTTTGATTCAGATAATGACGAATCCGAAAACAACTTGCCTAGATTAAAATCGTTGTTCGATAGCTCGAGACCAAGGGCGCCCAATAAAATAACAATGACAACACCCAAAATACCCTTGCCGAATTTTCGTTTCTTCGAGCCACTATAGTCCGTGGCTTTATTTAGAATATCTTTCATTTCTTCTTGCATATTTTCTATTAGTTAACTCTGGTTAAACTACAAAATACAAAATCACCGCGATTACTAATAAAACAACAATGACAGCAACTCGAACTTTTTTTGAGTTAAACATACCCACATTGTACTATAATTTACGAATAGTGCAAAATATGGGGTGAGTCAAATTTTGGTCATAATACCCATAGTCCATACAAGAAATGTGAATTTGACCATGTCTTCTGATACAATACATCTATGTCCAAATTACCAAAAAGAGTCCACGTCACGGGTATTTGTGGCGTTGCCACCAGTGCTTTGGCAATCGCTTTTCATGAAAAAGGTATAGCAACCACTGGCAGTGACAAAGGATTCTTTCCTCCTGTATCTACAGAACTAGAAAAACACGGAATACCCTTTTACGCTGGCTGGCATCCAGAAAAAATGTTTGGCGGTATCCAATATACAGACCAAAATTTGGGTACTTTTGCCACAACCGGTGAAGATATCGTCATCGTGGGCACAGCCTCGGGAACCAAAAACCCCGAAACTGAATACGCAAAGAAGCATGGAATACCCACGTACTCTTTTGCCGAAGCCATCGGCAAATATTTTGCCAAGAAAAACTCTATAGTCTGTGTTGGCACTTGGGGGAAAACCTCCTCATCGGCACTTCTCTCTTTTATATTGGACTACGCCAATTTCGATCCGACTTATATGTTTGGCGGAATCTCTTTGTCCCACGAGTCATCCGCCAAATTGACTGATAGCGACTGGAGTGTTTTTGAGGGTGATGAGTACAAAAGCTCTCCCGTAGACAAAACAGCCAAGTTTTTCTACTATAAGCCCACTCACCTTCTCATAACGGCTGTATCTTGGGACCATGCAGACCTGTATCCCACAGAAGAATCCTATTTTTCGACCTTCAAAAAACTCATAACATCTACCGACAATGATGGGTTTGTCGTCGCTTGCATAGATCAAAATGGTGTCTCCAAGACGATCGATAACTATAAAGGCAAGACAATTTTATACGGGCGTGAAAACCCATCAAGATCAAGTCAAAAACAAAACACCGGACAATTTTACGGATACAAAAACGTCAATCAAACAAAAGATGGCCTAGATCTGGTAATCCGTCATAATGGGATTGATTTTGGGATATATTCTCCGATGATAGGCCTCTACCAGTCTGAAAATATTACAGGATGTTTCGCCATGGCTCATCAGCTCGGAGTCGCGCCAGCCATCATAATCAAAGCCATCTCCTCATTCAAGGGATTAAAAAGAAGAATGGAAAAAAGATCCGATACGGCCAGCCAAAAAGACGACAGCAAATCTTTGGATATAACAGTTATCGACGACATAGCTCATTCACCAGAAAAAGCTCGGTCTGTATTGCAAACATTAAAATCAATATACTCGGGCAAAATCATTGCTATCTTTGAGCCAAATAGTGGTGGCCGTACTGTAGAATCAGCGCAAAAATATGATTATGCATTCAGAGACGCAGATATGGTAATCATTCCTCATCTCACAAAACTCAAAGTGGCTGCCGGTGAAAAAACACAGCCAATGGAAGGAGACGAACTCGCTTCAATCATCAAAAAAACGCACGACACGGTCAACTATATCGACGATGATGCCAAGCTGGTTGAATTTTTGGTATCGAATGCCAAAAAAGGAGATGTAATTGCTTTTCTAGGGTCACATGGCTTTCGGGGCATGATCGAAGAAACTATTACTTGCCTTCATCGACAACCTCGGTCTTGACTTCTCCATCTTTGATCTCTTTGACCAAAAGTGTCATTCCGCAATGGTTGCATTCTATGACCATACCGGGAGCGATATTCGGATAATTCGAAAGATCGATAATATTTTTACACTCCGGGCATATACAAGTGATATTCATGGCTTTAATATTTTGAGAAAACATTGAACTGATAATACAGCATTTCGCTGTATTACAATAGTAACTAAAATTGTGATAAAGCGCAAAAGTGTTAGTCAATCTTTGTCACCACGATCTATCACACTACCACAAATGTCGCTTCATATAGTTAACTGTACAAAAAGCTGACAAAAATTGTTTTGCAATGTAGACTATCTACATGACCCCAACTGAATATTATCCTTCACTAGCAAAAGCAATCGGTCTTACTGATTTGTATTTCAAACGTGAAGACTTGCACCCTTATCACTCTCACAAGGGTCGTTCGATCCCTTTTATGATAGATCAATATTACAAGAATGGCGACAGACGATTTGCAATAACTAGCTCGGGAAATGCAGCCTTGGCGTCGGCTTTGCATGTCAAAAAACTCAATACTGATATCAAAAAAAACAAACACGCCTCTGATAATGAAATGGTTATCGACCTAAGTATCTTCGTTGGCAATCATATCGAGACCAATAAATTGGAAAAAATCAAAAGACTAGAAGACGAACACATTCATGTATTCAAAAAAGAAAGGCCACTGCAAGCACTCTCACAAGCTGTGGAAAACGGCTATCGTAGTTTGCGCCAGTCAACGGATGATATCGCTCTTCTAGGCTATGAACCACTAGCCAAAGAACTTTCCACAGTCAAAGATATTGGCGCAATATTTATCGGCACTTCTTCTGGTACAACAGCACAAGCATTGGCGCAATATTTCATCGATGCAAACGATAATCGACCAGAAAAAACCCAAATTCATATCATTCAGACATCCTCATGTCACCCGATATCTGATGCCTTCGATACTGTAGAGATCGTCGACGAAAGATCAACCGCTGACGCAATCGTCGATCAGATAGCCAAGAGAAAATCGACACTTGTCCCCCTAATCCAAAAAACCGGTGGGAACGGTTGGATTGCTTCCAATAGCGATATTGAAATGGCGCAAAGATTGGTGAAAAAACACACCGGATTGGATATTTCCACAAATAGCGCCCTTTCAGTAGTGGGCGCAATGAAAACGGCATACATAAAATATGAAATCAGCGGTGCGATAGTTTGCTTGATATGCGGAGACTAAAAAACGATCTAATCATTCATATCAACTCACTATAAAACTTTGTATATTCTCTCGATTAGTTATCGTGTCTCCCGACAAATTTTGCTAACAATCTCATAATTCACAACCCTCTTACCGCCCTTACGAATATTCTCCCCCTCTCTCTACTGGAACCATATAGTCCGCCAGACTCAAATCCTGGACTAAATAAAACCTTGTCTCCCTTTTTACTGTGTTCCAATGCCAGCCTGACGGCTTCTTCGATCGATGGCGCGGAGATAACCTCCACATCTTTTATATTGCCTAAAGCCATTCTTTCGACAACAGTCCCACTTCCAGGGATAAGGATCACAGAATGTGCGTATCTGGGCAACATGTCATAAAGTCTTCTATAATCACAAGCGCTCTTGGCACCGCCAAATATCAGCACAACATTCTTGTTATCAGCAAATGACCGCAAGGCAATTTCCGTAGAGCACGAATTGATCGAAGCGGTATCATTGTAAAATTCTATACTTTTTATTTTTTTGACAAACTCGATATGACCCTTGAGCGGTTTCCAGTTCATAAAAATCCTCTCCGCCATTTCATCATCTACCTTGAATAATTTCGCAACCTGCAAGGCAAGAGCAGCACTTTCACGATTGTGATCCAACCGTATGCCCATAGATCTATCCCCATCGAGCCAACTGTCTGGCACAAGCGAAGCCTTGGTGCGCAACATCTTTGACTTCGATTGAATCTTGAGATCACGAATCATATCAATAACCTCATCATTGGCCACAATATAATTGTTATATGTTTGATATTGAATAATGTCAAAGAAAGACCTATCTGAATGAACCATAGATGGAGGAGTGGTGAACACTACTACTTGTGGACTTATTCTCAAAGCATGAAGTTCTGCTACCATTGGTTCAATAATACGCAAAAGAACAACATCACCATTTTTTATCTTTCTAAGATTGAAAAGTATTCCGTCTGAACTGTCGGCATCAATAACAAAAAAACCTTGCCCTTGAAAATCAGCACAAGCTTCTTCGATCATTGGCCGAAGCATAGAGATAACAGTAGATTTACCACAAGCACCCATAACACCCACCACCGTCACTGGAGGTGCCAATTTGAAAAACAATGTTTCTGGGTACTCTATTGGGATTTTCTTCTCTTTGGGAGACTTGAGAAAAGTAGACTCTCTGGGATATTCGTGTGACAAGATGATCATGTCCATATCGAGAAGATCGTCGGCTGGAATAGATCCGCAGACATAATTTGCCAGGCCAAGTGAACGCAACAAAACTAGGTGACTTTTTAGACGTACTTCGCTCTTGAGATCATAGATAGAAACCAACGCGCCAGCTTTGATCATAAATTTCACGTCATCTACCATTTCACCATGAGGTCCCAGGCCAACGACAGCGATCCTCTTGCTTTTGAAGTAGTCGCGAGAAGTCATGAATATAGTCTACAGCGCGGAACCCAAAGTGCAAAGTGTTAATTACTGTATTATCTTCTTGACTTTGATGATTTCCTGTAACATCGCCATCAATTTTACAGGTTCATCTGTACGAATCTCCGATTCCGCGAATAATAAAGACAGTCTCTTTATGAAGACACTATACAAATCGTTAAGATAATTTTTAATGACTATTTGATCTTCTTCACTTCGCTGTTTGGCCGGCTTATCTGCAATTTCCCCTAAATAAGATTCCCGACCTTTCGTGGCCGGACCATCAAGTATTCTCAATAGTTCGATTGGCCGGCGGATATTCTCATAAGCAAGCGACTCATGATTCAAAACACCCTCCAACGATGGTGAAACCATTTGATAATCACGCATGAATGAAAAAATTAATAACTAGCGTTAATGCTTACAAAAGAATTCTTCGTAATAATTACATGATCGAGGACCGTAATACCCAAGATCTTCCCTGCTTCCACAATCTGATTGGTAATACTGACATCTTCTGCGCTCGGAGTAATCTCTCCTGATGGATGGTTGTGGGCGAGGACTATGGCTGCCGCATTGCATTCGATAGCAACACGAAAAACTTCACGGGGATGAATCATATTGCTATTGACTGTGCCGATCGAAATGACCTCGTCCCTAATAATTTTGTTATGACTATTCAGAAATAGTCCACGAAGATGCTCTTTGGGTAAATTACGCATATCTTGTAAATATTCATAAACATCTTTGGCATTTCTTATTGATACAAAGCCCGAATCATTTTTATCGAAAAATCTCCTACCCAATTCGCCACAGGCAACAATCTGGCAGGCCTTGACGATGGGAATATCCATATCCTCGGATAACTTTTTTGGATCACGTTCGGAGAGAATACTCTTCTCGCCGTAATCACGAATAAGTCTACCGGATAATTGCAGAACATCTTCTTTGACTGTGCCTACAGTCAAAAGCACCGCCAAAAGCTCTTTGATCATCAGAGTCTCTGGTCCTTGAGAGATGAGCTTCTCGCGTGGTCTCTCGTCCGCTGGCAGGTCATGTATCGTAAGCGGATACTCACGATACAAAGGGTCGAGAAACATCACATTGCTTTTAATGTTGTATGTCTGCATACGGTAATTGTATCATAACTCTATATAGTCTCCACCAATATGAGATTGGTCTCACTCGCCTTACCAAATGGCATCCCCGCCACGATAATTATCTTATCCCCTCTACGCGCCAACTTGTTGTCCATTGTAACTTTCTTCACAATAGTCAATATCTCATCAACTGTTATGAAAGTTTCCACAGCCATAGGATAACAGCCAAATGTAAGCAATAATTTATTGGCGCCCTCATTGGCATCAGAGAGCGCTAGGATAGCCTCGGCAGGTCTATATCGCGCGATCATCCGTGCCGTACGACCAGAACGCGTCAAAGCTACAATGAGCTTGGCGCCAATATTGTGAGCGGCACGCACAGCAGATTGCGACACTATATCAGTCACGCCATGCGATTCGTGGTACTCGGCGATCGTATCTCTAGTATAAACTTCTTTCTCGACTCTTTGCGCAATCCTAGTCATGGTCTTGACTGCTTCGACAGGAAAACCACCCAAAGCCGTTTCCTCGGAAAGCATGATAGCGTCAGTGCCATCAATAATGGCATTCGCCACGTCAGAGACTTCGGCTCGAGTAGCAACAGCGCTTTTGACCATCGACTCTAGCATCTGTGTTGCGGTAATTACTGGCTTACCGACTTCATTACACTTGTGAATAATGAGCTTCTGAACTAACGGCACTTCTTCCGCGGGAATTTCGACGGCCAAGTCACCTCGCGCAATCATGACTGCGTCGGCAACTTCAACAATATTGTCAATATTGTGTATAGCTTCGGGTGTTTCAATCTTGGCGATTATATGCGCATGGGATCCTTCTTTCGTGAGAATGGCGCGAAGCTCATTGATATCCTCCGCACTACGCACAAAAGAAAGTGCTACAAAATCAAGATTATTTTTTATACCAAACTTCAGATCTTCTCTATCCTTATCGGTTAAAGATTTTACAGAGAGGTTGGCACCGGGTATATTTACACCCTTGTGATCGGACAACCGACCACCCATCGTTACTGCAGTCACTATATCGTTTCCCTTAATCTCAATAACTCGAAGTCTCTTGGTACCATCGTCCAACATTATCGTCGAACCGGGTTTCACCTCTTTAGGCAATTCTGGGTAATTAACGTGTACTTTATCTTCACTTCCCTCAACTTCATCGGTAGTCAAGATAAAAGTCTTACCCTCATTCAACATGATTATCTTATCCTTGAATGTACCAATGCGAATTTTGGGCCCGCTCAAATCTTGCATGATCGCTACGGTTTTACCTGTCTTTTTCATTACCTCCCTCAACATATCCACACGCGCCTGATGTTCAGACAATGTGCCATGCGAAAAATTCAAACGTGCAACATTCATACCCGCATTTACGAGTTCTGTCAATTGCTGACTGCCCTCCGAAGCGGGACCTATAGTACAGACTATTTTTGTTTTTTTACCTAGGTTCATTCTGAAAGAAGACAAAACTACATTATATTAGGATTTTGTTGGAGTGGCGGGTGCATAACGGTATCGACGATCCTTTCAAAACATGTTCGACCTACACCATGACTCCAATTTTCATCGTCAATAACTCCATACTTTCCTGCCCGATAATTCATATCCTGTAGTCCACCATTGGATAAATCGGAAGGAAGATTGAAAGTGGCGCACAATTCGAATGTCCAAGGGCTCTTTGATGATTGAGGTAAGACCGAGTATTCATATGGCATCTTTGTCTCTGGATCAACTGGTATGGTGAAGTTTGATATAGGGTCATTTAGGTCTTTTATGGTCTGAGGAAGCTTACCGCCTTTTTGCCAATAATTGACCACTCGATATTGAATATCCGAGAGATCACCAATCCTCTGTGCGTCAAACCTGATAGCGCGTTGTTTCGCCGGTGAACCGATGATAATAAAACCTCCGACAATAGACGCAACGATAATAACGACTCCCGCCCATGCCAAAATACTTTGCCATTTATTTTTTGTTGCCAGATTTTCAATGCGTTTCAAAAGGTAGTAGATAAAGATAACAGCTGAGACAATGAGAACAATAATCACCTTATATATGAATCTACTGGTGATTTCTCCATTGAAATAAGTTGAAAGCAAGGTAATGAGATCGCCGATAATCATTGCGGCGGTTAGAAAAAGAGTAAGGTATATTCGCCATTTACGTATCCAAATACCTGCTTTTTCTGGCATACGCATAATATCGCGATCCGTCAGCCATTCGAGTACATAAAGAACGGGAGCAAGAACAATAATCATTGACATTGGCCACACAATACTTTCGATCCCATAAAATACCTGCAAAGCGTCAGGTAGAGAGCGATTGACTATCTCAAACGCGAGATTAATAAGCGCTACCGTAGCAACATACAGGGTAACCGTAGCGCCCAGATGAAGGAAAAAATCCTTCGGTGTAGTTTTTGTGTTCATAATGAATGTATTATAACAAAACTTTCTTTTTTTGGCACTTATAAAGAAAAGCCGGCGGGAAGTTTCTATATTCATATCCAACGATTTTGGCTTTAAAAATCTTTCGAATATGAGACCAGCTCACCAGAAAATACTGGAATTGCATATAGACCCCTTCGTCACTCAGATACTTTTCGATTACTTTCAAGATTGCCTGGCGCTTTGCGTGTGATAGGTTAGCTAGTGGTAATCCAGAAACCACATAGTCGACTTTTTCCAGACCGTTGACGGCAAGATGCATACCGAGATTCTCCGCGTCATCTTTTATGATAATAACGCGCTTGTCCTTGATCGTTTGCCGTAAATGTTCAGCCAGCTTTGGATTGATCTCAAAGACTAACAATTTAGATTTCTCCGGCAAACGACTGATTATCTTTTTTGTAAAGGCACCAGTACCCGCGCCCAGTTCTATGATGCTCACGCCATCTTTCATCAACAGTGGCTCGACCATTCTCTCGCTCAAAAATCTTGAACTAGGAAAAAGCGAACCATGGGTTTTGAATTCCTTTAGTGACTCCTTGATAAACAAGCCTGAAGTATTCGTTCGATTATTCATAATGATAATTGTGCGCGCTGTTGGATATTATTGGGACAGAATTAAGTCATAAATAAACACATAGGTAATCAGGTGGTGAAAATCGACTAAATTGGAATCTTTTTTATAGATAAGCTCCTTTTGCCTCAGGTAACTGTTTGTATTCGGATTTTGATTGAATAATACCCATCATGTAATTTATAAATTGTCTAAATTCATCTCTTACATCACCTTTGCACTCATCCCATGACAATTCCTTCAGAACAGTACCCGTCTGAACTTTCAGATAATAACTCGAGCATGGCGTTGCCATTCTTATTATGGGTGAGTTCAAAACCGGTGTTTTGTCTAGTAAACCAAGATCAACAATCTTTTGATTAATATCGTTTAGATCACTTCCAGATAGTTCAAACCCAATCGTCACTGGCTTTTCTATAACCATGTCTTTTGTATAAGTTTTAGCAAAAGTATTCAGTACATTCTTTGCACCAACTCCGTACTTAAAAATTATGTTGAAAGATTGACTCTCGTTGCTTGTTGGAGATGTAACCTTGACATCACCTGAAGGTAGTGCCTGGGTATTTTGGGTGGGAGAATTTACAGGGTTATTTTGTACATTCGGCTGTTGTGTCTGATCTGATTGTTCCACCTGCACATCAATGGGAATAGGGGCTTCTGTCTTATTAGACTCATAAACATATACACCTCCACCAACAACTAGTAATGCGATAACTGCTATGAGGAAATGGCGCAACGGGTACGCAACGCCTAATAATAGCGCCACGAAACCTCTTTGTGAGTTTTTCATATATGAAATACTATACCATACATTTAGAAAATACGGGCGCTTTATTCGCCTCCCGTTCTATCGCCTTTGGAGGGTAGGTGGTGCGCGAGACCCTTGGTGAGATAATCTAACTATTTTTATTTTTCAAAGATTTATTTTTGAATGTCCTAAAATTTTATTTGTCAGAACGGATTTCCCGGTCTTCTTCTCGATTTGTTTCCTTGCATTTCCGGCAATTTCTCCGCCTTCCCTCGCAACTTTTCTACTCGGTTCCAATCCCGCAGGTTCTTCTTTCTTGGAAATCTCTGTTGTTGCCGTCTCGGCCAACATATTTAATACTAGTTCAAGATTGGTCATGTTATCGCGTAGATTTTCTTTTTTCAAATCTTTGAGGTTTTTGTATTCTCTCGTTGTCATACCTGTCCAAGCTTTGCAGATCTCGTCAGTTAAAACTGCAAACTCCAAACCTTCTCTACAGCCTGCTTTTTCCCACTCATTTGTTAACTCTTTGCGAATCTCAATGCTTTTCAATCTCTGCGTTATCCATGCAGGAGAATAACCCTTTGAAAGATATGTCTTTAGGGCCCGATTGATAGAAATTTCTGGATCTGCAGTCTCTTCCAGTCTTTCATAACCGACTTTTGCCAACCATAACTTAAATGGTTCGGCGTTAGGGGATGGGACGGATTGAATCAACCGCAGTAATACCTCTGTATCTGCCACATCAGTTAAATAGAACTTGCCGTCAGTGGCTTGCATTTTCAGTTGGTGACAATTTGTCACCAACTCGCTTCCTTCGTTCTTTAATCTCTCTTTCAACTTATTCCAATATTTTCTTGATGTCTGAAAATCTACCTGATCTGTCAGAGATCGCACTACATCAACCACAGAAAAATACCATTTCTCCGATTGGTCATCCCAGTGTCGGCGAATTTGTTTACCCTCAAAAACTGCCAAATGTTTTTTCTCTTTCCTCATGACTCAATTTTCTCACTTCAAAAAGGAAAAACAATATTGACTACTATAGATATCAATGCGATATATTGTAAAATTATTTATGCTTGAAAAAAATTCACTTCGCCCATTTTTTTGTGCGCGCTGTGGGTCAATATTAGAACGGAATTAGCTTGTAATATGAATTAGTACCTAATTAGGAAATTGAATCATAATCGACGAACTATAGACTGCCGAACTACCGTATTTAGGTCCATTGCTCATCGTGGTACCTATATCAAACTCTTCAAGAGAAGTTGGCATACCAGTAGGACAGGAAAAACTCACGATGTACTTCTGACCGCTTGCAATCGGCGTACTGAAGTCTGAGCCACCATTTATGCCTGATATTGTTACTTCAGGACAATTGCCTGAAAGACTGCCATTGTTATTTTTTGGGAACACATGAGCCTTAACAGAAGGAGAATACATCAAGGAATCAGAGGCATTATTTTCAAATTCAAAAGTAACGTCATTCGCTGTTAAAAGGTACTTACAAGGTGTCGCACCGTCCCAACCAATAGCGCAATCCTTGGTATCTTTATTACTTTCAAAATTTGTTACGGCGGATGAACTTTATGGCGTCACAGCCTCCAATGGTGACTGGTGCTTTTGGCACAATTTTTTTAAATAACGTGGTCGAGGGTAGATAGCTCACGAGATTTATACCAACGACGATAAGGATCGCAACCCAAGCAAGAATAGGTCCAAATAATTTCCTCGGCACGAGAACTGACTTACCCTTCGCATACGACCCCACAAGAAGGATGATTGCAATGAAAAGCAAAATCGGAATCACAGTGGAAGACCCAGGAATAAAATCATGAGCCGTTAATCCCATACCAACGAGAAACACGGCATATGGAACAAAAGCTACTAATAGGAACATTGCAATGGTAAGAAGTGTCGCCACCACAAAGACAATATTGAGTATGATCACCCCCGCCCTACTTACTTTATTGGTAGGTGTTTTCCCACGCACGAATGAAAGCAGTATAAGTGCTAGGACGAGCGCAATAAGTAAAATACTTACTGGGGTTACGAGGTATTGAAGAGCGGCCGGCCAATTAAATACTTTATCAACAGCTACAGCATGATTTTCAACAAATTGCATCGTGCCTTGAGTATGCCAATAGTTAATGAAATTTATCTGACTGATTAATTGATAGGTTCCGAGCACAAGGAGAAGTAAAGAATACACGAAGGCCACGAGATACGATTTCTTGACCTTGGCTTTTTTCATAGGGGCTGGAAAATTCACTGGATTATTAGCCGATACGGGAGCGATATTTGAATCAGGGTTCATATTTTTATTTTTGGTTATTAAAGGAGATTTTATACATACTCGTATCGGTATCAATGCTCGTGCCACCCTTATCATTTTGAGTTAATCCGTACCAGAAATCGCCCGAATTATCGTACGACAAAGTTAAATGGCGCATATTTTCGAAATCTTTTACATAATATGCGGCACGTCCATCGAGAACATAGACTCTCGTCTTAGAGCCTCCATATATATATCTCCTTTGTTCACGACTACCCATTCACCTTTTTTGTTTGTGTAGACATCAGCACATCCGACATCATTCAAATTATCGATAACAAGATATCTTTGTTGGCCCTCAACTTTATAGAGCTGACACTTCCAAAGAGGTTCGCCAATCTGGATGACCATTTGATAGACGTTGCCCAAATCATCCTCAAATGTTGATGCGGTACCACTTCCACCGTGCGTTTCACCACCATAATTTTTCTGTGGCTCTGGCGTCGGTATCATAGCTATCTTAGTCACAACAGTACCGCTAATCTTATAGTAATCATTCACATCTGGCTTTGGATTCATTTGCGAACGATCAGAAGAATCCGGGAGTTTTGTGCTAGATTGTCCGGTAGCATATACATTTCCTTTATCGTCGAGAGAAAGACTGACACCGCGGTTGTAACCATCTAACTGAGAGATAACAACTGCACGATCGCCGATGATTTGAAAGACATGTGAGTTCGCAAAACGGTGCGGATGATCATAGTCTGGGCCAGGACCATCAGTTAATACGGCATAACTATGATCTGGACCATTCAGAGCAAAACTATAATCGTAACCGTTTTCAAGACCTTTGATTTCTGTGATCAAATCGCCATTAAGTCTATAAACTGCCGTTCCTCCGGTAGAAGCATTGGCTATAGTGATATAAGCATTCCCAACTCCGTCACTGCTAAAATTCAATGCCACATTCGGTGCATCGAAAAATGGAATGAACTGATCGCCAATTAGCCTATATGCAAGACTCCAGCTCGGGTCATTTCCAGCGGTTATCAAATATTGGTTACCATTAGGAGCAAGAATAAAGGACGGATAACCAGCCGTTCTCAATCTCATAAAATATGCTCCGGGAGAATTTGGAAATTTTTTAGCTATATCGGCACTATTGCTACTATTGCCCCAGAATGGAGGATTGGGTGGGTCAAATTTGTCATGTATAAATTTTAGTGATATGGCTGTCGTATCTTGAATCCTATAATAGCTAGTATCCCAAGACGAGCCTTGCCCCCATACATACCACTTACCAGCATTATCGGTAACAATATTTTTTCCATTGAGCTTCGGATCAAAACCTTGTACTTCAGTGATTGAGACTTTCCCGGTGTAAGGTTTCGCTCCACCGTTCGATCCACTTAATGCTCGAACTGCTACTAGCAAAACAACAACTCCTATGATAATAAGAGTCGTCGTGATAATTATTCTGCTTTTTTTCTTTGGCAAAGATACAGTCAGTGAGAGTGCATCGGTTATTTCATCAGTGTTCCAACCACTTTTCAATGATTCTTGTCGGATCAGATCATCCGTCATTCCGCGTCTTCTAGCTTCAGCAATATATTCGGATAATTTTTTACTGCTCATGTTGATATTATTATCGTCAAATAATACCACGAATATTCTCGCATACATAGGGATATGATCCATCAAATCCTATTCGCCTCCCGTTCTATAGGCATCAGCGATATATATCCTTACGATTACCAATCTTCACTAATCTAATCGTATTATTATCTTCAAAAATAAAAATGACTCTCCAATCTCTAGTAATCCGAAAAGAGAACATCCTACTCAACTCACCTTTCAGATTTTTGGTATGAAGCGTCGGATAAAATGGATTCTTTGACAAAATCCGTAGCAATATATCTAACATTTTCTGCGTCTTTTTTGGAAGAACCGTGACTTGTTTAACAAATTCTCTAGAATAAACCACCCTCATACCATCTTTGTATGTCGAATTATCGAACCTTTACCGGAATACTCAAACGCGACCTTGTGTTTCGTAGCTTTGAGAACCTTTTTTACAAAAGATGATCTATATTCTCCCTCATCATCCCTATTACTTATTGCCCCAATGACAAGGGAGCGAAGATTTGTAACTTCACGAGATAGAGTTTGAATAGTTTTTTCAAGTGTTTTCGTAGACATAATTAATATATATCATATTTTAGTAATCAGAACAATATCATCATTCTGTGTGCGCGCTGTGGGACGATATTAGAACGGAATTACAAACCAGAACTGTTAATAGCTAACAAAAAGCTGCTGGAAAGCGTTTATTACTGTGGCCATGAGATTATTTGATAACAGCGAGGACAATGATGACCACCTGACAGGTAAATAATTGCTCATATTTGCTCCGTTTTGAACATATACAACATAATCCCCATCAGTAATATTCATAAATGTATCACACGCTTTTCCTGAAGCCCCAGTATAATAGGTACATACCCGCGATGGTACTGTAAAATTAATAGAGCTGTCACTCTGTGGCATCCCTCCCCATAGAATACCAGCTTCTCCCTTTCCACTTTTGATAGCATTCTCTTGGGTAATCCAAACCAAGGTGTCATGACCGGTAAAGCCACCACCAGAAAGAGTAATCTGCGAACCGGTTGAAATAGTCGAGGGAGTGACTGATTTCAAACTTAATGGTTGAACGGGAATACCAGGGTCTTTATCGAGATTATTTACTTGCACTGTCGGACTAGGAATAGGTGTTGACGATACAGTTGGTAACGGTACTTGATTGGTATTGATAGTGCCAGCGGACACACCGTTAATCGTAGACAGACCGTGTGTTGTAAAACTCCATTCCGTGGGTAAATTGATTGCGATCTGTTTTATTTTTTGAACTGTTAATGGATCAATAATTTCTCCTTTCTTCGGTACAACTATAAAAGCAACCCTGAAATCTCGTTGTGTGTTTGGATAAGCCGGATTTCGCTGTCCGACAACGTTGATAATGTCTTGAACAGTCACAGATCTCTTTGTGCCAATCATTGGATCAGAAGTTAGCCTAGTCAAGCTTGTTTCCCATAAAGTAATCGGTGTTACCTGCGAAGCGGGAATCAGCCCCATAAGGTACAGCTCCATTGAATTGAACTTATGATAATACGGTGACCCTAATGGAGTTGTGCTATCAAGAGAGAATGTTCCATTGCCATTATCAATAAACGGATTACCTCTGTTAGGACTGAAGTACATAAATCCGCCATCTCTTGTAGCTGTGTCGGCAAACAGACTCCAATGAGCACCACTTCCGTCATTTATTTTGAGATTCGGATCTGAAACATACATCAACCACTGATGACTAATTTCGTGAATGAATTCACTTAATCCACTGTCGATGTTATAAACCGTTATTGTACTTTTAAGGGTACCGTGACTGCCGTAAAGCGATGAAGCATCATTTACCGGTAACCCAATTCCTTGTATGGAGTTCTTTACTGGCGTATTTCCATCAAAGCCTGGAGAAGTAAAAGTGGGGGCAAGAAAAACTAGAAAATCATACAAGTCAGAATGGGATGCGTAGAACGCCTTACTTATTGTACTTGGAGAAACCGACTCAGCAGTGCCGCAATCTTTTCCACCATTTGGATCACACACAGGTATAGTCAGAGAGCCATCATTTGGAGCAAGGAAAACATTGTCCGAAATCACTGTAAACGGATTTCTCACAACGGCAGGCGTAATTATATGAAAATAATTATCACTGTAATCGAATGGTCCTCCAGCCATTGTGCTTTTTGGAGGGTAAGCTTCAATCAAGAATTTATAATTACTCGAATCATCGAGGTTCTTTAAAGTATATGGCCCACCGGAGTTATTTTGCACATAGGCTGTAAACGGAATGTTCGGTATAGTCCATTGATAGTTTCCCGTGTTATTGACGATAAAATGCTGATCTGGCGATACGGCCTGAAGTGAGCGTTCAGCAACTAAAGTAATCGAAACCTTCGGATATTGAGCCTTGAATGATTGAGATGTACTCCAGGATATTGTGTAAGTCTTGCCTTTTTCCATGCTCTCTCCGCCATTGGGCGACAACAAAGTAATTGATGACTGAGTTGGCGGTTTTCTTGTTCTCGAAAAACTAAAGCTGTTTACGAAGTATCTGAAATCCGAAGAATTGACAGTCGGGGATGGGGTAATCTGATAAAAATTCTCACCATAAATAAACAGAGCTTGTTGACTCCATGACTTATCGCCAGAACATATTCCTTCTATAATAATTATCTTCTGTGAATCTACAGTCAGTTTGTCTACTAATCTATTTTGGCAATATTCCTTTGCTGCTTCGGGACCGACACCTCTTTTTATTTTGTTCGTATCAATGCTATTCCAATAGTCATCAATGTTCTTTACTGACTGATCTAAATATTTTTTGGGACTGATGGACATTGATATAAAATCTCTCGGCAAAGCTTCTTCAGCTTTTTTAGTCGAGATGTCGGTCGGAGTAAAGACTACATTTGTAAATGTGCTTGGAGATATGTGACCTTCAACATAAGGATTAAATTTATTTGACGCATCTTGTTCGAATGATCGCCAATTGGTTGGGATTTTAACTGAGAAATTATAGAAATCATTTGTATACTCGCTCCAAGCTGAGAATCCTGATCTTGGTTCGTCATTTTTAGATGACGAGCTTACGTTTGGTACTGTTGAAACAGGTAAGCTAGTAACTTGATCTGGTTGAGAATGCACTAGACCAATTCGTGCAAAAAAATCCATTACCCCTTGAGGCAAAAAGGCCGCCTCGGCAGTTCTGGGTTGTGACAATGCGACAAAAGCACAAAGGATTATGGTAAGTGACAAGATTGATATTAAAGATTTTTTCATGCTGTAATAATACAATAGAATATCACTATTATAAAGGGGTTCCATAAAGTTTCTTCGCCTCCCGTTCTACCGCCTTTGGAGGGCTGGTGGTGCGCGAGACGCTTGGTAGATAGGGCGCGTTGACCTCCGCCCGTCACCACGGACTCAATTCGCGCCTAGCTCCTGTTGGTATGGTGAGAGTGGCCGACTGTCTGTGCGTTACAGACTGTCGGGTAAGCGGAGCCATACGAACAGGAGCGTAAGGCGCGCCACATACTCTATTAGGGCGGAGGTGTACGCGCCCGTACTCTCTACTACCAGGCGCCCTGCACAAGCGGCCGCGCACGACCTGCCCGGAAAAGGCGGTTGGAGCGGGAGGCGCCACAGGCAATATTTTATGCCGGTGTTAGAATATATAAATGGATCTCGTGATCTCACAACTTGACCAGAAATATCGTGAATTTCTTAATGCTTTAGACAAGAAAAGTTTCTATGGAATATTTAGAAGCATATACGAGTATTTCGACATCATTCATGGTCAAAATAATCTACAACGAATAATTGACGAGGAAGGACAAGTAATCGAGGACAAGAAAACAATTGTGAATTCTGATGAAAAGCTGACGGCAAAAGAGAAAACGGAGGCAATCAAACGAATTGAAGATCAGTCATATTCTTTTGGGTATAACAAGTTAAACGAGAGAATATATCTGCCGATGAAAAATTACAAGGAATCGCCGACCTTGTCGCCGGCAGAATCTCTGACTGGCCGGGCTCTTTCTGTAAAAGAACAAAGCAAAAATAACGCCGAGTATTTTACGGATATTTTCTTCTCATCAGTATTCGGGAATTTTGAACCTGCAAAAATCCTATGGACCCGGCTCAAATATCACTTCTCGATAGACGATATAGCTGTATACATGGAAAAATTACACGCTGGACTGGTAAAGAAAACCCTCGAATTGCCGGTGATCAAATTTCAAGAAGAAAAGGTGGACGATAGGATTAAGATCGTTATTGATGACAATAAGGGCATATACCAGGAAGGCAAGGAGCAAATGGCGTATAGCATAGAGCGTATTAGCAAGAGAATGAAGCTCATAAAGCACCTGGTGAGTAAGGATATTTGCAGTCTCGCAGAATTGAATCGAGTGACGCGGCAAGATAAGGTCGTGACCATGAAATCCATACCGGAAATCAACGAACTATTCAAAAACAAACTCGATCTTTCTGATGATCTGATATTGAGCGTGGACACTGGCGGGTACTCCATTAACAAAGATGTGTATGCAGTGACGATCAAGCGGTAACTTTTAGGTGGTGTTCACGAGGAAGTGATATATGCCCTAACCACGGGCTTTTTCAGCCTGTCAGTAATCTAGAGGTATATTCGCCAAATTGCGACCATTAACTCGTGGTCGAATTTAACAAACAACTCATCACGAGGTTACAAACCTATTGGAAGACCCGCACCGGCGAGGATATTTCTGATGCCACGGCAAAGGAATACCTGAACAGCTTTGCCGATCTCTACGAATCATTCCTGGAGTTCGCCAATCCGAAATATGATGCACTTTCAACCGTGAGAGAGCGTCCCGTCCAGCCAACGCTTTAGCGCGGCGGACGGGACGCATGCTGACTTGCTTATTGCCTAACAAAGGAAGAAAGAAGATGGGATACAACAAATTTATTAGCTACGGAAACATAATCGAAACATACACATATGGAAGAGATCTCCAAATACCTAGAGAAACACAAAGAAAGCATACACGCCGAGCTATTCGTCAGAGTATGGATGATGACGGAAAAGCTCCGCTTTCACCCGCAGAATTCGAAGGCAAGAGGAAGGACAATGCAGTGCGTGCTCAACTGGCTTTTCGACGCCTCGTCATGGCTAACCTTGGCGGATTTGAACATCCTCTACTCGTTACTTGCACGTACCGGGACAACCAAACCGATATCCGTGTCGGCTACAGAGATTTCGGAGCTTTCATACAGGCTCTCCGGTATAGATATGGCTCTCAATTCCGGTACATCGCCGTCCCGGAATTTCAAGCACGTGGAGCAGTTCATTTCCATGCTCTTGTCTGGGGGTTACCCCACAGTGTCTTTGACACAGAAAGAGATACAAGACTTCTTGCGGGACTCTGGGGACATGGATTCATCTATTTGAAGCAGACTGATGGAAATGAACGATTATCGGGATATCTATCAAAGTACATGGCTAAGTCATTCATTGATCACAGACTCATGAATCAAAAGGCGTATGTATGTTCGAGGAATCTGAAGCGTCCAGTCGTTCACGGCGGATTGAGCAACTTCGCCATGAGCGTCATGTTGGAAGATGCAGAGGTCAATCCCGACTTACCGGAATCTGAAAAATTATACGAAACTCATTGGCTTGGCACTGCTCGTCACCGCATTTACAAACTCTCCACAGAAAATCCACCGAAAAACCCTCCAGAAAATTTGTCTTGAATATTTTTTAGGAGTACACTTCCAACAATTACATTCTCATAATCACATTATCAACCTAATCTAATCATATCCATGAAATATATTCTCTACTGTAGAAAATCCACTGATACCGAAGACAAGCAAGTGCTGTCTCTGGAATCGCAACAAAAAGAGCTGACTGATCTGGCTAAGGCCCAAGGTATTGAGATTGTCCAGACTTTAACCGAAAAGAAATCTGCCAAAGCTCCGGGCCGCCCTGTATTCAATGAAATGATCGCCATGATTTCCGCCGGTAAAGCCGATGCTATTCTCTGCTGGAAAATCGATCGTCTCACCAGGAATCCTGTTGATGGCGGACAAATTCAGTGGCTTCTGCAAACGGGCAAGATCAAGTGCATCCGAACATTTGAGAAAAGCTATTTTCCATCTGACAACGTGCTTTTGATGAGCATTGAACAGGCCATGGCTAATCAGTATATCCGAGATTTAAGTATCAATGTGAAGCGTGGTAATCGTGCCAAAATGGAACACGGCGGCTGGCCTAGTCGCGCCCCGTTCGGGTATGTAAACGATCGTGGCACGAAAACCATTAAGATCGACAAGAAAGTATCACCGTACATTGTTCGTGCATTTGAACTATACGCTACAGGCGGCTACAGCGTTAAACAGATCAGCGACATTCTCTACCAAGAAGGCCTACGCACCACTTCTGGCGGCAAGGTATGCAAGAATCAAATTCACAGAAACCTTTCCCATAAATTCTATATGGGCTTCATGGAAAGAGATGGCAAGATATATGAAGGAAAACATACGCCTCTCATTTCAAAGGAATTATTCGACAAGGTTCAAGATGTTCTCAACGGCAAGCTTCATCCCAAGGTCAAAAAGCATTTCTATTCAGCCCGCGGCTTCCTTACATGCGCCTCCTGCGGCTGTGCCTTAACTTGTGATACCAAAAAGGGCTTCAAGTATTATTACTGCACTAATGGCAAAGGCAATTGCGAGGAACACAAAAAGTATATGCGTTCTGAATATGTTGATGGGCTCATCTCCCAGAAATTCCTGGACCTCAAAATCGACGAGGAAATGATCGCCATCTCCGGCGAGGCTTACAGAGTCAAATACAATGAGCAAGCAGACCGCACCAGATTACCACTGGAAAACCTCTCTAGCGAGCTTAATTTACTCCTAGAAAGAGAGTTAACACTCACAGACGGCTACAGCTCCAAACTCATCAGAGAAGAAGTCTACAAGCTCAAGCTACAGGAGATCGAAAACAAGCGTGTGGAGATCAAGAAGCAGATCAAAGATATTCAGGCCAAAACCAGACCAACGGCTGCTACTTTCGAACAGGTCAAAAATGTATTCCTGGACGGCAACAAAGCCTCGGCTAGGTATTTAGTCGTTGATGATCAGGAAAAGCGAAAGATGCTAGAAAAGTTACTTTCGAACGCTTCGATCAAAGACAAAACTGTGGCTCAATACCAATTCAAAAGTCCGTATTCAGCTCTTGCAAAAGCACCAAAAACTAATGATATCAAACTATTGTGCGCGCACTAGGATTCGAACCTAGGACCCCACCAGTATCAGTGGTGTGCTCTACCAACTGAGCTATGCGCGCATAAATCTAACCTTATTAACTTTAACATTCTCTTACGCGTCTAGTGTCATCGACCTACTTGTCCCTCCGAATCCCTGACTTGTCCTCCGTAGCTCGTAGAGCGAAGGAGGAACGAGCAAAGCGAGTAAAGAGCGAAGGGGGACCAGCTGAGCTATGCGCGCATAAACCTGACTCAATCAACTTTAACATTATACACAACAAAAATTAACAAAAAAAAGACAAAAAAGCTAGGGCGCATGAGCAGGTCATTCTTTCTTGTCTGAACCAAATCTCTTAGACCACTCGTCTTCTTCCTGCTCTTTTTTTCTCTCCCATTCGACCAAATAACCAGGACTTTTTTCCGACTTAGGCAAAGAATCTTTTTTCACCTCTTTTTGTCTTGGTCCATTCGTAATAGGATCTGCCATTTTCTCACGTTCTTCTCCAGACTTACCAGCATCAAGAGAAGACCTCAACCTCTCGAAAAGCTCCTTCCCTCTTTCTTGAGAAATGCGAACGGGTTTTGGTTCTGATTCCATAAAATGATTATACACCAAGAATTTGTGAAATTAAACATAATGAAATACCTCGAATCTCAAAATCGATTGCGACCGTGGCACGAGAAGATCCGTACCTCCAAGGATTGCCCCATACACACCTGAAACATACGCATATACCAATTCCGCCACATGCCCTCCTCCACTCGATTACTATGATTCAAACATGAAAAATAGGCAAAAATTTAGCGCCGGAGGAAATAGAATCCTTCCGGCGCGATAAATACTTGAATCAGCGAATATTAGCTGGCCTGTCTCCGAACTCCCTCTCTAGCATCTGGTCATGGGGCTTGACCCACATAATGTTCCAGACGATGGCTCCTACCAGTGACAGAAAGGTCACGATAATCGCTACGCGGGTCATGATCACTCGCTCGGTACTCTCCCGGAGTGACATCTCTTCGACATAGTTCTCGCCAGGCAATGGTGGCACTGACCCTCCTACGATGTTCTCAAGGTCCTCAAGTTCTTTCATAATTCAATTATTTTGATGGTTACGAACCATCGTTGCACTCTGCGAGAAGTATATCATATATAAGAGTTAAAGTCAATACATAAAAAACGCCCGAATACGGGCGTTTTTTGATGATTATCTTGTCGTCTACAATCTAAAAGTTAGATAAAATAGTACTCTTTATTTTGTTCCGTTCGCCTATGAGAATTTCAATTGATAATTCCCATATGTGTCCCCTATCTTTGGAGACTAAGCGCTTTTGTATATGGTCAGAAAGCGATCACCAATATTCATAATGAACATATCGACTATAAGTCCAGCACTATTCGCACGCGAATGGTACTGAACGGTTGATTCTTTGAAATATTCCACGAGCAGCTTCCGCTACCCGTGCCTTGTTACGACTTACCCCCTGTCATCGATTTTGCCTTAGGCCCACCTTTCGGCGAGATTTCGGGCACCACCGACTCCCTTGGGTTGACGGGCGGTGAGTACAAGACTTGAGAACGTATTCACCGCAGTATAGCTGACCTGCGATTACTAGCGATTCCGGCTTCAAGAGGTCGAGTTGCAGACCTCTATCCGAACTGGCGCATCTTTTATAAGGGTTTGCTCCACCTTCGATCGGTATTGCGTCCCGTTGTAGATGCGATTGTAACACGTGTGCAGCCCAGGCCGTCAAAGGACCATGCTGACTTGGCGTCATCCCCACCTTCCTCCCCCACCTCCGCTTCCCTGATCGGGAAGCTACGGCGGGCAAGCCGCCCATCAAATTGAGGGCGGCCGCGCCCACCGAAGCTCCGAGAGGAGCGTAGGTGGGGGCGGTCTCACCTGATACTTATAACAGGCAACAGGGGTTGCGTTCGTTACCCCACTGAAGGGAACAGTTCAAACCACGAACTGACGACAGCCATGCAGTACCTGTCCAGCCGTCTTGCGACGACTCCCGTTTCTGAGAGTCTTCGTCTGGATTTCCAGGCCTGGTGAGGTTCTTCGTTTAGAGTCGAATTGAGCCACATGTTCCACCGCTTGTGCAAGTCCCCGTCTATTCCTTTGAGTTTCAACCTTGCGGCCGTACTACCCAGGCGGATCTCTTATCGCGTTAGCTTAGCCTCGAAGAGGGTCGATACTCCTCAAAGCTAGAGATCATCGTTTAGGGCGTGGACTACTGGGGTATCTAATCCCATTCGCGACCCACGCTTTCGTGCTGGAGCGTCAGGAGCGGACCAGTCTCTTGCCTTCGCTTTTGGTGTTCCCCATGATATCAACGCATTTCACCGCTACACCATGAGTTCCAGAGACCTCTCCCGTCCTCGAAGCCTTGCCGTTTCCCACGCGGACTCTCGGTTGAGCCGAAAGATTTAACGTGAGACTAACAAAGCCGCCTACGCACCCTTTACGCCCAATGATTCCGGATAACGCTTGAAGCACTCGTATTACCGCTGCTGCTGGCACGAGTTTAGCAACTTCTTATTCTCCAGGTACAATCAATAACTTTTTCCCTGGCAAAAGGAGTTTACATTCCGAAGAACTTCATCCTCCACGCGGCGTCGCTCCGTCAGACTTTCGTCCATTGCGGAAGATTCTCGACTGCAGCCACCCGTAGGTGTATGGGCCGTGTCTCAGTCCCATCGGTGGGGATCACCCTCTCAGGTCCCCTAGGCGTCATAGCCTTGGTAAGCCATTACCTTACCAACTAGCTGATACCGATCAAGCTGTTCAGAGAGCGAAAAACTTTACCCCTTGATTGCTCTTGGGGACTATTGGGAATTACCTAATCTTTCGACTAGCTATGCCCAACTCTCCGGTACATACTTGATTATTACTACCTCGTCTGCCGGTTACCAACACCACTTTTATAACAATCACCAAATCTATTGTGATTACGATAAAAGTGGTGCTGGTCCCCTTGACTTGCATGCCTTATCCACGCCGCCAGCGTTCATCCTGAGCTAGGATCAAACTCTTAACTAAAAGCGAACGGAACAAAATAGAAAGTACTATTTTTTATTTTCGTTTTAGGTGTATAGTCCTATGCTCTTATTTTGAATCAATTGAATATATGATTACTTGCATTGGCTCGCCATAATTCGCAAATACGAATAAAGGCGGCCACTATTCTCTAATTAACTTATGAGTCTTTCAAAGTACAACTGTCAGTACATACAGTTCAGACATTCGACTATCAACAAAGGTAACTGTAGTAAAACAGCGTGAGTATCATACTACTTGAATAAAAAATAAAGTCAATACCGACAACGCTGTCAATAAAACCTCAAAAATAGGGCTATTTTAATTACTTTACCCAACCCCACTTTTCGATCGTAACTAGAAGTGACGAAGCAATAAATATTGAGGAATATGTCCCAGCGGCTATACCAATAATAAGAGCAAGTGAGAAATGTTCAGTTGTTGAACCACCAAGAATATAAAGCACCACAAGAGCGATGAGTGTGGTCATAGAAGTATTGATTGATCTTACCATCGTCTGACTGATACTCTCGCCTACTACTGTCATAAATGGTTTTTTGATCGGGGCCAAACGAAGATTTTCGCGGATTCGGTCAAAGACTACGATCGTATCGTGCACAGAGAAGCCAAGAATGACCAACAACGCCGTGACAAAAAGAGTATCGACTTCGTAACCAGCAAAGTGGCCTAGAATCGAGAAAACGCCAATTGGAATCAAAACATCATGGACTAGGGCAATAATAGCCGTTAGCCCATATTTCCAAGAAGAAATTGGTTGTGAGACTTTTCGAAAAGCAAATGTTATGAAAAGAACGATTCCAAGAATAACCAAAGCGATAGACACATAGGCTTTGCGCAAAGCCTCCGTGCCAAGAATCGGACCAATCGAATCAAACGTCTCCACCGTACCTGTAGTCAATGAGGATGTGGCTGTTGTAGAAGCGTATTCATTCACGAACAAAGCATTGAGAACGGCTGTCTTCTCATTCTGATCAACAGGCCTCATACGAACAATATACTCTTGCTTACCGTCTTTCGTGGTGCTGGGGCGAATAGAAGCAACTGGGTCGATAGTAGCCAACTCTGTGGCAATTTGGTCTTGGCTGGGACGATCGCCAGGATATGAGATCTCTATCAACGTACCGCCAGTAAAATCAATTCCTAACTTTAGTCCCCAAAAAATCAAAGACAATAAGGATATGGTAATGAGGATACCCGAGAATACATAAAAGATTTTTCTGTTATTTACAACCCACATGTTTTTATCGTTTCAAATTAAATCCATTACTGATAAGAAAAGCCGACAATTTCGTAGTATGTACCGGCGCAACTGCATAAAGAAACAATCTAGAAGCGGTGATTGCCGTGAACATCGAAACAAAAACGCCAATTACAAACACCAAGGCAAATCCCGTAACAACGGAAGTACTACCAAAATAATACAAGATCAGACCGGTGATTATACTAGAGATATTCGAATCTCGAATAGATAACCACGCGCGAGCGAACCCTTCGTGCATAGCGTCCCAAATACTACGATTGCGACTCAACTCTTCTTTCATACGTTCGAAGATAAGAATGTTAGCATCCACAGCCATCCCTATAGTAATAATGAAACCGGCAATACCCGCAGCAGTGAGCGTGACTGGTATCAGTTTGAACAGAGCTAACATAATGACCGTATAAACACCCAAGGCAATAACCGCGACGAATCCTGGAAGTCTGTACCAAATTATAAGAAATAGAGCAATTATAACAAAGGAGACTATGCCGGCTTTGATTCCGCCATTGACTGCTTCTTGACCGAGTGAGGGACCTATAGTTTGTGTAGAGATCAAAGTAATCGGAACTGGAAGAGCGCCATAGTTGATATTACGAACCAATGTCTTTGCTTCATCTATGGTAAAATCACCGCTAATCTCCGCTTTGCCGTCTAGAATGGCATCTCTAACGACGGGATATGAAATCAATCTGCCATCGAGAAAAATACCTATGTAATCACCGACATGATTTTTAGTTATCTCCCCAAATAGTTGTTTGCCTTCAGTATTGAAAGATAGGCCCACCGTGGGCTGATTGGTAGTCTGATTGAATTGCAGACTTGCCTTGCCGACCATACTACCTTCCAAACCAGTCGGTTTAAATATTGCTATGAACGCCGTCTCTTGTTCTGCTGTGGTTGTGCCCAAAACGGCAGAAGTACTGGAAGCTTGAAAGGCTCGCATTTCCGTGTCCGTCAACAATCTAAAATCGAGCATAGGCGTAGCGCCTATAGATTTGACCGCTTCATCAATATCGGTAACACCGGGTAATTCTACAATAAGTTTGTAAGCACTTTCTTTTGAACTTAGGGCTGTACCTTGTTCGGTCTGCACCAGAGGCTCACTGACTCCAAACAAGTTAACACGGCGTTCCACGACATTGCGCAAAGAAGTCATAGAGTCGGAAATATCAGTGGTATCTAGCTTGGAAACATCGGCCTTGTAGACTAGATGAGTCCCACCAGACAGATCCAAGCCCAAACGAAATGGTCGACTACTATCCGGTCCATTGGATACGTAAACAAAATAGCCTACGGCAGTAGCAAATATGAGCAAGAAGACGGCTCGGGCGCGATGTTTTAACATGTTGAATAGTATAGCTATTTTATGGATTTACGCAACCGAGTCATGCCCGATTCTAACAATCAGTAACACTTGATATCAAACAACAACCGAGATCGATCAGATGGCGTCCCGCTCAAATTTTCTTCATAAGCAACGCCAAGAGATTTTTCACCTCGACCTGCGCTTGTGCTTCGGTTTCGCTGTTTACGAACTTACTCCATTGAGCGAGAATCTCCGGATCCTTGATATCACGAACAGCATTTTCCAGTTTGAGTCGAGTATCAAAATCAACTTCCTTGTCAGAATTCAAAACATCATCAATGAACATACGCGAGAAACCCAAGATCTTCTGATTGGTACTAACGATAGAAATTTGTGCATTGATAGACGCCAATTGGCTTGATTTGAGAGATGACTGAATCGCAAAATAAACATTGCCAATAAGCAATATTACAATAATAATTATAATGGTTGATCTTTTATTCATTTCATTTGATTTAGATTTTATTAAACACTCCAAGAACTAATGCTCAATGATTCAATGCAGGCCAAACAGTGTCCGCCACCAACTCTTGGCTTTCACTGCAATATTTTCATGTACATTATGCCCTTCTTGGACTGTAAATTCTTCACCTTCATAATCATAATAACCAGGCGCCGACACTGTCAGCTTGTACAGGCCTTCTGGTACTAGAAATGAATACGTACCGCTTTTGTCCGTTCTCTGTGGGTTTACCTGCTGATAATCCTTGGCCGACCAGACAGTAAACTCTCCATGCTGTGGATCTTTTATAAATAAAGTCACTTTAGCATCAGGAATACGTGTCTCTTTATTGCCATTTGGCTCATAAACATACCCTTCTGGATCGACCACAGCTATGAGACGCAACTCTTTTTTGCCTAGTGATTTGTCTCGATAATCAATGACAGAAATGATCTCATATTCGCCATGAACCATGGGAGCATTGATGCTCGCCGTGTATATTCCGTCATTGTCTGGGTCAGCATAATCAAATCGTTGTAAGACCAATTTGTCTTCAGTTTGAATATCTGATTCACCAGTGTCCTCGTCAATTGCGTTTGATGTATTGCCAAGAGCTAGCGTAGCCATTATCGGCGCAGCCAAAAGAGAAGTCACTGGTACAGATCGGCTAGCGGATCGCCGATCCAAGTTCTTGATTGTTAAGTAACCCTTCACAGATGTGGCGGGTTTGTCAACTTTGACAGCCAATTCTACGGGTTTCCCAACGATAGTCGCAATCTTTTGATTGGCAGTACCGTCGTTGTCAATCGTCAGGAAAATGCTGTAATCTATCAAACTTCCAGCCTTAGCAAAAACGATATCCGATGGCAACGCTTTTTTCTGCGAAGCAGTGAGAGAAGCGATCGGGACGCTGGCTCCTCCGGCGATACCTGCTTCCTTACTTATGCCAGACAAAACAAATTTTCCTCCAGAAAGTCTGTTCAGATCGCTCATCTTACTTATGCCCACAGCCTTAAATGTCTTGGCAAGTTCTGGAAATTTTTCAACCAACATTCGTACAGATCCAGGAAGAGGTGCCAAAGCAAACTCATTGATCTTGTCCACTGGCAATAGATTCCACTTCCCCATCATTGAAAGTGGCGATAACTTGGTTATAACTTCCTCTACGACCGGCAAGACAGTTTTCGGTTCATTAGACAAGACACCGGACAAAACGTCTCCGATCTTTTCCGCGATGCCAGCGACAGTATTTTTCGCAATCGAAATAGGACGAAGGATGTAATAGTACCAAGTTTTAGATCCTGACGAAGAAGAAAGAACCGTATTACCAACTGACGCCACAATCGTAGACGCCCTGGAACTTACTGGTCTCCAATCCGTTACTACTCGATAATCAACGCCGTCACACGAAGTATCTGTAGAACAATTGAACGTAATCCAGCCGGTTTGATCACTCCAAGCCCTTCCGTTGAACACCCCCGAAGAATCTATCGTGACGCCACCATAAGTAGGTTTCCAGTCTATCCATCCAGCGGATTCGCTCCATGCATATCCTGACAGCACGCCATTGCCGTCATTGACTACATTATAATCAACTGTAGTGCAAGAGCTGGTATTGGAACAATTTAACGAAATCCAGCCAAACTCCGCACTCCATGCGTATCCCGTCAAAGCAGAGTCTGTGACATGTACATCACCAAACGTTGTGCCGAAGTCTATCCAACTTCCAGACTCCATATAGGCATAACGACTAGTCGATGCAGTACTTACCGTACCGTCAGTGGTACTCGCAAATACTGGTCCAGCAGTAGATATTGAAAAAGAAAGGTATATCGCTAAAACCAA
>CAZYES010000008.1:35884-36112 GCA_964646515.1 uncultured Candidatus Saccharibacteria bacterium | reverse complement strand
ATCTCTCAACTTCAAAGTTATAGTTCCATTTTTATCTCCTGTCCTACTTGTTGCAAAGGTAGGACAGGAATGGAACCAAGTAATGCTTAATATAAGCGATATTTATGGGCTTATCACGGAGACTGTCTAACAGCTAATCGTTTTTGGCGCGTGATACGGGGGGGGGGGGGGGGGGGGGGGGGGGGAAAAAAAAAAAAAAAAAGAATTTTAATGTATTTATTAAAAAAA